>NZ_JADKPQ010000012.1:0-194205 GCF_015350725.1 Flavobacterium sp. CSZ
TACCCAGGACGGAATTTTAATTTCGGTAAAAAACAAAGTAATTAACATAATTTCATCAAAAGAAAATATAAAAGAGATTACCATTTTTGATATCACAGGAAAGACACTTTACAACAAAACAAAAGTTTCCAATACTGAACTTCAAATTCAAAACCTGCCATCAAGCAATCAGGTTTTATTGGTAAAAGTGACTTTAGATAATGATTTTACAACGACCAGAAAAATCATATTTCAATAACAGACAGATAATATATTAATCCTAAAAAAAGAATCCATCAGCCTCGGTTGATGGATTTTTTTGTTATTAAAATATCACTAAAAGTGGGTATTGCAGGTTTTAATATAGAGATATAAACTCAGGTTAATTCTTACATGTTTTAATTTTGATAAAAAAAATAATTCTTTCATTCGTTTTTTTGATACTCAATAAGTCATTATATCTTTATTTTAAAGGCTAACCCATTGTTTTTTAGTCGATATAAAATCATTAGAAGTGTTAAATTCCTACATTTTTGATTGTTTTTTTTGATTTCAATGTAAATAAAATCGTACCTTGTTACTATATTTGTATAAAAGCCAACTAAGACAATTCTTATACTTTCCACTTGAACTAAAACGAACATCTGTTTTTTAGTTTTTTATTTGCCCTAATGCTGATTGCTGAATTTAATTACCCCACTTAAATGAAACAAAAAGTACTTATTACATTATTCTTTCAATTGTAATTTTAGGATCAGCTCTTCCTGTATTCTTGTTTTATTTATTGAGGTATTTATAAATCATGCTGTTAGATTTTTCTGATCAATAGTTTATGTTTTTTAATATAAAAAAATACCACAATGAAAAGAATTTTACTTACGCTTCAGTTAGTTGCATTTCCCTTATATTTTTACGCACAAACCAAAACAGTTAATTTTTCAAATACAGTAACGAGTAGTTTTTACGTTCCAGCTGGTGTTCCTTCCGTAACTATGAACGCTTGGGGAGGTGGAGGTGGAGGTGGAGGTACAACCGTTCCTTTGGTAAGTTTGCAAAGAGGCGGCGGCGGCGGCGGCGGCGGCGCTTTTGCTAGTGGTACATATACGATGCTTCCCGGTATAACAAATTTATCTGTGATAGTAGGCGCGGGGGGGGCAGGAGGTATTGGAAATAATATCGGACAAACGGGAAATTCTTCAATTATTGCGGGTTATATTTCTGCAGTTGGTGGTAAAGGCGGTCAGCAAAATACATTGAATTCAGCAGGCAGTACTGCAGCTGGAGGTTTAGCTGGAGCTGCATCAGATTGCATTGGTCAATCAAATATGAACGGAGTTCCTGGTGGAACGGGGCAAACTGCCTTGGTTAATGTTTTTTCAGGAGCTGGTGGTAAAGGTGGAAATAATGGTGGAGATGGAGGGGCAGCGGTTGGAGGTGGTTTATTAGGAAATTCTAATGGGATTGCAGGTACTCAACCTGGAGGTGGAGGAAGTGGATCAAAATCTTCTCTTTTATTAGGTGCAATAGGAACAGGAGGAGCAGGAGGAGCAGGAATGGTGACGATTTCTTATGATTGTCCTATATATACTTTAACAAGTATTACAGCATCAATTGTTGATTTATGTTCAGGAACATCATCAAGTATAGTACTTAACGGTAATTTACCAGTTGGTCTTTATAGTGTTGCTTATCAGGTAAACGGAGTGGCACAAACTCCTGTTAATATGAATGTAACCGGAGCCGGAAATACGGGGTCATTTATAGCTCCCGGTTTTACAACTTTAGGAACTAAAAGTTTAGCCGTTACATCGTTAACATCAGGGACTAGTACAAATGCTGCTGATAATTGTACTACCGGACCTTTAACTTCAGGTAATACTGTTACAGTTACTACAATCTCTTCTGGAACTGCACCAATTGCTTTGGCTGGAACAGGAGCTACCTGTACACAAATTACAGCAAATTGGCAAGCCGTTTCAGGATCAAGTTATTATGTGCTTGATGTCTCGACAGATATTAATTTTGGTAGTTTTGTAGGTATATATAACGCTTTAAACGTTGGAAACGTGCTAACATATAATGTTACAGGTTTAAGTAACGCAACTACTTATTATTATAGAGTCAGAGCATATAGCGGAACCTGCATTAGTGCAAATTCTAATACCATAACATATAAACCTGCAGTTGTTCCGGGTAATGTTGTTTTAGCACCAGTTACAAATGTAGTGTGTAGTGTGTTTACAGCCAACTGGACGGCCGAAATAAATGCAGTAAATTACTTATTAGACGTTTCAACAGATGTCAATTTTGTTAGTCTCGTTTCAGGTTATGGTTCCCTTAATATTGGTAATGTAACAAGTTATACAGTAACTGGTTTGTCTCCAAGTACTACTTATTATTATCGCATCCGGGCGCAAAATGGTTGTGCTGCCAGTTCTTCATCAACAGCTACAGTGCAAAATATAACAACTACAAGTGCTATTCCGGCAACTGTTGTTTCTACTGCAGCTACAAATATTTTTTGTACTGTATTTACTGCAAACTGGAATACACAAACAAATGCAACAAGTTATTTATTAGATGTTTCAACTGATCCAGGTTTTGGTACTTTTGTTACAGGCTATAATTCCTTTGATGTTGGTAATGTAACTAGCTATATAGTTACAGGTTTATCAACCTCAACTACATATTATTACAGAATAAAAGGTAGAAATGGTTGTGGTAATAGTGTAGCTTACTCTACTGTGCAAGGAGCAACAACATTAAATAGCGCTCCTTTGGCTCCAACAGCCGTAGCTTCTTCGGGGGTTTTGTGTACTCAGTTTACAATGTCCTGGAGTGCTGCAACAAATGCTTTAACTTACGAGGTACAGATTTCTACAAATAATACATTTCCTGCCACTACAGCGACTCAAACTTATACAGGAATCACCGCGACAAATTATAATTTTACAGGATTGACACCGGCAACTGTTTATTACTATAGAGTTCTCGCAAGAAATGGTTGTGGGATTAGTCCTTATGGAGTGCCATCTCCAATTTCTATAACTACTCTTGCCCTTCCTGTCGCCCCTACAATATCAGCTTCCGGATCCTTAAATATTTGTCAAACTAGTAATGTCACCCTTACTTCCAGTTCAGCTACAAATAATGTATGGTCAACAGGTGCTACATCGCAAAGTATTGTAGTTACGGCTGCAGGAAGTTATACTGTAAAAATAGTCAATCCCGGAGGCTGTGAAAGCGCTTCTTCTTTACAATCTACAGTAACAATTTCTAATTTACCAACAGCTACGGCTGGAGGTAGTACAACAATTTGTTCTAATGCTTCAGCTACTGTAACTGGAGCTTCAGCAACAAACGGTAGTATTCAATGGACTTTTAGTGGAGGTTCTGGAATATTGTCTAATCCTACAACACTCAGCCCTACTTACACTCCTTCTTTAGGCGGAACAGCGAGAACAGTTGTTTTAACAATGACTGTTACCAGTAATAATGCCTGTTCGCCACAAATAGCAACAGCTACTTATACAGTCAATATTCAGGGCGCACCAACAGCTGTTTCATCAGGTTCACAAACAATTTGTGCAAACGGATCAGCTACTGTAAGTGGAACTTCAGCAACGAACGGGACTATTTTATGGACACATAATGGGGCAGGATCAATTACAAACGCAACAACATTAACACCAACATATAATTCTGTAATAGCGGATGGAGGGAATCAGGTAATGTTAACAATGACAGTGACAGCTTCACCAACTTGTTCAACTCCTTATGTTGCAACATCAACTTATCCTTTATTAGTGCAACCTGTGCCATCTACCCCACAAAATAATTCTCCATTGCAGCCCACATGTCTTGTTCCAACTGGTAGTGTAGTTTTAAAAAATTTACCAAATCGAAATGATTATACAATTATTCAAAGCGGAACGGCTTCTAATATGTATATAGGAGGAATCGGCTCCGATTTAACTAGGTATACTATTACGGGATTAATTCCTGGCGCCTATAATTTTTCTGTTCAATACCCGGGAAGCTGTGTTTCGCTGCCTTTACAAAATATTGTAATAAATCCTTTAATAACAAATACCTATACCATCGCAGGAGGCTGGTCGAATGGAGCAACAACAACATTGGATCAAAATATTATTTTTGCCGATGATTTTTCTTCAAGTGGTGATATAAATGGTTGTACATGTAAGGTTAACGCAGGTAAAAAAGTGAGCATAAATCAATTGCATACCTTAACGATTGAAAATGAATTGGTCGTTGATCTGTCAGTAGGGACGGAATTGACATTTCAAAATAATGCAAGTTTAGTTCAGATTAATAATGCAACTAATTCAGGGAATATCAAATACATGCGTACAATTGGTATTCGTCAGGCTGATTTTGTGTATTGGTCAACACCTGTAAAACCACAGCAATTGCTTAAAGTCTCACCTGATACCAAGCCGGATATGTTTTATTATCATCATGGTTCGGGCTGGATTGATGCTGATAGAAACGCCGATATGGTTGTTGGAAAAGGATATATTATTCGTGGTCCTGAAAATTATCCAAATGATTCAAAAACGGATTACACTGCTAATTTTATTGGAGTTCCGAATAACGGAAATCTAACAGGCGAACCATTAGAGGTGGGTAAATATCGTTTAATTGGAAATCCTTATCCATCGGCTTTAAGTGCAGACGCTCTTATATTGGGTAATACGGTTTTAAACGGAACTCTTTATTTTTGGACGCACAACACGGCTGTAACCCCTGTTGGAAATTATGATTATAATCCAAACGATTATGCCAGTTATAACCTTAGTGGTGGTGTAGCAACTGCAAAATCTGCAAAATCAGATCCTGGACATTCAGACGATCCTGCAAATGATAATGGTAAAAAACCAACAGGTAAAATAGGGGCTGGTCAGGCATTTTTTGCCAGTGGACGTTTAGCAGGACCTGTGATTTACAATAATTCAATGCGATCAGGAGGAGCTAATAACAGTCAATTTTTCAAATCATCCGAAACTTCAAAAGAAGCTACTGTTGAAAAAAATCGCATCTGGCTAAATATGTCTAATGCAGAAGGAGTTTTTAAACAAATTTTGATAGGTTATATACAAGGTGCTACTAATGCTTATGAAAGCAAATTTGATGGAGTAAGTTTTAATGGTAATCCATATCTTGATTTTTATAGTATGGTTAATACCACTAAACTTGTAATTCAAGGTCGTGCCTTGCCATTTGTAGATACTGATATTGTTCCGTTAGGATACAGAACGACAATTGAAGGTGATTTTACGATTTCGATAGACGAAGTAGATGGATATATGACAACTCAAGCAATTTATCTCGAAGATAAAATAACCGGAGTAATCCATGATCTAAGAGCAAGTAATTATACTTTTACTACCGCAATAGGAACTTTTACAGATCGTTTGATTTTAAGATACACAGATAAATCACTAGGAACTGAAGACTTTAAAAATCATGAAAACGGAATTTCCGTTTCTGTAAAAAATAAAGCCATAAATATATCGTCTTCCATCGAAAATATAAAAGAAGTTATGATTTACGATATTTCCGGAAAGTTACTTTATAATAAAAATAAAGTTGGAAATAAAGCTTTACAAATTCAGAACCTGCAATCTGCTAATCAGGTTTTGTTGGTGAAAGTAACTTTGGAAAATGATTTTACAACAACCAAAAAAACTTTATTTTAAGAATTAAGATAAAAGCAGCTGTAGTTTTATAAAACTATAGGAGCTTTTTTATTTAATTTTTTCAGGCACTCTTTCGCAAGTTCTCATGAGTATTAGTAATCGCCTTTTCATTCTTATAATCAATCCATTTCTGGCCTTTGAATTTACGCATCAAAATATCAAAATGACGCATGATAAAAACGTTGTAAACGGCTTTGGATAAATTGGTAATGTTTTTAGGGAAAGCACGCAAACTCATAGAGAATCCGGGCGTTAAATATTTCATGTAGTGCCAATAACCTTCGGGCATATACAAAACTTCGCCATGTTTTAGATTCGTGATATAACCTTCGGCATTTTGAAGCGCGGGAAACTTTTCATAATCAGGATTGTCAAAATCAATGTCTTCCCTTGAAATTAATGCATGCGGAACTTTGTACATATATTTCGACTGATCCGGCGCAAAAATCATACATTGTTTTTCGCCATGAAAATGAAAATGCAGAATATTCGAATAATCAATATCATAGTGCATGAACACTTTCGAGTTTTCTCCGCCAAAAAATAACATCGGCATTTGTTTGACTAATCTTAAACCAATATCTGGCCATAAAAAGTCATCTTTTAATGTTGGCACTTCCTTCATTAAATTATAAAGAAAGATGCGGTAATTAGTTGGTTTTGATTCTAATAGATTGATATAATCGCTCATTTTCATTGTAGTATGCGCTTCATTAAAGCCATCTTCATGATTTACGGGTCTATTGTCGTATAAAGGAACGATAGTATCGCCGGCGATTTCTTTGATATAGTGTAGTTTCCATTTATGATAAGCCGGCCAATCTTCGGTTAGCTCTTCAATAACAACTGGAATTTGTTTTTTTACATATTGGGAAATAAAATCAGATTTTGAGATCTTTTTTACCCTTTCGATTTGTGTTAACTTCATCTCTTTAAATAAAAAAATTGCTTATAGCTCTCTGCTATAAGCAATTTAGAAATATTTCTTGAAAGTTGTTAACTCTTTTAATTAATTTTTTGATTTGATCGAAGCCTCAAGGTTTCTTTCAATCGTATGTCCGGGTCTCGACCATTTAGGTTTTTCGCCTAACGGAGCGAACTGAGAGTCAGCTGCTTCAACGGTTTGAGGCTGTGAAACTTTAACAAATGGTTTTTGCGGAATCAACCCCAATAAGTCAAACATTTTCATGTCTTCCTGAACATCAGGATTTGGCGTTGTAAGCAATTTATCTCCGGCAAAAATAGAATTTGCACCGGCAAAAAAGCACATTGCCTGTCCTTCGCGGCTCATATTGGTTCTTCCCGCAGAAAGACGTACTTGTGTATCCGGCATTACGATTCTTGTTGTAGCAACCATACGAATCATTTCCCAGATTTCAACCGGTTTTTCTTCTTCCATCGGAGTTCCTTCAACTGCAACCAAAGCATTGATGGGCACAGATTCCGGTTGCGGATTTAAAGTAGAAAGAGCAACAAGCATTCCTGCTCTGTCTTCGATGCTTTCTCCCATACCAATAATTCCTCCGCTACAAACCGTAACATTCGTTTTACGAACATTTTCTATAGTTTGCAAACGATCTTCGAAACCACGGGTAGAAATTACATCTTTATAATATTCTTCAGAAGTATCTAAATTGTGATTGTAAGCATACAAACCAGCTTCTGCCAAACGTTGTGCCTGGTTTTCGGTAATCATACCCAGAGTACAGCAAACCTCCATATCAAGTTTGTTTATGGTACGAACCATTTCTAAAACCTGATCAAATTCTTCACCGTCTTTTACGTTTCTCCACGCAGCACCCATACAAACGCGGGATGATCCGCTGGATTTGGCACGTAAAGCCTGAGCTTTTACCTGACTTACACTCATTAAATCATTTCCTTCGACACCAGTGTTGTAACGTGCAGCTTGCGGACAATAACCACAGTCTTCAGGACAGCCGCCGGTTTTGATAGAAAGTAAAGTCGATACCTGAACGACGTTAGGATCATGTTTTTGCCTGTGTATCGTTGCTGCTTCATACAGCAGGTCCATCATAGGTTTATTATATATGGCGATTATCTCGTCTTTAGTCCAGTTATGTTTTGTGGCGTTCATTGGTTTATTGTTTTTGTAGCTTCAAATGTAATTAAATTGTTCTAATCAATAATATAGATTCCTTTAAATGAATATTCTTCATTAAATTTCAAAAAAGAAGCATTCTAAAATCATATTTTTTTGTTATTATATGATTTTAGAATGCTTAAATGATTATTTATTTTGAAAATATTAATCGGCTACATACTTGTTGTTCCAATACAGCATCATCATTAAAGTGACAATTACCGAAGAAGCAACCCCTTCAAATAATAAACAAATACAGTAAGTAGGTACCGAAGGATTTCCTCCAAACATAAAAGCTTCTGATAGTGTTTTTACATAAGCGTCACCGCCTCGTGCATAACTATAAACCAGTAACCCGAAAACGCTCATCGCCACACCAACCACAGAAGTTGCCATAGCAGAAACGGCATTCGATACAAAATTAGTTTCTCCTTCCTGCAGGTTCATCCTCATTGTTTTGTTTACGCCGTAAAATATAAAAAATACATTCAGCGTACGTAAATAGAATAAATGAGCTAAACCTAATACGTTCATCAATAAAAAATAAATTCCTATACCAAGGAATATCAGGAAACCGTTGGTTATTTCTTTAGGTAATTTCATAGTGGTTATTTTTAAAGAAGTTAATAGTAAATATTTGACAAACAGAGTTCTATGTCAAATTTACTAAAAAAATAACTACAATGATTTAAAAATGGTGAAAAGTATATTCAGGTATTTCTTAAAGCTGACTAACAAAAGCCAAAGCATCTTGTTTATCCTGTTTTAATTGGGCTTTCAGTAAATCGAGCGAACCAAATTTTTGTTCTTCGCGAAGATATTGCAGCAACGAAACTTCGATTTTTTGACCATAAATATCAGCATCAAAGTCAAATAAGTTGACTTCGATAGTTTGGTTTTGTCCATTTACAGTTGGGTTATAACCAATATTCATCATCCCAAAAAAATCTTTTTCTTCTATTAAAGCTTTCACTACATAAACACCAACTTTTGGAATTAACTTGTATTCTTCTTCAATTTTGATGTTGGCAGTAGGGAAACCAATTGTTCTTCCTAATTGTTTTCCTTTAACCACTTCACCTGTTAAAAAATAAGAATATCCCAAATAGTCATTGGCCAAATCCATATTTCCTTCGTTTAAAGCCTTTCTGATCTTGGTAGAACTTACAGATACATCCTGAATTTCCTGAGCCGAAATTTGTTCGACTTCGAAACCGTATTCAGCTCCAAAAGCAATTAAATCATCAATATTGGCTGTTCTGTTTCTTCCAAAACGGTGATCGTGACCAATAATTATTTTTTGAATATGAAATTGATCTACCAAAATAGAATGTACAAACTCCTCAGCGGTTAATCTGGAAAAACTTTCATTAAACGGATGAATAACAAGATTTTCGATGCTGGTTGCTTTCAGAAGTTTTGTTTTTTCAGCAATAGTATTCAAAAGTTTTATTTCTGATTTTTCCTGTAAAACCATTCTTGGGTGCGGAAAAAAAGTGAGCACTAAACTTTCGTATTTTCCGTTTTCAGTATTTTGAGTAATTCGCTCAAGAATTTTTTTATGACCAATATGTACGCCGTCAAAGGTACCAAGAGTTAAAATTGTTTTCTTGGTTGACTGAAAATCGTTTATAGAATGAAAGAGCTTCAAAACAAATAATTTAAGATGGTGCAAATTTATACTATCTATTTTAAATTTTATACTAAGCCGAATTGATTTTTAATGAGAATCGGGCTATTTTATATAAAATGTAACAACTTGTCGACTAAAAAGCATTAATTGTCGCAGATATGTAAGAGTTTAATTTAATTCACTTAATTTTGATTCGTCAATTATCATTTGGGTATGAAAAAAAATCTACTTCTTTTATTTTTTATTTTTTGTTGTGCAAATATTTATGCTCAAAGTGATAATTTGTGGCAAAAAGTAAGTTCAGCTTCTGTTAGCAAGAGGATAAATTCGTCTGATTCAGAAAGACTTTACTATAAACTTAATACCGATTTTTTAAAATCGAAACTTTCCGGTACAACTGATAAATCATCAAAAAAGAATACAACACAAATTACAATACCAAATCCTAATGGTGTTCTGGAAAGATTTACAGTGTGGGAATCTTCTAATTTTGAACCGGAACTGCAATCAAAATATCCTGAGATAAGAGCTTATGAAGGAATAGGGGTAGATGATAAATCGGCTAAAATTCATTTTAGCGTTGCACCAATTGGTGTTCAGACCATGGTATTTCGTTCTGAGAAACCTTCCGAATATATTGAGCAAGATCCTGAAGATAAGTTAGGGTATGTTTTGTTTACAAAAAATGATCTGCCATCTACAGCGCGATTAGAGTGTAAAACAACAAATGCAATTCCAGATGTAAATACTTCGTCAAAAACAGCAAAGTCAGCTGCAAATAATAAAGTTTTCAAAACCTTACGACTAGCAATTTCCTGTACAGGTGAATATACTGCTTATTTTGGAGGAACAAAAGAGGGTGCATTAGCAGGAATGAATGCTACCATGACAAGAGTAAATGGAGTTTTTAATAGAGATCTTGCTGTAAAATTGGTTTTAATTGCCAATACCAATGCAGTTATTTATACCGATGCCGCAACAGACCCCTATTCTGATGCTGCCAAAGGAACATCAGAAGATAAATCAGATGGTAATGATTACTGGAGCAAGGAACTTCAGAGTACATTAACAACCGTTATTGGCGATGCAAATTATGATATAGGACATTTGTTTGGAGCTTCTGGAGGCGGTGGTAATGCAGCTTGTATAGGTTGCGTTTGCGAAAGCCCAACAGCATCAAATGTTATAGGTAAGGGTAGTGGTTATACTTCACCATCTAATAATAAACCTCAGGGAGATACTTTTGATATTGATTTTGTTGCACATGAAATGGGACATCAATTGGGAGCAAATCACACTTTTTCTTTCGATGGTACAGAAAGAACAGGCATGAATGTGGAGCCAGGAAGCGGATCTACTATTATGGGTTATGCCGGAATAACAAACTATGATGTTCAAGATAATTCAGATGATTATTTTGCCTATACGAGTATTTGGCAAATTCAGAGCAATCTTGCCACAAAAAGTTGCCCGGCAAGCACTGCAATAGAAAATAATCCGCCTGCGATTTATGCCGGTACAGATTATACAATTCCAATAAGTACACCGTTTATTTTAACAGGTACAGGTTCTAATGGTGCTGCCGCAACTTATACCTGGGAACAATTTGATAGTGCAATATCGTCATCAACGGCAAATAGTAATAGTGTTGCTTACCCCACAAAACCTGACGGACCATTGTTTAGGTCTATAATTCCGTCTAATTCTCTGGTTCGCTATATGCCGGCTTTAAGCACTGTTCTTGGAAATAAATTAACCACAACCTGGGAGTCTGTTTCATCTATTGCAAGAACGTTGCATTTTACTCTAACAGCTAGAGATAATGGAGCAGAGGGACTGGCGCAAACGAATAGTGACGAAATGGTGGTGAATGTGGCTGGTAATGCCGGCCCTTTTGCAGTAACCTCACAAAACACCAATGATGTAAGCTGGCAAACAGGATCATTTCAAACCATAACATGGAGTGTGAATAATACCAATACTTTGCAAGGCTCTTCAAATGTAAATATCAAATTATCTATAGATGGCGGATTGACATTTCCGATTGTTCTGGCTTCAAATACTCCAAACGATGGTTCTCAATCTGTACAGATTCCAACAAGTGTAGAAGCTTCAACAAATTGCAGGGTTTTGGTTGAACCAACAGCTAATATCTATTATGCCATAAATAGCCAGTCATTCGCAGTTGGTTATACCTCTACGACAACTTGTGATTCTTATAGTTTCGGAAACGCTTTTGATATTCCGTTTTCAAGTTCATTTACGACCAAAACCGTGAATGTACCCGCTTCGACAGGAACTGTTTCTGACGTAAATGTGATGGTGAATTTTACACATGAAAGAATTTCTGATGTCGAAATTCAGATCGTAAGCCCACAAGGAACAACAGTTAATTTATATAACAATAAAAGCTGTGGTGGAATCCAGTCTACTTTGGCCTTGCAGTTTGACGATGCCGGAGTTCCTTTAGATTGTTCTAAAATAACCAGCCAAATTGTTATTCCGGTAGATTTATTAAGTGTATTTAATGGGCAGGATCCTAAAGGTACGTGGACTTTAAAAGTTCGCGATGCAGTTACAGGCAGGTTTGGAACAATAAATTCAGCTGCGGTAAATATTTGTAATCAAACTTTTAGTCTGGGAGAACCTAGTCTGGAAAAAATAGAATTTGCAATACATCCAAATCCAACCAGAGGTAATCTTACCATTCAGTTCGAAAGTGATTCTTTGAACAGAATTGAGGTTTTTGTGCATGACATTGCTGGTCAAAAAGTATATTATAATTCTTTTGATAAAGCGCATCATTTTAATCAGAACATCGATGTAACAAATCTGTCTGCAGGAATGTATTTTGTGACCGTTATTGATGGAGACGACAGAACTGTGAAGAAATTGATTGTTTATTAAAACTATAAAAGTTGGAATTTTTAAATTTCGTATAAAAGTTTGGAATTTAATTCTAGGAGTTCGCCATCGCCATACAGACAATACTAATTTTAGCCGCGGGAATTTTTAATAAAGCTTTTGAGCATGCTTCGAGAGTGGCACCGGTTGTTAAAACATCATCTACAATTAAAAAATGTTTGTTTTGATTTTCTTCTGTAAAAATCACATCAAATATATTTTCGATATTATCGGATCTCCCCACGAGATTCTTTTTTGATTGTGTTTTGGAATATTTTTTTCGATATAAAACAGCATCATTGTAAGGAATGCTGAAACCTTTGGCTAAAGCCTTCCCAAAAGTTGTAACCTGATTGTAGCCGCGTTCCCTGAATTTTTTAGGATGTAACGGAACAGGAATAACAACATCAAAAGGAGTTTCTAAAACGAGTTCTTTTAAATCTTCAACATACCAATTTCCTAAAACAGTTCCAATCTCTTCGTGGCCTTTATATTTTAGGTTGTGAATAAGTTCCTGAGCGATTCCTTTTTTGTTAAAATACAAAAGCGCCTATTCATGTTCGATAGCAATCTTGCCATAAAATTTCTTGACCGCTTCGTTTTTTTAATCTAAATGGTATTGGATAAGAGGCAATTCATGACGGCAATTGGTACAAAATACATTTTCGTTGCTAACCAAAATAGTGTGACATCCGGCACAAACTTTGGGAAAAAACAGGTCAATAATATAATTAAACACAAATAGACAGAATTTAGTTACAAAAATAACGAAATCAATCTCTCAATCTTTATAATTTTTCTTTTTTTTAAACGTACTTTTTATATTTTTGCATCACTATGGCAAAACAAGAAGATTTATTTAAGAATGTGGTTTCGCACGCAAAAGAGTACGGATTTATTTTTCCGTCAAGCGAAGTATACGATGGATTGAGTGCAGTGTATGATTATGCACAAAATGGTGTCGAGTTAAAAAAGAATATCCGTGAATATTGGTGGAAATCAATGGTTCAGATGAATGAGAATATTGTAGGCCTTGATGCTGCAATATTGATGCATCCAACAACCTGGAAAGCTTCAGGCCACGTTGATGCTTTTAATGATCCGTTAATTGATAATAAAGATTCAAAAAAGAGATATAGAGCTGACGTTTTGGTTGAAGATCATGCTGAAAAGATCAATCAAAAAGCTCAAAAAGAAATCGAAAAAGCGAGAGCTCGTTTTGGAGATGCATTTAATGAAGAAGAATTTGTTACCACAAATGCACGCGTTGTAGAATATCTTTCGAAATACAAAGAAATTTTATCAAGACTTGCAAAAGGAATGACTGATGATCTTCAGGATGTAAAAGCTTTAATTGAAGAATTAGAAATTGCTGATCCTGAAACCGGTTCTAAAAACTGGACAGACGTAAAGCAGTTCAACTTAATGTTCGGGACTAAATTAGGAGCTTCTGCAGACTCTGCAATGGATTTATATTTACGTCCGGAAACAGCTCAGGGTATTTTTGTGAATTTCCTGAATGTGCAGAAATCAGGTCGTATGAAAATTCCTTTTGGAATCGCTCAAACGGGTAAAGCATTTAGAAATGAGATTGTTGCAAGACAATTCATTTTCCGTATGCGTGAATTCGAACAAATGGAAATGCAATTTTTCGTTCGCCCGGGTGACGAAATGAAATGGTACCACCATTGGAAAGAAACACGTTTAAACTGGCACCTATCTTTAGGATTAGGAAAAGAGAATTACCGTTTTCACGATCATGAAAAATTAGCACATTACGCAAATGCTGCGGCAGATATAGAGTTTAATTTCCCATTTGGTTTCAAAGAATTAGAAGGAATTCACTCTCGTACTGATTTTGATTTAAAAGCGCACGAACAATATTCTGGTAGAAAATTACAATATTTTGATCCGGAACTGAACGAAAATTACGTGCCATACGTAGTAGAAACTTCAGTTGGTTTAGACCGTATGTTCCTGGCTGTTTTTGCAACTTCATTACAAGAAGAAACTCTTGAAGATGGTTCTACAAGAACAGTTCTAAAATTACCATCAGTTTTAGCACCAACAAAAGCGGCTATTTTACCATTGGTTAAAAAAGACGGATTACCGGATATTGCTAAAAAAATCATCGAAGATTTAAAATGGGATTTCACTGTAGCATACGATGAAAAAGATGCTGTAGGTCGTCGTTACAGAAGACAAGATGCTCTTGGAACTCCGTTTTGTATTACAGTAGATCACCAAACAATCGAAGACGAAACAGTAACAATTCGTCATAGAGATACAATGAAACAGGATCGTGTAAAAATTTCTGAATTGAAAGATATTATCGAGAACGAAGTTTCTATGAAAAACTGGTTGATGAAAATGTAATTTTCTTAAAACAACACTATAAAAAATCCCAAATTTCATATCGGAATTTGGGATTTTTTTAATTTTACAAACGCATTTCAACGGATTTTTTTGCATTTCATCCTTATGTGTTAACATTTGTTTGCAATGTATTAACAATGAAATGCCAAAATAATTGAAATTCGTATTTTTAATTGCGGATAAAACACTAAAATAAATTTTTTCAAAAGTATTCATGAAACTAAAGGGATAGTTGTCGGGGATTCATGAAAAATCAACAAAGACCAATATTGAAAAAGTATTCGTATATTATTATTGACGATGATGCTGAAAGTATTTTGAAAACCAGAACAATTGCAGATGGTTTTTCGGAGTTAACTTTTCTGGCTTCGGCTACGAATTATCAGGATGGTTTGCATTTAGTGTTAGAACACCGGCCTTCGATTATTTTTTTAGAAATTGATCCGGCAGAACTATCCAGTAATCTGTCGCTCGGTTTTATAAACGAGCTTTACAGGTTTTTATCCATATTACCTAAGATCATTGTTACTACAACAAAAAGAGAACTGGCTTTTGAGGCCATTCAATACGGTGTATTTGATTATGTTTTAAAACCGGCTCAGTCAATCGACTTATTAAAAGCAATTTTAAAACTTGAAAAAACAATTCCGGAAATGAATGCTGTCGAAATAAGAAACGAAATTATTTCTCCCGCACTTCCATTGATGCAAAAAACACAAAATATAGAGAAACCACTTATTTTGTGTATTAAATCGTATGGTGATTATCGATATATAGATGCCGCAGATATTTGTTATTTTCAGGCTGATAATAATTCGACAGACATTTACTTGAAATCCGGAGAAATGATCACTGCTTTTAAAACTTTAAAGCATTTTGAGGCTATTTTATCGCATCCTTTTATTCGAATTCATAATAGTTATATCATCAACAAAAATTACATAGCGAGAATTCATAACGGAAGCTCAGTTTGTTACATCAAAAATTCGATTAAAAAGATCCCTTTTTCTAAAACCTACAAATCGAATGTAGACTTAATTATCGCAGATTTTTCTATAGGAAATTACTTAGAAGTCTAAAAATTAGGCATTTACATAAATTTGGTGCCCATTGACTATCAATTGGGTATGTTCTACCATAAACCTGTTTTTTTGTGTAAATTTTTTCTGAATCCGGAGTTAGTTTTACACCATGATTCGCACAGAGCGATGATTCTCCAAAACAAAAAAAATCAACATTTAATACCTCAGATCATGAAAAAAGCAGCTTTAACATTCGGATTATTTTCTTTAGTAATGGTAGCAACATCATTCGCTACACCTGAAACTACAAATTTTTTAACAGCTTCAGATTCTATTAAAATCGTGCCTATAGATGGAGGTGCTACAGGTAAACAAAAAAAAGGTGATCAACAATCAACATCTTATACTACAAGACAATTAAATTTTGCAAGTGTTAATCAATCTATCGGAACAGATAAAAAAGTAGATTAAGCTACAATTTTAATAAATTTATATTAGGCTGTTAATTTTTAACAGCCTTTTTTTGTGTCTATACTTTTAGTATTTTTGGTAAAATTCAAAGACACAAATTGAAAAAGAAATGTAAAATAATATTAATTTTATTCTTCGTTTTACTGGCATGTACCAAGAAAACATCATTAGATAAAAATATAAATTCCTCCGCAGACAGTCTTCCTACCTATCTTTCGTTAGCAAACGAAAATAATTTGCCTTTACAAATCAAACAAAACTATTGTCAGAAAGCTTTAACTATCATCTTAAGCCAGAAAGATGATTCGATTAATAAAGCAAATCTTTTTAAAGTTGCCAATCGTTACTACAACATGAGCGATTGGAAAGCGTACCTTAAAACAACTAAATTAATTCTCGAAAGGGCACAAAAATCTAACGATTCAGTGCACATAGCCAAGGCTTATATGTATTTAGGGGATTATTATGAATCACAGTCAATTTCTGATAGTGCGTTTATGAATTATTTTAAGGCCGAAAAACTTTATTTAAAAACAAATGATCAATACAATTTAGCAAAAACGTTTTTAAATAAAGCTAGCCTGCAATATAACGAAGGTGATTTTTTTGAAAGTGAAATAGGGGTTTTTAAGGCGTTACGGAGTTTAAAAAAACAGGAAAAAGTAAATGATCTTTATTACGAAAGTTATAACCTGTTAGGGATATTATATAATGAAAGAGAAGAATATACAAAGGCATTAGAATTTCAAAACAAGGCTTTAGCAATTTTACAGGATAAATCAATATTATCATTTTATCAGTATAAAGCAGCTTCACTCAATAATATAGGCTTTATCTATATGAATATGGGTGATTATAAACAGGCAAAGTTTTTTTTCGAAAAAGGATTGGAACAAGAAAATCTTTTCGAAGACAGAGCCAGTTTGTATGCAATTCTTTTAGATAACCTGGCTTATTCGAAATTCAAATTAAAAGAAAAAGATCAATTACCTGATTTGTTTTACAGATCTTTAAGAATTAGAGATAGTCTTGATATTGCTTCGGGAGTAGTTTCCAGTAAAATTCACCTTTCAGAATATTTTGCTTTCCAAAAAGATACTTTCAAAGCATTTCAGTTTTCGAGACAGGCACTGACTTTGTCTCGTAAATCAAATAAATTCATCAATACACTAGAAGCGCTAAAGCAAATTGCTTTGGTTGATCCTACACATGCATCTGTATATTCTGAAGAATATATTAAGTTAAATGATAAGATGGTAAAATCAGAACGAAAAATGGGAGAAAAGTTCTCTCGTATTGAGTATGAAACCAACGAAATAAAAGATCAAAATTCAAACCTGCAAGACAAAAATAAAACCTTAATTTACGTTTTTAGCATCTGTACCCTAATAGGTTTGTTTTTTTATGTTTATAAAACGCAACAAGCCAAAAACAGAGAATTGCTCTTTAAGCAACAGCAGCAAGTAGCAAACGAAGATATTTATAATTTGATGATTTCGCAGCAAAACGATATCGAACTCACCCGTATCAAAGAAAAGAAAAAAGTAGCCCAGGATTTGCATGATGGTGTTTTAGGTCGAATGTTTGGGGTCAGGATAAGTCTGGATAGTTTAGATAAAGTCGACGAAGCAGAGGCAGCTCCTAAAAGAAAAAAATATCTATCAGAACTTAAAAATATCGAACAAGATATTCGTGAAATTTCACACGATCTAAATAGAGAGAAATCCGATTTAATTAATAATTTTATCGCGATTTTAAACAAATTGTTCGAAGACCAACAAAACACTTATGAGGCAAAATTAATAGTATCTTTTGATTCTAATATTAAATGGGAATTGGTTAGTAATGCCGTTAAAATTAATTTGTACAGAATTGTTCAGGAGGCACTTCAGAATTGTAATAAATATGCAAATGCAAACACGATCAAAGTGGAGTTTAAAAGCGAAATAGATCATCTGGTTTTGTCTATTTCTGATGATGGAGTTGGTTTTAATGCCAAAAGATCAAAAGATGGTATAGGTTTGCATAATATTCAATACAGAGCCGCAGAATGTAAAGGCACAGTAACTTTAAAGTCTGCCAAAGGAGAAGGAACGCTTCTTTTAATTAAAATCCCTATCGATCAGAAAATTAACCTACAAAAATAGATGACAATTGATTCAAACGCCCCAGATCCTCAATTAATTAAAAAGAACATATTAATTGTCGATGACCACCCTTTTATTATCGAGGGGTATAAAAATGCGATAACACGTTACCATCCTCACCAATATGAATTTTTAATTTCGCAGGCCCATGACTGTAAATCAGGATATGATTTAATCGAAGATGAAAAAACACCGCATTTTGATGTCGCTTTTTTAGATATTAGCATGCCGGCTTATGAGGAAAAAGATATTTTTTCCGGTGAAGATCTGGCAAAGCTAATCTTGAAGAAAATGCCAAATTGCAAGGTTATTTTATTAACGATGTATACGGAGCTGCTAAAAATAAAAACAATTATCAGGACCATTCAGCCCAATGGTTTAGTTATTAAAAACGATCTCACTTTTGACGAATTGCTTTTTGCATTTGATAAAGTGATGAAAAATGATAAATATTACAGTCAGTCTGTTCAGAAAATAATCAATCAGTCGCCTCATAATTTGATTGAAATAGATGAGTTCGACAAGCAAATTTTATTTCACTTATCAAAAGGAACTGATGTAGAAGATATGCCACAGTATATTCCGATTTCTATTAATGCAATCGAAAAGCGTAAAGTAAGCCTTAAAGAATTACTCAAAGTAAAATCAGGCTCTGATGAAGATTTATTGAAAGAAGCCAGAAGCAAAGGACTTTTGTAGATAAATTCCAAAATAGAAAATTCCACATTAAAGAAATTCCAATTAAAAAAATCCAAATTCCAATACTAATTATGTCATTGGAATTTGGATTTTTTTTATTTAAATTTTTAAAAATTTATTCAGACAAAGCATCCCAGCCACGGGCTTTTAAAGGAATTTGAGTGTTGGCACGTGTTACCAGATTAATTCCTTCGCTTTCGTCAGCCATATGACCAATAATAGAGAAATTTGGATTTCCTTTTATTTTATCAAAGTCATTAATGTCAATCGTAAACAACAATTCATAATCTTCACCACCATTAATAGCAACCGTTGTACTATCAATATTAAACTCTTCGCAAGTCGAAATAAATTGAGGATCCAGTGGCAGTTTATCTTCGTACAAATTACAGCCCACTTTTGATTGTTTGCACAAATGAATAATCTCAGAAGATAATCCGTCTGAAATGTCAATCATCGATGTTGGTTTAATTTCAAGAGCGTGTAGTAAAGTACGAACATCTTTTCGTGCTTCAGGTTTTAACTGGCGCTCGATTAAATAACTGTACATATCAAGATCAGGCTGACTGTTTGGGTTTACCTGAAAAACCTGTTTTTCACGTTCTAAAACCTGTAATCCCATATAAGCAGCACCAACATCTCCTGTTACGACCAGTAAATCGGTTTTTTGAGCACCATTTCTATATACAATTTCATCTTCGTTGGCTTCACCAATAGCAGTAATGCTTATGATTAATCCTTTTTGTGATGAGGTAGTGTCTCCGCCAATAACATCGACTTTATATTCTTTTGCAGCATGTGTAATCCCTTCAAATAATTCTTCTAAGGCTTCTAGTGGGAAACGATTAGAAACGGCTACAGAAACCGTTATTTGCGTTGGTCTGGCATTCATGGCACAGATGTCAGATATGTTTACAACAACTGCCTTATATCCTAAATGTTTTAAAGGCATATAAGCCAAATCAAAATGCACACCTTCGATCAGTAAATCAGTAGAAACAACTACTTTTTTGTCTTTAAAATCAAGAACAGCGGCATCATCGCCTATACTTTTTAAGGTAGATTCCTGAGTAACATCAAAATTTTTGGTTAAGTGTTCAATTAAGCCAAATTCGCCTAATTGCGCTATACTGGTACGTTGCGGATTTTTATCTTCGATCATTTCTTTTTAAGTTCCAAAGTTTCTAAGCGGCAAAGGTACAAATTTTAATTCCGTAATATGGTAGAGACGAAAATGTAGATATGATATGAATGGTAGAGACGCAACCGGTGCGTCTCAATCTTTTATGAATTTCCTTCTTTTAGAAATGATATTTTCGGATCTTTAAAAGATCTAAAGAAAACACAAAAATGAAAACATTCGATATAGTTACCTTAACCGTAAACCCTTCGGTAGATAAAAGCACCCATTTTTCAGGCCTGATTGCCGAGCAGAAAATAAGATGTGGAACACCACAATTCGATGCAGGCGGAGGCGGAATAAATGTTTCTAAAGCTATTGCCCGCTTACGCGGAAGTTCCTTAGCCATTTTTACTTCAGGCGGACCCGTTGGCGAAATGCTGAAAGATTTAGTACAACAGGAAAAGGTAGATTTTGAAACTATTGAAACTAAAACAGCAACCAGAGAAAATTTTATTGCTGTCGATGATAACACCAATTCGCAATATCGTTTTGGGTTTACTGGAGATGTTTTATCTGATTCAGAAGTTCAGAAAGTTTTAAAAACAATTTCGAATTTAAAAATAAAGTTTCTCGTAGCAAGCGGAAGTTTAAACGAAGGTTTATCTACTGATTTTTATCAAAAAGTAGCTGAAATTGCCAAAGCATCAAATTCAAAATTAATCATAGATACTTCAGGAGAAGCCTTAAAGAAAGTTTTGGAAACCGGAGCATACCTTATAAAACCAAATGTTGGTGAACTCGCAAAGTTAGTTGGAGTAGAGCGTCTGGAAATGGAAGAAGTAAATGAAGCCGCCAAAAAAATCATTGCAAAAGGCGGAGCCGAAATTGTCGTAGTTTCTTTAGGACCACAAGGAGCTGTTTTGGTTACTAAAGATGAATACGAATATGTTCCTGCGCCTAATGTCGCCAAAAAAAGTACTGTTGGCGCCGGAGATAGTATGGTAGGCGGAATGGTTTGGGCACTGTCTCAAAATAAAAGCCTGAAAGAAGTAATTCGCTGGGGAGTTGCCTGCGGATCTGCTGCAACAATGAACGAAGGAACGCAATTGTTTAAGTATGAAGATGCACATCGTTTGTTTGAATGGCTAAGAAATAAATAAAGATTCAATCGAAGATTTAAGAAAAACGAAATGTAACCACAATCTATATCGTAGAGACACACTGCTGTGCGTCTCTAAGTTTGTCAGCAGGAAAAAAAATCAATCTTTTTTTTCCTGCTGACAAACTGTTGTCACCGGCCCTCAATAATTTTGGAGTATTAAAAATAATTAAAACTTTAAAACTATGAAAACATTAGCTGCCCAAGTAATTACTCCTGAAGATTTGTTGAAACACTGGCAAGGTCACCGCGCCCTTACACGTCGCGTAATTGAATTGTTTCCTGAAAAAGATTTCTTTGAATTTTCGATAGGAGGAATGAGAACTTTTTCTAAACTGGCTGATGAACTTTTGGCCATTGCAGTTCCGGGACTTAAAGGAATTGTAAATAAAGAAGTGAAACCATTTAGCGAAGAAGGATCAGAAAAATTGATTTTTAAAGCGCAATATCTTGAAAAATGGGACGAAGCAACTGCAGAAATTAATCAGTATTGGGAAAAATTATCAATTGAAGATTTTAATGAAAACTTTAATCTTTTTGGTCAATACGAATTTCCGGTAATCCAGAATATTCTTTATTTTATTGATAATGAAGTACACCACCGCGGACAAGGCTATGTGTATCTAAGAGCTTTAAATATTGAACCTCCTTTTTTCTGGGAAAGATAGCATTATAATCAAGACGTTTTTGATGAACCAAATCATCTGTTCAAGGTATAATATAAATCAAGCATCATGAGTTTAAAAAGAATAATGGCAAATTATGCTGCCTACAATTTATGGGTAAATCAACAGTTTGTGAATTGGCTAACAACAAAATCTGATGAGTTGTTATGCAAAGATGTTCCTTCGAGCTATACGAGCATTATTAAAACACTTAACCATATTTGGGAAACAGAGCAATATTGGTTTTCTATAATAGCCGAAACTGCTTTGCCGGAAAGGAATGAAAACGCTGATTTAGGTAAAAATGAGATACTTGAAGGTTTATTAAATACGTCTGCAAAATTATCGGAGTTTATTTCATCATTATCAGACGAACAATTGTATAAAACGATTAAAATTGAGAATCCCTGGTTTCATTGCGAGTTGCCAATTTCTGATTATTTATTGCAAGTAGTAAATCATGGCACTTATCATAGAGGTCAAATTGTAACCATCGGAAGAAGTATTGGTATAACCGACGCTTCAAATACGGACTATAATTTTTATAATGTCGTAAAAAATCAACAATAAAATAAAAACTCCCACTGACTAACTTATCATTTGTCTTTGGGAGTTTTTTTATAAAAGTCTTTTTCTATTAATGTCAAGTAAGTCCAGAACCCGGGTTTTAAGGCTTTCTGGTTCCAGAATTGTGGCATAATCGCCAAACATCAAAAACCAACGCGGAAAACCGCTTTCTATATCGCGACACATAAAAGTCATTTCTATTTGCCCGTCTGTTTCTTTTTCTGAAATATAACCGTGGTATTTTCTTTCGAACTCTAAATACCGGGCAATTTTTTTATCAATCAAAATTCTGACTTTAGTTGTCGGGATTGTTTCGTTTTTATTCAGGTAAGTTTCTAAGGAATCATGTTCTATTGTAAAACAACAGTCAGTTTTTTTAATACCCTGAATTCTGTCTGTTCTAAATTGTCTGTAATCTTTTCGTAAATGGCAATAACCCAAAAAATACCAATTGTTGTGATCGTGAAAAACACCAACCGGTTCGATGTTTCTTGTGGTAGGTTCTTCGGCTTCAAGGGTTTTGTATGATAATAGAATTTGTTTTTTCTCAGAGATGCTTTCGAACAAAACAGGCAAAGTATTAGGTGAACTAGTATGAAATAGTGGCTCCTTATTTTGCATTAAAATGCTTGATTCAATGTTCGAAAGCCAGTCTTTATCAGTACTTCTTAAAACCGATTTCAGTTTATACATCGCTGATGCGTAATGAGACCCCATAGAAGGATCTGTAAATTTCTGCATTAATTTTTCGGCAGCGATAAAACTACCTACTTCCTCACGGGTAAACATAACCGGCGGTAATCTATAGCCTTCCATTAAAGCATAACCTACTCCGGCCTCGCTATAAATAGGAACTCCCGATGCTTCGAGAGTACGTATATCACGATATATCGTTCTTAAACTCACTTCAAAACGATCTGCTAATTCCTGAGCCCTTACAATTTTTTTAGATTGTAACTGAATAAGAATAGCAATGATGCGGTCAAATCGTTTTGGGGCTTCGTCCATTTTTTTCTTTTATAGATGTAAGGTTCAAAGATACAAAGGTTCAAAGTTTAGAGAAACAAAAAAGCTGTCCCAAATTGGGACAGCTTTTTTAAAGATTGAGATTTGTACAAATCTAGAATCTATACAAAAGACCAAATTGTGGTTGATCGAAAATGTTTTCAAATAAATTAATATTTAAATTAAAAGTATCTGATGATGCACCATTTTCAGGAGAAACACTATTATACGCTAATACATTAGCCAATGTAAAAGTTACCGCAATGTTTTTGGTCACAAAATAGTTTAAACCAACAGTAATATCTGCTGTAATGCTGTTATCAGTGTCGTCTTCGAATCCTTGAATTTTAGTCTTATTTTGACCAAACCCTAAACCAGCCTCAGCAAAAGCTTTAAAACGTTTTTTGTCTAATTCTAAAAAGTAGTATCTGGCAAAAGCACCAACCCCGAATACGTTGGTTTTTGTTTCTGGAACAGTCTCTTCTTTTTCACTTGAATAATTTAGTTTTGCTCCAACGGCAAATTTGTCATTTAGTAAATACCCGAATTTTGGACTAAATCCATAATAGTCGCTTTCTCCACCTGTGCTAATTTTGATAGAACCCTCAAGGAACATATCGCCTTTTTCAAAAGTTATTCCTTTTGCAGAGTTCATTTCAGCATCAACCTCTTGTTGTTGCGCGTTCGCAAATGAGAAAGTTAACATTGATAAAATAACAAAAAATCTAGTTTTCATAATAATTGCTTTTAAAAGTTGTAAGATTAAAATTATGTTTTTCATTTTAAAACTTTTAGAATTGCAATCAATAGCATTAAAAATGCAGTTATTGAGTTAATAATCCTACTTTTTTATAAGTATTTACGTGTTTAATTTTGAGGTTTTATTATGATTTATTTTTGTTAATGAGGCATAAATCCTGAAGTGAGCAGGATATTTATCGTAACAAATTATAAAAAGCAAACACGGATTTCACTAATTTTCACAAATCATAGTTGGCTTTTTTTGTTATAAATTATTGCACAAATGAATTAATAGCAGCTCATAAAATTGGTGTAAATTCGTGGAATTCGTGTTTAAATTATTTTTTAAAACAAAAAACCCGACAACTTTCGTCATCGGGTTCAATCTGTATTCTATTCTCTATATTCTTTCTTCTAAAAAAAAAATTAATCGTTAAGTTTCAAAACAGCCATAAAAGCTTCCTGAGGAATCTCAACGTTTCCTACTTGTCTCATACGTTTTTTACCTTTTTTCTGTTTCTCTAGTAATTTACGCTTACGCGAAATATCACCGCCATAACATTTTGCGGTAACGTCTTTACGAAGTGCTTTTATCGTTTCACGAGCAATGATTTTAGCCCCAATTGCAGCCTGAATCGGAATATCAAATTGTTGTCTTGGGATTAACTCGCGTAATTTTTCGGTCATTTTTTTACCAATGTTATACGCATTGTCTTCGTGAATCAAAGCAGAAAGTGCATCAACCGTTTGAGCATTCAAAAGAACATCCAGTTTTACCAGTTTCGAAGTTCTCATTCCAATAGGAGAGTAATCAAAAGAAGCATAACCTTTAGAAACCGTTTTTAAACGATCGTAAAAATCGAATACAATTTCCGCCAATGGCATATCAAAATTCAATTCAACACGTTCTGTTGTCAAATACGTTTGATTGGTAATTTGACCACGTTTTTCGATACATAAACTCATTACGTTTCCAACAAAATCAGATTTGGTAATGATGGTTGCTTTAATAAAAGGTTCTTCAACTCTGTCTAAACGAGATGGTTCAGGCAAGTCAGAAGGATTATTTACAACAAATGCAGTTTCAGGATCTTTTTTGGTATAAGCCAAATACGAAACGTTAGGTACAGTAGTAATTACCGTCATGTCGAACTCACGCTCTAGACGTTCCTGGATAATTTCCATGTGCAACATTCCTAAGAATCCGCAACGGAAACCAAATCCTAACGCCGCAGAACTTTCAGGAGTAAAAACAAGCGAAGCATCATTTAGCTGCAGTTTCTCCATAGAAGAACGCAAATCTTCATAATCTTCAGTATCTACTGGGTAAATTCCGGCGAAAACCATTGGTTTTACATCCTCGAAACCAGTAATCATATTAGTAGTTGGTGTTTTAGCATCTGTTAGTGTATCACCAACTTTTACTTCTTTGGCTTCTTTAATTCCTGAAATTAAATAACCAACATCACCAGCAGAAATTACATTTTTAGGAACCTGATTTAATTTTAAAGTTCCAATTTCATCGGCGAAATATTCATTTCCAGTGGCCATGAATTTAATTTTTTGCCCTTTTCTGATTTCACCGTTTACAACTCTAAAGATTACCTCAATTCCACGAAACGGATTATAATGCGAATCGAAAATCAAAGCTTGTAATGGCTCGTCAATATTTCCTGACGGAGGTGGGATTTTTTCGATAATGGCAGCTAAAATATTTTCGACACCAAAACCTGTTTTTCCTGAAGCATGAATAATATCTTCTAATTTACATCCTAATAAATCAATAATATCATCACTAACTTCTTCAGGATTTGCACTTGGTAAATCTACTTTATTTAAAACCGGAATAATTTCAAGATCATTCTCTAAAGCCAAATACAAGTTAGAAATCGTTTGTGCCTGAATACTTTGTGCAGCATCGACAATCAAAAGTGCCCCTTCACAAGCAGCAATAGATCTTGAAACTTCGTATGAAAAGTCAACGTGACCAGGAGTGTCAATAAGATTTAAAATATATTCTTCTCCTTTATAGGTATATTCCATTTGAATGGCGTGACTCTTAATGGTGATTCCACGCTCACGTTCCAGGTCCATGTTGTCAAGCAATTGAGCTTTCTCTTCACGAGCTGTAACGGTTTGTGTAGCGCCCAATAAGCGGTCTGCCAATGTACTTTTACCGTGGTCAATGTGTGCAATAATGCAAAAGTTACGTATCTTCTTCATTTTAATATTTCAATTCTCTTAGCGAGTTTTAAGTAATTTTCAGGGTATAAATTTGCGCTGTAGCAATTGCTGTTGAGCGTGTTATTAAGCCGCAAAGATAGCGCAAAGTTTTGGATTCTGGAATGTAGTTGTCCGATTTTGAGTTTTGAAGCCGGAAAGCTGTTTTTTAGGAGATGAAATTATGCTAATTCATTCATTATCAATTGCAACTTTATACCCGAAAATGTAAGGATTATCTTTTTTATTGTGTTCGGGACAAAACATCTTTGCTGAAAAAATACCATAAATAACTTTTGTTTGAATAATCTGTATTTTTTGTACGAATAATTGTCGATTCGTGAAAATATGACTACACTTGTAGTCCTTGTGACTATAATTATGATCGTATTATAATTTAATTTTTTGATATGGGTTTTTATTAAAGATCTGAGCGCAGGATTTTATTATAAAAAGTAGATCAAAAGAGAGTGTTTATTTTTTACTAATAATTAAATCAAACAAATTATGAAAAAACAAACCATGCAGCTTACTGAAAAATTTAGCAGGCTTAGTAAAGATGAAATGAAAAGTATCAATGGCGGTGCATTAGGAACAATTTGTGGTCCCAGACCTGTGCCCACTTCTATTTGTGCCAGCGGAATGGGAGTCGCAGCAAACTCTGGTACAGAAGATCCCACGAAATATCCGGGTATTGTGGGCGGTTACTGCAATGTAATATTTTTATGTATCTAGAATATAGAGAAATGCCTGAAGATTTCCTTCAGGCATTTTTTATTAAAACTCAAAACTGAATCCTTTTTCAGTAAGTTTTTTATAAGTATCAGAATCGAATTTGTACAATTTAGCTGCTCTGTGCGATACGGCTTTTTGTTTTTCATCGAGTTCAACAAGCAATTTCATATGAAGAATTTTTCTTCGGAAATTAGATTTGTCTAATTCGATTCCTAAAATCTCTTCATACAAATGCATTAATTGCAATAAAGTAAATTTTTCAGGCAAAAGATTAAAACCAATTGGGGCCTGACGAACGCGATTGCGCAGCTGCATCAAACTAAAGTTGAGGATCTTGCTATGGTCGAAAATTAATTCGGGAATCGTATCAATCTTGTGCCACTTGGCTTCGATTACAGATAAACTGGCTTTGATATTATAATCTTCACGATTGACCAAAGTATAATAACCAATAGTCACCACTCGTCTTTGAGGCACACGAGCAGGATTGGTAAAGGCTTTTAACTGCTCTAAATATATATTGTCCAGACTCGTAAGTTCATACACGATTCGATGTGCGGCATCATCAGCACTTTCTTCTCTCTTCATGTATCCACCAAGAAGTCCCCATTTTCCTATGCTTTCTCCTTCAGCGTGTTGTACTAAAAGTACTTCAAGGCTTGCTTTATTAAAACCAAAAATAACGCAGTCAATCGTCATTCCATCTATTTCCGGAGTAGTCGTTTTATTGGTAGTATCCGAAATGTTTTTAGAAGATAGAAAAGTCATTTGCTAAGATTGTCGATAGTTTTAAAATTCAAAATTGAATCCTTTCTCGGTGAGTTTGTTGTAAATCTCCGGATCAAATTTATACAATTTAGCAGCCCGATGCGAAACATCTTGCTGTTTTTCGTCTAATGCGACTAATAATTTCATGTGAAGAATTTTTCTTCTAAAATTAGATTTATCCATTTCGATCCCTAATATCTCTTCATACAAATGCATCAATTGCAATAAAGTAAATTTTTCAGGCAATAGATTGAATCCAAGCGGTGCCTGGCGTACTCTGTTTTGAAGGTGTTTTAAGCTATAAGCCAAAATTTCGTTATGATCATAAATCAAATCCGGAATACTATTGATCTTATACCACTTGGCATCAGAAGCCGTAAAACCTGCTTTAATATTATAATCTTCTCGTTTTACCAAAGCATAATATCCTATAGTGATAACGCGTCGAAGCGGAAAACGATCCGGATCTCCAAACGCTTTTAACTGCTCTAAGTAAATGTTATCCAGACCTGTAAGTTCGTTCAGTAAACGATGCGCGGCATTGTCTGTACTTTCCTTTTTATAAATCCATCCTCCCGGAAGTCCCCATTTTCCTTTACTAATACCTTCTCCGTGTTGTACCAATAGTACTTCTAGACTCCCTTTATCAAATCCAAATATGACACAGTCAATCGTGATTGCATTCATTGCGGTTTGTTCACCTTTTAAAGCTGAATCGTCGGCTACATTTTTGACCATATGCTACTTAAATTTTAAACAAATTAAATAAATAAAATGAATAGTTGCTTTTATAAATCCTTTATATTTTTTTTAACGAAATAATTTTTTGACAATCAGTTGTTTGTGAATTGTTAGAAAATGCTATTCTAAAATTATAATTCCTAAATGACTGATTGTCAAATTGCTAATTCGTTATTTTTTTGATATTTTTTTATTCTATTTAAGCCAATATTTTATTGTATTCATAAAAATGAGGATCCAATTATCAGAATTGAAAAAATATAACCCTAATATTTTGTTAATATAGAAAAAATGTTTTACACTTGTAGTCAAATTAACCATAAGATAAGTTCAGTTTGACTATAAGTTTAAAAAGGACAAATCTATAACTAACTTAAAATACCACCAAATGTTTTTTTTAGGAATTGATTTAGGAAGCTCTTCGATAAAATTATCAGTTTTCGATCCTGAAAAAGGAGCGACCATTGGAGCCGTTAGCGTTCCTGATTTTGAAATGCCAATTATTGCCCAGGAATTTGGCTGGGCAGAACAGGATCCTGAATCGTGGTGGCAATTTGTAAAAGACGGAATCCAGCAATTAGGTGCAAAATCGAATATTGATTTAAAAAAGATCAACGCAATTGGGATTGCCTATCAAATGCACGGTTTGGTTTTAACCGATGAAAATTTGAATCCCGTTCGTTCTTCGATTATTTGGTGCGACAGTCGTGCAGCCCTTATTGGAGATGAAATTTACAATCAGATGGGTGCTGAAAATTGTCAGCATCAAATTTTAGGAAGCCCTGGAAACTTTACCGCATCAAAAATAAAATGGGTAAAAGACAATCAGCCAGAAGTTTTTGCAAAAGCAAAATACATGATGCTTCCGGGCGATTTTATTGCTGCGAAATTGTCAAAAGTGGCTCAAATTAGTACTTCGGGTTTATCAGAAGCGGCTTTGTGGAATTTCTCTGAAGGAAAACTGGCGACCGAAATCCTTTCTCAAATGGGATTATCATCAGATATTGTTCCTGAAATTGTTTCAAATTTTGGAATACAGGCCACCATTCACTCAGAAATAGCACAAGAATTAGGATTAAATCCTAATGCAAAAATCACCTATAGAGCAGGAGATCAGCCCAACAATGCATTGTCATTGAATGTTTTGAAACCCGGCGAAATTGCTACAACAGCCGGAACTTCGGCAGTTGTATATGCCGTAAGCGATCAGGATGCTTACGACAAACAAAACAGAATCAATACTTTTTTACACGTCAATAATACCGAAGCCGAAAAGCGTAATGGCGTAATGTTATGCATTAACGGTTCTGGAATTTTATACCAATGGCTACGCAAAATCATGTCGGTTGACAGAGCTGAATTAATTGCCTACGATAAACTAAATGCCGAAGCTGTAAAAGTAGCAGTAGGAAGCAACGGACTTCGTTTTTATCCTTTCGGAAATGGTGTTGAGCGTATTTTCAATAATAAAAATGCAACATCCGGAATTCAGAATTTAAACTTCAATATTCACCAACCGTCACATTTAGTGCGCGCAGCCTGTGAAGGAATTGTCTTTGCCATGAATTACGGTTTTGATGTGATGAAAGAAACGGGAGTTTCAGGAACTATAGTAAGAGCAGGAAATGCGAACCTTTTTTTAAGTCCGGTTTTTAGAGAAATCTTCACCAATACAACACAAACTACTTTAGAATTATACAATACATCCGGAGCTGAAGGTGCTGCAAGAGGCGCTGCTTACGGTTACGGATACTACAATTCGCTAGACGAAGCTTTTCAGGGATTGCAATGTTTAGACCGAATTGAACCCAACAAAATCCTGACTTCTCAATATCAGGATTTATATCAGGAATGGAAAAATCAAATTAAAATAGAACAATAATAATGAGCACAACTAATCAATATTTTAAAAACATTGACGCGATTAAATTCGAAGGCAGAGAAAGTGATAACCCATTAGCTTTTAAATGGTATGATGAGAATCGTGTCGTTGCGGGAAAAACTTTAAAAGAACATTTACGTTTTTCGATGGCATACTGGCACACGCTATGTAACACAGGAGGAGATCCGTTTGGAGCTTCGACTGAAACGTTCTGCTGGGATAAAAATGAGAATGTGATTTTAAGAGCCAAAGACAAAATGGATGCGGCTTTTGAATTCATGACCAAATTAGGTTTGCCTTATTATTGTTTTCATGATGTTGATGTGGTAGATGATGCGCCAACATTGGCTGAATTTGAAACTCGTATTCAGACTATGGTTGAATATGCGAAACAAAAACAACAAGAATCAGGAATTAAATTGTTGTGGGGAACTTCAAACTTATTCAGTAATCCTCGCTATATGAACGGTGCTGCAACCAACCCAAACTTTGACGTTTTGGCCTATGCAGGTGCTCAGGCAAAAATTGCAATAGATGCAACTATTGCATTAGGCGGTGAAAATTATGTTTTCTGGGGAGGACGTGAAGGATATATGAGTTTGTTAAACACAGACATGAAAAGAGAACTAGACCATTTAGGACGATTCTTAAATACTTGTAAAGATTATGCCCGTAAAGAAGGTTTTAAAGGAAACTTCCTGATCGAACCAAAACCAATGGAACCAACAAAACATCAATACGATTATGATGCAGCGACTTCATTAGGTTTCATTAACAAATACGGACTTCAAAATGATTTCAAATTAAATCTTGAAGTAAACCACGCTACACTTGCAGGACATTCTTTCGAACACGAATTACAAGTTGCTGTTGATGCAGGAATGTTAGGAAGCATTGATGCCAACAGAGGAGATTACCAAAACGGTTGGGATACAGATCAGTTCCCTATTAATCTTCAGGAAGTGACTCAGGCTATGTTGGTTATCCTTGAAGGTGGCGGAATTCAGGGTGGAGGTGTAAACTTCGATGCTAAAGTGAGAAGAAATTCAATCGATTTAGAAGATAAATTCATTGCACACATTGCAGGAATGGATGTTTTTGCAAGAGGATTAATCTGCGCAGATCAGATACTACAAAATACAGATTACAGAAAATTACGCACGCAGCGTTACAGTTCATTTGACGGCGGAAACGGAGCGAAGTTCGAAAACGGAGAATTATCTCTTGAAGATCTTAGCAAAATTGCCCGTGCAAGTGGAGAACCTCAATCACTAAGTGGAAGACAGGAATTATTCGAACAGATTATTTCGAATGCGTACTAACGATTAAAAATTACTAACTATAATTTAAACCAATTCTTAACTATTATGAAAAGCAAACATTGTATTAAAACATCACCGCTCTCGTTTTGTATGGCGCTGTTGCTTAGTGTATTTATGATGCAGTCCGGTTTTGCCCAGGAGCAATCCCAATCGATAACCGGAAATGTAAAATCAGGAGATGATGGTATGAGCGTTCCCGGTGCTACGGTAGCTATCGAAGGCACGAAGACAGCAACATCAACAGATTTTGATGGAAATTTTAAATTAGATGCCAAAACAGGTAACGTAATCGTAATCAGTTTTATGGGATTTAAAACGCAACGTATTACCATTGGAACTCAAAAAACGATTGCTGTTACCTTACAAACAGAAGCGGCAGATCTTAAAGAAGTTGTCGTTATAGGTTACGGTTCACAAAAGAAAACACTTGTAACTAATGCTGTTACTCAGGTTAGTGGAGAAAATCTTGCCAAAACCAATACAACAAATGCTTTGCAGGCACTTCAGGGTCAGGCAGCCGGTATCCAGATTACATCTACTTCAGGGCAACCGGGAGAAGGATTAAATGTGGTGATTAGAGGTGTTGGTTCAACAGCAGGAAGCAGTCCGTTATATGTTGTAGACGGAATCCTTACTAATGATATCTCTTATTTAAGCAATTCAGATATTGAATCTATTTCTGTATTAAAGGATGCTGCATCTGCAGCCATTTATGGTTCGCAAGCTTCTAATGGAGTTGTTTTGGTAACAACCAAAAAAGGAAAAAGAGGTTCTTCAGGACAAGTTACTTTTGATCAGTATTATGGAATACAGTCAGTATCCAGAAAAGTAGATTTATTAGATGCGACTGAATATGCTACTATCTTAAATGAAGCAGCTGTAAATTCAGGAAAAAATCCATATTTCACCAACAGTCAAATTGCTGCAATGGGAAAAGGAACAAACTGGATGGACAAAATGTTGGTGGATAACGCCGCGACTAAAAACTTCTCATTTGGTGTTTCTGGAGGTTCAGATACTTCTGTTTATTCGTCATCTTTGTCTTATTTAGGACAAGAAGGAGTTGTAGGAGGTAAAGATTTATCGAACTATGAGCGTTATAATTTCAGATTCAATTCAGAACATAAATTATACAAAGATATATTGACTTTTGGTCAGAACTTGAGTTTTGCCTACATCAATAAAAACGGAATTGGGGTTGGAAATCAGTACAGCAATTCTTTAAGAAGTGCTTTTCAGGTATCGCCATTATTACCAATGTACGATGCAAATGGTAACTATTACGATAGTACTAAAAACAGCGAGCCTTGGTTAGCAGGTCAGGCAAATCCTTATGCATTAATGGAATACAACAATCAAAATGAAAATAACAATCAAAAATTGCTTGGTAATGTTTATTTGCAAATTGAGCCAATAAAAAACTTAACATTCAAAACTACTTTAGGTCTTGATTATTATGCAGGTGAAGGACATTCATATTCTCCTAAATATCAATTGTCGATTTATGCAAACAGTGCTTTTGATAGAGTAAATCAAAACATGAACAAGGGTAAAACACTTACCTGGGATAACTTATTGACGTATAAATTTAATGTTGCCGAAACGCATCATTTTGAAGCAATGGTGGGAACATCGTCTATTAATTTTGACGGAACGTCTATATCGGCTACAAATGCAGATTCGTTTTTTGATGATTTAGAGCATGCGTGGTTAGACAATACGACTAATAAAGACGGAGCTAAAATAGCATTAAATGGTATCAAGCAACAGACTAAAAGAATGTCTTATTTTGGTAGGTTAAATTACAATTTTAAAGAAACTTATTTGTTAAATGCCACTTTTAGAGTTGATGGATCTTCCATTTTTTCTAAAGAGAATGAGTGGGGATATTTTCCATCAGTTTCAGCAGGTTGGATTGCATCAAACGAAGAATTTTTAAGAGATTCAAAAGTGATCAATTTTCTTAAGTTAAGAGCTTCTTGGGGACAAGTTGGAAATCAGAATGCAAGAGCTTTTCAATACTTATCACCAATAAAAGTAAATAATACCAATTACAATTTTGGAGATGAAGAAGGGGTTCTTACTCCAGGAGCATATCCGGACAGATTATCTAATCTGGATTTAAAATGGGAAACTTCAGAGCAAATTGACCTTGGTCTTGATGCAAGATTTTTAGACAATGCATTAAACTTTACGGTTGATTTTTATAAGAAAACCAACAAAGACTGGTTAATATTAGCGCCAATTTCAGGAATTAAAGGAGCGAACCCACCATTTATTAACGGAGGAGATGTGGTAAATAAAGGGGTTGAGGTAAGTTTAAATTACCAAAACAGTATTGGAGATTTTAAATACAGTGTGAGCGCCAATGGGGCTTATAATAAAAACACTGTAGGTGAGATACCTGCAGACGGTGGAATTATTCACGGTTTACCTAATGAACTGTATGATAATTCACCTGAATTTTACAGAGCGCAAAACGGATATCCGTTAGGCTATTTCTGGGGATATAAAACTGGAGGTGTTTTCCAGAATCAGGCGCAAATTGACAATTATAAATCGGCAAACGGTGCAGTATTACAGCCAACTGCAGCTCCTGGTGATGTTATTTATATAAATACAAACGGAGACGATAAAATCGACGCTTCGGATAAAACCAGTATCGGAAATCCTAATCCTGACTTTACTTACGGATTCTCTTTATCGGCAAGTTATAAAGCTTTTGACTTCTCGCTTTTAGCTAATGGTGTAGCAGGAAATCAAATCGTACAATCGTATAGAAATCAATCTGGTGCTTACGGAAATTATACGTCTGCCATATTAGATCGTTGGCACGGAGAAGGATCTTCTAACACAGTACCAAGAGTAACAGAAGACAATAGAAACTTCACACAATTTTCGGATTTATATGTTCAGAATGGTGATTTCTTAAGAATTAGTACTGTAACATTAGGATTTGATTTGGCAAAAATGAAACAAGCAAAACCATTTTTTGCCAGCCAGTTCAGAGTTTACTTTTCAGTATTAAACCTTTACACTTTCACGAAATACAATGGTATGGACCCTGAAATTGGATTTGGTTCTTCAAACGATGACCAAAAGTTCTCATCAGGTGTAGACGTAGGATACTATCCAAGACCAAGAACCTTCATGTTAGGATTAAATGTTAAACTTTAATAAATAAAAAGATGAAAAATACATATTTATATATTTTCTGTTTGAGTTTATTGTCTCTGGGTTCTTGTAGTTTAGAAACAGAGCCTTTGACTCCAATAGATACAAGTTTTTACAAAACCAAAGACGATGCTTATACAGCATTAGTAGGTTGTTATGACGGAATGCAGGTGGCAACAGGTGGTGCAGGAGTGGGAATTCCTGTATTAAGCGAAGTTATGTCTGATGATTGTTTTGGAGGTACAGGAAATTCAGATGGTTACAATTATGCAGTAATGGATGAGTTTGATATTTCAAGATCTCCTGGAGATACTGATTTACTTAATACCAATTGGATCGCTTACTACAAAGGAATTTATCGTTGTAATATGTTATTATCCAAAATGGATCAGATCGAATGGCAGGGAGATACTGCTTTAAGAAATACATACGAATCTGAGACTAGATTTATAAGAGCCTATCTTTATTTTGAAATGACTCGTGTATGGGGAAATGTGCCTTTGGTAACAACACCTTCTTCTGAAGATGTTCCGCAAGCTACTCCTGAAGCAATTTATAAAGTAATAGCAGATGATTTAGTATTTGCTTCAAACAATTTGCCTACAGAAGCTTATAATGCGAAACCAAACGGACGCGTTACAAAATGGGCAGCAAAATCTTTACTAGGACGTGTTTATTTATATTACACAGGATATTACGGAAAATCTGATTTAGTTGGTGTAGTAAATAAAACTCAGGCTTTAGGACATTTAGAAGATGTTATTTCTTCTAGTGGTCATGGGTTAGTAGCTGATTTTTCTACTCTTTGGCCAGCAGCTTCAGTAGATAAATATGCAGGAGAAGGCAATAGAGAATTTGTGTTTTCAATAAAATACACTTACACAAGTGACTACAACGGAAATACAGATAGTAACCAATGGATGGTAATGTTTGGGATGAGAGAATTTTCATCTTATCCGTATGGCCGTGGTTGGGGAGTTACTGTAAACTCAAAATTATGGAATGCGTACAGCGCAACAGATACAAGACGTACTGCAAGTATCATTGGAGTTGATGAAGAAAAGATACCATTTGATAAAAAGAACAGCCAAAGAGAATACACAGGATATTACAATAAAAAGTATTCTCCAATGGTGAATAAAGATGGAGTAGATCTTCCTATTGCTATGGGAAGCCAATTTTGGGACATAAGCCAATTTCAGGATTATGTGGTGTTAAGATACTCAGATGTTTTATTAATGGCTGCAGAATTAGGAAGCGGAAATGCTCAGCGTTACTTTGATGAAGTTAGAGAAAGAGCTTACAAAGAAAATTTTGTTTCATTACCGGTAAATGCTGATAATATTTTGAACGAGAGACGCCTTGAATTTGCTCTTGAAGGAGTAAGATATTATGATTTATTACGTCAGGGAATTGGAAAAGCATCTACAAGTATTGCAGAAACTACAACATTATTAAATGGTGGAGTTCCTACAACAAAAACAATTTCGGCAGGTAAAATTCAGGAAACAAAAGGATTGATGCAAATCCCGAATACTCAGATTACATTATCAGGAGGACTTTTGAAACAAAATGCTGGTTGGTAATTTTAACTAAAAAATCAAAGAAATGAAAAATATTAAATTATTAATTACATCATTTTTGGTGTTAGCACTAATGCTGGTTTCATCTTGTTCTCCAGATACCTATTCTCTGGATGAACCAATGAATAAATCAGATATACATTTTGAAATCACACAGGATTTAGTTACAGATCCGGGAGGAAATACAGTACTATTAAAAAACACAACTCCAGGAGTGGTTTTAAATTGGGACTATGTTACAGGAAAATCGAATAAAGCGGAACAAAAAGTACAATATGCTTTTAAAGGTTCTTATACTATTAAAATCTCAGCAGTAACAGATGGTGGTATTGTCGAATTAGATCCGGTAACCATTACAGTAAGTCAGGACAACTTGAATTATGTTAATGATCCACTTTGGACTGCATTATCTGGTGGAGTTGGTCATAAAAAATCATGGGTACTTGACAACGGTAAATATGGTTTAGCGCAGGGGGCAATGTCTTATGCAGATCCTAGCACAGTAGTAGAATGGAATAAATTCTCTCCAAACTGGGAACCTGCAGGAAATGCCAATTCAAGTACAGATGCAGATATGCACTGGGGAAGATACATGACATTCAGCCTTGATGGAGGACCTTTTATGACGGTTCATGAAGCTGACGGAACTAGTATTGAAAGCGGAGCCTATTTCTTAGATGTTAATGCACATACTTTGACTACAACCGGAGCTACAATTTTAAGACCGGACAATTATATTGCAAATGCAAGCAACTGGACGAGTGAAATAAAAGTATTAACACTTACAGACAATCAGTTACGAATTGCTATTAAGAGAACCAACAGCGAAGGACCATGGTGGTATATCTGGAATTTTGTTTCTAAAGAACATGCAGATACCTACGTTCCTCCGGTTACAGTGCCTGTTCTTGACGAAGGTTTCAATCCTACTTTTGCTCCTGGCGAATTGTTGACAATGCTAACAGGAGGCGCTGGTGCAGGAAGAGTTTGGAACTTAGACGCAGCAGGTAATCCTGTTGACTGGGTTGCAGCAGGTAAAGGCTGGACAACTGGACCAGGTAGTTCTTCAGATTGGGGATGGAATCCTGGCTGGGCAGCTGTTGCAGGTAATTCATGGATACGTTTTGATCAATGGGGTGGTAAATTAAACTATACCCGCAGTCAGGAAGGTGTTGTAACTACAGGAATTTTTACGATAAATGCAGCAACCAACGAAATTAATTTAGGAACAGAAACACTGATTCAAAATTCAGCGAGCTGGATGAGTCCAACTGCAAATGTGATTAAAGTAGTAAAAGCATACAATAAAGATTATCTTCAAAAAGGTATTTGGTTAGGGACATCTTATGATGCCGGTAAAGATGAGTGGTTTGTTTTCCATTACATCATCCCTTAAATAATTGTGGCTTTTTATAACTAAAAGCCAGATTGTTTAAAAGTATAAAACAACCGGTAGGGGATTTACAAAGTCGCCTATCGGTATGTTTATATTTGTTTTTCAATATTAAAAATCCTTTCAAAATGAAGCATAAAAGAAAATATTTCAATAATGGACTACCATTATTAATGCTAATCGGAATTATCTTATTGGGCTCTTGCAGTAAAAAGGAGGATGCTTTTGCAAACAGAAAAGTTTCTTTTAATTCAGATTGGAGTTTTCATTTAAATGATAGCATACAAGACAAAGATACTATTGGAGCTTCAACCAAATGGAGAACATTAAACGTTCCTCACGATTGGAGTATCGAAGGTAATTTTGATGAAAAAAGTCCTGCCGGATATGGAGGCGGAGCACTAAACGGAGGTTTAGGCTGGTATAAAAAAACATTTAAAGTTGCCGCTGCAGATAGCAGTAAAGTAACATCCATTATTTTCGATGGCGTTTACAAAGACAGCGAAGTTTGGGTAAACGGACATTATTTAGGAAAACGTCCAAACGGATATATTGGTTTTCAATATGAAATCTCCAAATACTTAAATTACGGAGACAAAGACAATGAAATTATTGTAAAGGTTGACAATTCAAAACAACCCAATTCACGTTGGTATTCAGGATCAGGAATTTTTAGAAATGTCTGGATCGAAACCACTGATAAACTACACGTTGCACAATGGGGAACTTATGTGACAACACCAAAAGTTACTGCTCAAAAAGCTTCGGTACATTTTGAAACTACTATTCAAAACCAAAACACAGCTTCAAAAAAAGCAACAGTAACCACTACTATTTTTAAAGAAGATACAAAAGTAACATCGGTTACTCAAAATATAACAATTGGTGCCAATGCCAATCAAACCATTAAACAAGAAACCCAGGTCGAAACACCAACTTTATGGTCTGTTGAAAAACCTGAATTGTATACAGCCGTTACAGAAATTTCGGTTGACGATAAAATTGTAGATCAATACAAAACCAATTTCGGAATCCGGGATTTTAAATTTGATCTCGATAAAGGTTTTATTTTAAATGGAAAACAGGTAAAAATAAAAGGAGTTTGTTTACATCATGATTTAGGTCCTTTGGGCGCTGCGATTAATACACGCGCCATCGAACGTCAGTTAGAAATCATGAAAGAAATGGGCGTAAACGGAATCAGGACTTCTCATAATCCACCCGCTCCGGAACTTTTAGATTTATGCGATAAAATGGGTTTCATTGTCATGGATGAAGCTTTCGACATGTGGAAACAAACCAAAACCAAATACGATTATGGAAACGATTGGGACAAATGGCACAAAAAAGATTTAATAGATCAATTGCTGCGCGACCGTAACCATCCAAGTATTTTTGTTTGGAGTATTGGTAACGAAATTCCGGAACAATGGAATGAAAAAGGAGTTGAAATTGCCAAAGAATTAGCCGCAATTACTCGCCAGTACGATAAAACACGTCCGTTGACTGCAGCGATGAATCCGCCGGTAAATATGAATATTGATGCCGTAACCTTACAATTTGAGAAAAAAAATGTGTCGATTAATCCACTCGCTGCATCTGGAGTTTTAGATTTAATTGGTTACAATTATGCACATCAGACCTACGAGTATCATCAAAAAAATTTCCCAAATACACCATTCATTGCAACCGAAACTACTTCAGGCTTGCAAACCCGTGGTTATTATGATGCCGTTTCAGATACCATAAAAAAGTGGCCGGTAAGATGGGATCAAAAATTTACTGGAGGAAATCCGGACAACACCGTTTCAGCTTATGATCAGGTACAAACACCTTGGGGTTCTACGCATGAAGCCACCTGGAAAGTGATCAAAAAACACGATTTCCTTTCCGGAATGTACATTTGGACCGGTTTCGATTATATCGGAGAACCAACTCCTTATGAATGGCCATCGATCAGTTCTTATTTCGGAATTGTAGATTTAGCCGGTTTTCCAAAAGATGTGTATTATATGTACCAAAGCGAATGGACAGACAAAACCGTTTTGCATATTTTCCCGCATTGGAACTGGAAAGCGGGGCAAACTGTAGACGTTTGGGCATATTACAATAAAGCAGATGAGGTTGAGCTTTTTCTTAACGGAAAATCAGTTGGAGTTCGAAGTAAAAAAGGAGATGATTTGCATGTAATGTGGAGAATTCCTTTTCAACCCGGAACTCTAAAAGCAGTTTCCCGTAAAAACGGAAAAACAATTCTGGAAACCGAAATTAAAACAGCCGGAAATCCATTCAATTTAAAACTGACAGCAGACAGAAGTACAATTAAAGCTGATGGAAATGATCTGTCATTTGTAACGGTAGACATTCTCGACGCTAAAGGAATTTTGGCTCCAAATGCCAATAACGAAATTAATTTCTCCTTAAAAGGAAACGGAAAAATTGTAGGTGTTTGCAGTGGAGATCCGGTAAGTCACGAATCATACAAAGGTTCAAAACACACCGCGCTTAACGGAAAATGTTTAGTCATTGTTCAGTCTGACACAAAAACAGGAAGACTGGAATTAACCGCTAAAGCAAATGGATTAAAACAAGCTACAATTGTAATTACAGCAGAATAAAAGACTATTAATAAAACTAAATAACCACACAATGAAAAAAATACAGATAGCTTCTTTATCTCTATTCATGGGTTTTGGATTATTGCTTTCGCCAAAAGCGTCCGCACAAATTCAGAACGCAGATGTGCTAAACGCTCCGATAGATATCAGCAAGGATTTTCAGAATTACCTGAATACCTTTTATTTCGCTGATGAACTTACAGCTTTTGATCCTGCAACAGGAAAAGGAACTATAAAATATCTGAGATACAATTACAAAACACGTCAGGCTTTCAACAACATGATGATGAAGCCCGATGTGGTCGAAGCCAACGAATTTCCAACCACAGAATATGAAGCTTCGCCGTTATTGCCATTCGAAATTCAGTTTGTTTCAGATCGAACCATTAGAATCAAAACGACTTCAGGACCACAATTTCATCCTGAAAAGGAATCGTTAATGTTGATTAACGGTGTTGCGCCCAATCATCCTGAATTATGGAAATATTCTAAAATAGAAGGCGGACACAAATACACCAGCAAACACGGAGTAGTAGAGATTTTATCGAAACCGTGGCACGTAAAAATTTACGATGAAAAAGGAAAACTGTTGACCAGTACACTTCACGATTCTGATTTCAAAAATACCTATACACCAACACTTCCGTTTTCGTATGTGCGCAGAAACAGCGATTATTCCAGAAGTATGGGAGCTGCTTTTAGCTTAGAACCGGACGAAAAAATATTTGGTTGTGGAGAATCTTTCACACAATTTAATAAACGCGGACAAAAAGTAGTGTTATGGGCAGATGATGCTAACGGAATTCAGAACGAAACCATGTACAAACCCGTTCCCTTTTATATGAGCAGCCGCGGTTACGGAGTTTTCATGCACCATTCGACACCCATTACAGTTGACTTTGGGAGATATTATTCAAGTGCTAACGAAATGTACATTGGCGATGACGAAGCCGATTTGTTTTTCTTTATAGGAGAACCAAAAGATGTTTTGGATCAATACACAGATTTGACGGGAAAAGCAGCGATGCCGCCACTTTGGTCATTTGGTTTCTGGATGAGTAGAATCACATATTTTTCAGAAAAAGAAGGTCGTGATGTAGCAAGAGATTTGCGTAAATATAAAATTCCAACAGATGTAATTCACTTTGACACCGGTTGGTTCGATGTAGACTGGAGAAACAATTATGAGTTTGCAAAAGCACGTTTTCCTGATGCAGAAAAAATGATGACTGATTTAAAGAAAGATGGTTTTCAGGTTTGTTTATGGCAATTGCCTTATTTCTCACCAAAAAACTCATTGTTTAATGAAATCATGGATAAGAATTTAGCCGTAAGAGACCGTAAAGGAAATTTACCTTATGAAGATGCAGTTCTGGATTTCTCAAATCCTGAAACCGTAACCTGGTATCAGGCAAAACTGAAACATTTATTCGATCAGGGGGTGGCTGTTTTCAAAGTAGATTTTGGAGAAGCAGCACCACCGGACGGAATTTACCATTCCGGAAGAACAGGTTTCTACGAACACAATTTATATCCATTAAGATACAATAAGGCTGTAGCCGAAATTACTCAAAAAGAAAAAGGATATACGCTTATCTGGGCAAGAAGTACCTGGGCAGGATCGCAACGTTACCCATTGCATTGGGGTGGAGATGCCGAAACTACAAACGGCGCAATGTCGGCAGAATTACGCGGTGGACTTTCTTTAGGTCTAAGCGGATTCAGTTTCTGGAGTCATGACGTAGGAGGATTTGCCACAAAATCACCGGAGAATTTATACAGAAGATGGGCACCTTTCGGGATGTTTACATCACACGTAAGAAGCCACGGAGAACCTCCTCGCGAACCTTGGTTGTACAGCAAAGATTTCCTTGAAGGATTTAGAAAAGCAGATAATATGCGTTATGAACTGATGCCGTATATCTACGCTCAGGCGAAAGAAAGCTCTCAAAAAGGATTGCCAATGATGCGTGCTTTATTCGTAGAATATCCAAATGATCCGGGAGCCTGGTTAGTTGATAACGAATATTTATTTGGTTCAAGTATGTTGGTTGCACCACTTTTTGAAGAAGTGACCGAAAGAGACGTTTATCTTCCTGAAGGAACATGGATTGATTATCAAACCAAAAAAGTATACCAATCTGGCTGGCATAAAATTAAAGCCGGAGAAGTACCAATCGTAGTTTTAGTAAAAGACGGAACAGCTTTGCCCCACATCGCTTTAGCACAATCTACAAAAGATATGGATTGGAGTAAATTAACCTTAAAAGTATATGCCAGCGACAAAACAACTTCGGCAACAGCCAAAGTATTTTTACCGGACGGCGATGTATTACAAGAAATAAAAGTAACCAAAAACGGAAACAATTTTAATGTTGCACCAAATGCACTAGAAGGAAAAACCACTTTTAAAACAGAGTGGATAAAGTAAAGAAATGTATGCCACAGATTACACAGATTAAAAGGATTAAAAATTGAGAATTAAAAATTAAAAATCTGCTTAAATCTGTGAGATCTGCGTGAAAAAAATTAAACACATAGAAACATAGGTTTTCTTATTCTTTAAAAAAGAAGACGAAAAGAAACCAGTTTCTTCACACATAGCTATGTTTGTTAATGCAAGTGAAACGCCTTTTTTGAGTCTACAAAATCTTATGTTTCTATGTGTTTAAAATAAAATAATCCCAACTTAGGATAAAAATAAGTTTTTGTTGAGTTTCTAAATCGGGTGAAAGCACAAGCAACACCCGATTTATTAAAAATGAATTAAGAAAAATATCATGAAAAATTACCTCATTCTTCCCGCTTTAATCCTTTCAGTTTCGATGGGATACAGTCAGAAAAACAAAAATGCTTACGAATTGGCATCGCCAAACGGGCAAAACAAAATTAAATTTGAGTTAGTAAAAAATGCTCCAAAGTATGCAGTGTCACACGGCAAAACCGAAGTGATTACACCATCAGATTTAGGATTTTTACTAAAAGGAAATGAAGACTTTAGTTCTAATTTTGAAATCAAAAATGTAAAAAACTCAACCTTCGATGAAACCTGGGAACAAGTTTGGGGAGAAAAGAAAAACATCAGAAATCACTACAATCAATTAGTAGTCGAGTTACAGCAAAAAAGCGGCAACAAACGTAAATTAGAAATCCAGTTTCGCGCTTTCGATGACGGAGTGGCTTTCAGATATGTATATCCAAAGCAAAATGTAAAAGACAGTATTTTCATTATGGATGAAAAAACGACCTTTAACCTGAAAGAAGATGGAAAAGCATGGTGGATTCCGGCCAACAGAGAAAACAGAGATGAGTACTTGTTTGAAGAAGCACCGGTTAGTAAACTCGATACCGTTTTAACTCCATTAACAATTGAAAGTAAAAGCGGATTAGCATTAAGTTTTCACGAGGCAAACCTTATTGATTATGCTAGTACAACTTTGGTAAACAATGTAGGAACACAACTAAAAACAGATCTTGTGCCTTGGTCAGACGGCGTAAAAGTTCGTGTAAAAGATACCTTCACATCTTCTTGGAGAACCATTCAGATTGGAGAAAAACCAACAGATTTAATTACATCCTATCTGATTTTAAACCTGAACGAACCAAATAAATTAAAAAATACCGACAGCTATTTTAAACCTTATAAATATCTTGGAATTTGGTGGGGAATGCATATTGGAAAATACACTTTCTGGGAAAGCGACAAACAAGGTGCGACCACAAAACACGCCGAAGAATATATTGATTTTACAGCAAAAGAAGGATTTCATCATTTATTGATCGAAGGCTGGAACAAAGGCTGGACACCGGGTTGGTACGAAAACCGTATGCACATGTTCAGTTTTACGAAAAATGCAGACAATTTCGACTTAGAAAAAGTGGTAGAATATGCTAAGAAAAAAGATATTGAATTAATTGGATATCACGAAACAGGTTCAAACCTGATCAATTATTTGCAACAAGTTGATGAAGGTTTTGCTTTATACAAGAAACTTGGAATTCATACCGTAAAAATTGGCCACGTAGGTTCTAAATTAAACATGAAAGAAATGCACTTCGGGCAATTTGGAGTAAACTATTTCAGATATATTTTAGAAAAAGCAGCACAATATGATTTAGCTGTTTTATACCACGAATCGATAAAAGATACCGGAGAACGCAGAACTTTCCCCAATATGGTTTCTAGAGAAGCAGCACGCGGACAAGAGTACAATGCCTGGAGCGAAGGAAATCCGCCAAATCATTTAAGTATTATTCCGTTTACAAGATTACTTTCAGGACCAATGGATTTTACGCCTGGAATTTTTGATGTTGAGGTAAAACAAGGATATCCCGGAAAAAGAATTCAGGGAACTGTGGGGCAGCAATTGGCCATTTATGTAACAACCTATTCTCCAATTCAAATGTTAGCCGACCTTCCTGAAAACTACGAAGGGAAACCAGCATTACAATTCTTGAAAGATGTACCAACAGATTGGGAAGACACAAAAGTACTGAACGGAGAAATTAGTCAATATATCACCACAGCTCGTAAAGACAGAAACAGCGCCGATTGGTTTTTAGGAAGTATTACAAATGAAAACCCAAGAGATCTTGAAATTTCATTATCCTTCTTAGATAAAAATGCCACATACGAAGCACAAATTTATGCTGATGCCGAAGGAACAGATCAAAAACACAATCCGGAAGCAGTAGCAATTTCGAAGAAAACCGTTAAAGCTTCAGACTCACTAAAATTGCATTTAGGTGGAGCAGGAGGAACAGCTATTAGATTTAAAAAACTATAATTATAATATTGATATCCTAACAGGTTTCCAAAACCTGTTAGGTATTCTAACGTAACGATTAGATTTTAAAAAAAAATAATTTATAAAAATTCAGACCCGATAATTTTTAAAAAATGTTTTGGGTCTAATAACCACAATTTTTTAAATGAAAAACCTAACTCTGCATATTGTTTTTCTTTTGTCGGTCAATTTGGTGTTATCACAGCAAAAGCAATATCCTTTTCAGGATTCTAAATTAGATACTGAAAAGCGTATTGATAATTTGTTATTGTTGATGACCCTGGATGAAAAAGTTAAGGCGTTAAGCACAAATCCGTCGATAAAAAGATTAGGCGTTACAGGAACAGGACATGTAGAAGGATTGCACGGTTTAGCCCTTGGCGGACCGGGAGAATGGGGTGGAAAAAACAAACAACCCGTTACGACAACCACTTTTCCTCAGGCTTACGGTTTAGGAGAAACATGGGATGTTGACTTGCTTCAGAAGGTGGCTCAGGTTGAAGGTTACGAAACACGTTATGCATTTCAGAAATACCATCGCGGCGGATTAGTTGTTCGGGCTCCAAATGCTGATATCGCCAGAGATCCGCGTTGGGGACGTACCGAAGAAAGTTATGGAGAAGATGCTTTCTTTAATGGAAAAATGACCGTTGCTTTTGTAAAAGGACTGCAGGGAAATCATCCGAAATATTGGCAAACAGCTTCCTTAATGAAACATTTTTTAGCCAACAGCAACGAAGATGGCAGAACCTATACATCATCTGATTTTGATGAAAGACTTTGGCGAGAGTATTATGCTTTGCCTTTTTATATGGGCGTGGTCGAAGGAGGATCCCGCGCCTATATGTCGGCTTATAATAAAGTAAACGGAATTCCGGCCATGGTACATCCAATGCTTAAAAATATTACCCAAAAAGAATGGGGACAAAACGGAATTATTTGTACAGATGGAGGCGCATTCAAACTATTGCTTTCAGATCATAAATATTATCCGGATCCATATTTGGGAGCTGCAGCGGCTGTAAAAGCAGGAATTAATCAGTTTTTAGATGAATATATCGAAGGCGTTTACGGAGCACTTTCGCATGGATATTTAAAAGAAAAAGACATCGATGCCGTAATTCGCGGTAATTACAGAGTCATGATCAAACTTGGTATGTTGGATGTTTCAGAAGATAATCCATATTCGAAAATCGGAACAGGAAAGGACACCATTGATCCGTGGAAAACCGAAGCGCATAAAAAAATCGCTTTAGAAGCCACACAAAAATCGATTGTTTTACTCAAAAATGATGCAGGAGTACTGCCTTTGCAAAAAGACAAATTAAAAACTATTGCCATCATCGGACCTCGCGCTGATGAAGTATTGCTGGATTGGTACAGCGGAACACCAACTTATGTTATTACCCCTTTGCAGGGCATTAAAAATAAACTGGGCAATAATGTTGAGGTTCTTTATGCTAAAAATAACATTGATGGTCAGGCAGCGAAGATTGCCAAAAAGGCAGATGCTGTAATTGTTATTGTAGGGAATCATCCGATTTGCAATGCAGGCTGGGCAAATTGTCCCGTTCCAAGTGAAGGAAAAGAAGCAGTCGATCGCCAATCCCTGACATTAGAACAAGAAGATTTAGTTAAAGTCGTTTATCAGGCCAATCTCAAAACAGTTGTCGCTTTGATCAGCAGTTTTCCATACGCTATAAACTGGACACAAGAACATGTTCCGGCAATTGTACACATGACCCAAAACAGTCAGGAAACCGGAACCGCTTTGGCCGATGTTTTATTTGGAGATTATAATCCGGCCGGACGATTGACTCAGACTTGGGTAAAAGACATTACCGATTTACCGGAATTATTAGATTACAATATCCGAAATGGGAGAACCTATATGTATTTTAAAGGAAAACCTTTATATGCTTTTGGCCACGGATTAAGTTATACGACTTTCAAATACAATTCAGTGGAAACCAATTCTGAAACCATTGCTAAAAATGAAGAAGTAAAAGTTACTGTTTCAGTTACCAATACAGGAAGTAAAGATGGAGAAGAAGTAATTCAGTTGTATGTAAAACAATTAAATTCAAAAGTAGAACGTGCCCAAAAAGAACTAAAAGCATTTCAGAGAGTTTTCTTTAAAGCCGGAGAAACCAAGAATGTTTCATTAATTTTAAAAGCAAAAGATTTAGAATATTGGAATACAGCAAAACAACAATTCGAACTAGAAAATAATGCAATTGAAATTCAGATAGGAAGTGCTTCGGATACTATTCTTCTCACTAAAAATATAACTGTCAAATAATTATGCTGAAAACAAATTTAATACTACTGTATATCTTAGTTTGTCTGACAAATATTCAATTGTTTGGACAAAATGCTAGTGCTCAAAACAGAACTATAAAAGTAGATTACAACAAAACTTCGGGCGCATTAAATACCATGTTTAAAGAATGTATTGGAGCCGGAAGAGCAAACGAAGGCCTTCGCGCCGACTGGCAACAGCAATTGGCAATGACCAAAAAAGAATGTGATTTTAAATACATCAGAATGCACGGTTTATTGTCTGATGATATGGCGGTTTACAGAGAAGATTCAAAAGGAAATCCGGAATACAATTACCAATATATTGATGCTTTGTATGATTTTCTTTTAAGTATAAAAGTGAAACCTTTTGTAGAATTAGGTTTTATGCCCAACGCATTAGCAAGCGGAAGTCAGACTATTTTTTGGTGGAAAGGAAATGTTACGCCTCCAAAAGATTATAAAAAGTGGGAAGATTTAATTAGGAACCTAACACAGCATTTCACAGAACGTTACGGAGTCGAAGAAGTAAAAACATGGTATTTTGAAGTTTGGAACGAACCTAATTTAACGCCGGGTTTCTGGACAGGAACTCAGGCAGAATATTTTAAACTATATGAATATGCGGTCCGAGGAATTAAAAGCGTAAATCCAGCTTACAAAGTAGGTGGCCCGGCATCAGCAGGAGCAGCCTGGGTTTCGGAAACAATAGACTTTTGTGCGAAAAATAATGTTCCGTTAGATTTTATTTCGACACATACTTACGGAGTAAAACAAGGATTTCTGGATGAATTCGGAACTACGGGAACTGTTCTAAATAAAGATGAATCGAGTGTGAGTGGCGATGTAATCAACTCACGAAAACAAATTTCAAATTCGGCTAAGCCAAATCTTGAATTGCATTATACAGAATGGAGTTCTTCCTATACTCCGGCAGATCCTGTTCACGACAGTTACCATTCGGCAGCGTATATTTTGCAAAAGCTCAAACAAGTTGGTAATGCGGCAAACTCGATGTCGTATTGGGTTTTTACTGATATTTTTGAAGAACCAGGTCCAAGGTTCACCCCTTTTCACGGAGGTTTCGGATTATTGAATACGCAGGGAATCAAAAAACCAGCCTATTTCTCTTATGCCTTTCTAAATAAATTAGGCGAAACAGAACTTCAAAACAAAGACAGTTCTTCGTGGATAACTAAAAATGCAAAAGGAGATGTTCAGTTGCTGTTTTGGGATTTTACCAATACGCATCCGGGAGATTCAGTTAATAATCAATCGTATTATATTAAAGATTTACCATCTCAACCCAAAGGAAGTGTAAAAATTGAAATTGATGGTTTGCAAAAAGGAAACTACACTTTAGAAATCTATAAAGTAGGATATAAAGTCAATGATGCTTACGCCGATTATCTGGCTTTAGGAAAACCAAGTCAGTTAAACCGTGAACAAGTACAAAAGATAAAAGAAAAAAATAATGGCGCTTTGATCGCAACAGAAAAAGTAACCATCAATACAAAAGGAACATACAGTACAACATATAAAATGAATGAGAATGATGTGGTGCTGTTCAATTTGGTAAAACAATAATTCCTTTTAAAAAACTATCAAAAAACTAAAAATAAATTTATTAAGCATGAAAAACAAAATCATATACCTATCAGCAGCATTAGCTTTTGCAGTATTTACCTCTTGTAAAAATGATGCAAAAAGTTCAGTAAGCTCAGATTCAGGTGAAGCAAAAGAGTATCAGGGAAAAGAAATAGGATCAGAATTTGATGCCGAAATCGACAAGTTAGTCGCTCAAATGACATTGGAAGAAAAAATCGGAATGTTGCATGGTAACAGCATGTTTACTTCTGGCGGTGTAAAGCGTTTAGGAATTCCTGAACTTAAAATGGCCGACGGACCGCTAGGAGTTCGTGAAGAAATTTCGCGCGACAATTGGGCTCCGGCAGGATTAACAGATGATTTTGCAACCTATTACCCTGCAGGCGGAGGTTTAGCCGCAACATGGAATGCCGAAATGGCGTATACATTTGGGAATAGTGTGGGGCAGGAACTACGTGCCAGAGATAAAGACATGTTGCTTTCACCAGCCATAAATATTGTAAGAACGCCACTTGGAGGAAGAACATATGAATACATGTCTGAGGATCCGTTTTTGAACAAAAAAATTGCAGTGCCATTGATTGTTGGTTTACAGGATAATGATGTAATGGCTTGTGTTAAACACTTTGCAGCCAACAATCAGGAAACCAATCGTGATTTTGTCGATGTACAAATCGATGAGCGTACACTTCGTGAAATTTACCTTCCGGCATTCGAAGCTTCTATAAAAGAGGCTCATGCGTATAGCGTAATGGGCGCTTACAATAAATTTAGAGGAGAATATTTATGCGAGAATGATTATATGCTAAATAAAATCCTTCGTGACGAATGGGGATTTAAAGGCGTTGTAGTGTCAGATTGGGCTGCGGTGCATTCTACAGTAAAATCTTTAAAAAATGGATTAGATATTGAAATGGGAACACCAAAACCATTCAATGAATTTTTTCTTGCCGATAAATTAATTGCTGCTGCTAAAAACAAAGAAATCTCAGAAGCAGAAATTGATGTTCACGTAAAAAGAATTCTTCGCACCTTGTTTCAGGTAAAAGCAATGGGTGGAAAAGAACGTGTAAAAGGAAGCATTGCCACCGAAGCACATTATCAGGATGCTTATAAAATTGCCGCTGAAGCCATTGTTTTATTGAAAAATGACAACAATGCATTACCATTAAAATTAGACGGAGTAAAATCTATAGCTGTAATTGGAAACAACGCAACAAAAAAAAATGCTCTGGGCGGATTTGGAGCAGGAGTAAAAACAAAAAGAGAAGTTACACCACTTGAAGGTTTAAAAAATAGATTACCATCATCAGTAAAAATCAATTATGCCGAAGGATATTTAGAGCGTTACGACGAAAAAAACAAGGGGAATTTAGGAAACATAACCTCAAATGGTCCGGTAACAATCGATCAGTTAGATCCGGCTAAATTGCAGGAAGCAATAGAAACTGCTAAAAAATCTGATGTTGCTATTATTTTCGCAGGTTCAAACCGTGATTACGAAACAGAAGCTTCTGACCGTAGAAACTTAAAATTACCATTTGGACAAGAAGAATTAATTCAGAAAGTATTGGCTGTAAATCCAAAAACGATTGTAGTAATGGTTGCCGGTGCACCTTTTGATATTGATGCTGTAAGCAAAAAAACGTCAGCTTTAGTTTGGACATGGTTTAACGGATCTGAAGGAGGGAATGCTTTGGCCGATGTCATTTTAGGAAAAGTAAATCCGTCAGGAAAATTGCCTTGGACAATGCCTAAACAAATCATGGATTCTCCGGCACACGCCACAAACAGTTTCCCTGGAGGAAAAACAGTAAATTATGCCGAAGGAATTTTAGTAGGATACCGTTGGTTTGATACTAAAAATATCGCGCCATTATATCCTTTCGGATACGGATTGTCGTACACCACTTTTGCTTTCGATAATGCAAAATCAGACAAAGAATCGTACGCACAAAACGAAACCATTACAGTTTCTGTAGACGTAAAAAACATAGGAAAAGTAGACGGTAAAGAAGTAGTTCAGTTGTACACTTCAAAAGCAGATTCTAAAATAACACGTGCCGCACAGGAATTAAAAGGTTTCCAGAAAACATTGGTAAAATCAGGAAGTTCTAACACTGTAACAATCAAAGTTCCCGTAAAAGAATTGGCTTACTATGATGTAGCCAATAAAAAATGGACGGTTGAGCCAGGAAAATACACTTTAAAATTAGGAAACTCTTCAAGAGATATCAAAAAAGAGGTTGTTGTAACAATCAAATAATACCTGAAACATTAATGCTCTTTGATTTTTATTAAAGAGCATTATTTTAATCTGTAGGGTGTAATTATTTTTAACACATAGAAACATAGAATTTATTGAACTCAAAAAGGCGTTTCACTTGCATTAACAAACATAGCTATGTGTGAGAAACGAGTTTCTTTTTGATTTCCTTTTTTTCAAAATCATAAGATCTATGTTTCTATGTGTTTAGTTAATTTTTTACGCATTACGCCCAACGGTTATTTTAATGAATAAAAATGAATTTGCGTGAATAAAACTTAAAACTAACTATTAAACCAACCAAACCAAATGAAAAATACTATTAAGAGTTACCTGTTTAGTGCCATTTTATGTTTGTCGTTTTTGACTATCTGGGCGTGTAGTTCAGAAAAAGATTTAGCAGATCCGGCACCGGTAGAAAATACACTAACTGCAGATGCCAATAAAATTGATTTTTTAGGCAAAGGCAGCGAATCTATTGTGAAAGTTACTGCCAATGTGCAGGCTTGGACAATTACGAGTACAAATGCAAACTGGATAGAATTAAGCCAGACATCAGGAGTAAAAGGAACTGTTATCGTAAAAATAACAGCTTTAGAAAACACTACTAAAGAGGCTAGAACGGCAACCCTAACATTAAGCTCAGCGGAAGCTCCATCGATTCAAATTGCAGTTTCGCAGGCAGCAGGAAATCCTGTTACAGGTTTATATCCAAGTTACAACACAAACCCTATTGCGGCTGATGCTTCAGGAATGGGAAGCACTGCTGTACAACTTGCAGCAAAAATAAAATTGGGCTGGAACATTGGGAACACTTTAGAAGCTACTAACGGAGAAACCGCTTGGGGAAATCCAAAAGTAACCAAAGCGCTCATCGATGCTGTAAAAGCAAGTGGATTTAATGCGATAAGAATTCCATGTTCATGGAATCAGTATTTAGAAAATTCGGCTACAGCAAAAATCAAAGCAGATTGGCTCAACCGCGTAAAAGAAGTCGTGCAATATTGTGTAGACAATAATATGTATGTTGTAGTAAACATTCACTGGGATGGTGGATGGCTGGAAAACAATATAACCGAAGCCAAAAAAGAAGAAAACAACGCTAAACAAAAAGCATTCTGGGAACAAATCGCAACACAATTACGCGGATTCGACGAGCATTTACTTTTTGCAAGTGCCAATGAACCAGCAGTTGAAGACGCGGCACAAATGGCAGTTTTAACCTCTTATCACCAAACTTTTATCGATGCTGTTCGTTCAACCGGTGGTAAAAATGCTTACAGAACATTAGTAGTTCAGGGACCAACAACAGATATTGAAAAAACAAATAAGTTAATGACTAGTTTGCCAACAGATGCAGCAGTAAATCGCATGATGGTCGAAGTACATTATTATACACCATGGAATTTCGCCGGATTAACCAAAGACGAATCATGGGGCAAAATGTTCTACTATTGGGGAACAGGTTATCACTCAGCGACAGGTACAGATCGAAATGCAACTTGGGGTGAAGAAGCTGATTTAGAGAAATACTTCAAATTAATGAAAAATCAGTTTGTAGATAAAGGAATTCCTGTTTTGTTAGGAGAGTTTGGCGCCATACGCCGTACGAGTTTAACCGGAGATGCATTAACTTTACATCTCAGCTCAAGAGCCTATTATTTAAAAACGGTGGTAAAAACAGCCAAAGCAAATGGTCTATTGCCGTTCTATTGGGATGAAGGAAGTCTTGGCGACAACAGTTTCGGAATCATTAATAGATCTAATAATACAGTTTCTGATACTCAGGCCCTAAATGCAATGATCGAAGGATTACAATAAAATAATAGATTCACCTATAAGTGATATAAGATAATTTAATTTTTACGTATAGTTTGTACTTATGTTTTCTTATATCACTTATATGGTTTTAAAAAAATAATTACAATGAAGAAAAACATAATCTTTCTTTTTATAATGTGCAGCATCATGGCAAATGCCAATGTTAGAATGCCTTTACTATTTTCTGACGGAATGGTTTTGCAGCGCAATAAAGAAATTCCGGTTTGGGGTTGGGCAGAACCAAACGAAAAAGTCGAAGTTCATTTTAACAAACAAACCAAAACCATCCAAGCCGATAAAAGTGGAAAATGGATGATAAAACTTTCTGCCGAAAAAGCCGGTGGACCTTTTGAGTTATCCATTACAGGAAAAAATAAAATTGTTATCAAAAATGTTTTGGTTGGTGAAGTATGGATTTGCAGCGGACAATCGAACATGGAATTCCAGATGTACAAAACCATGAACGCTGATAAAGAAATGGCCGATTCAGATTATCCTATGATTCGTCATTTTGGTGTTGCTCAGGATTTAAGCGGAACACCAAAAGAAGATCTCAAAGAAGGAAAATGGTTGCTAGCCAATAAAGAAAACATTCGTGATTTTACAGCAGCAGGATTCTTTTTCGCTAAGAAACTATATGCCGAATTAAAAATCCCAATCGGAATCATCAATACTTCCTGGGGCGGAACCAATGTAGAAACCTGGACAAGCCGTGAAGCTTTCGAAAAAAGCAATGATTTTAAGTCCATGATTGCCGATGTTCCGCAAGTCGATATGGATGCTGTTTTCGAAGTGTATAAAAAATCAGTTCTGGATAATGTAAAAAAAGTTCAGGGTTTTGATGTTTCCATGGAAAATGAAGATCAGTTTAAAAACTTCAATTTTGATGATAAAAACTGGCCCGAAATAAAAGTACCTTCCCTTTGGGAAAACCAGCAAATAGACAATATCGATGGCGTAGTCTGGATGCGTAAAACAATTACACTTTCTGCAGAACAAGCCAAAACAGAAGCCGTTTTGCATTTGTCTAAAGTAGATGACGAAGATATCACTTACGTGAATGGTGTTCAGGTAGGAACCAACAAAATCTGGGAAGCACTACGAGTTTATAAAATTCCACAAGGAGTTCTTAAAGAAGGCAAAAACGTAATCGCAGTAAGAATTGTAGATTATTCAGGCGGCGGCGGAATCTACGGTGATCCAGCGGATCTTAAAATCCAATTCAAAAACACTAGTTTACCACTCGAAGGACTTTGGAAATTCAATGTCGTTCAGGTGAAAATAGCCGTTTCACCAAATAGTTATCCATCGTTATTATACAATGCAATGGTAAATCCGTTGGTTCCTTATGCGTTTCAGGGCGTTTTATGGTATCAGGGCGAAGCAAACGTTTGGCGAGCCAAGCAATACAAAAAGTCATTTCCATTAATGATTACAGACTGGCGAACAAAATGGAATCAGGGCGATTTTCCTTTCTACTTCGTTCAATTATCCACTTTCGATGAATTCAAAGGCAATAGCAAAGTCGGCAGCCGTTGGGCAGAACTCCGCGAAGCACAATCAGAAACTTTAAAATTAAAAAATACAGGAATGGTCGTAACCACCGATATTGGTAACGCAAAAGATATTCACCCAACCAACAAACAAGATGTAGGGTTGCGTTTGGCCGCAATTGCATTAAACAACCTTTACGGCAAAAAACAAGTTTACAGCGGACCAACTTTTAAATCTCAGGAAATAAAAGGAAACGAAATAATCCTTACTTTCGACAATCCCGGAAGCGGATTATCGACTCCCGAAAATGCAGCGCTAAAAGGATTTGAAATCGCGGGAGCCAACAAAGTTTTTCATTCCGCGAAAGCGATAATCAAGAACAACAAAGTCATCGTTTCAAGCGAAAACGTAAAAAATCCCATAGCCGTTCATTACGGTTGGGCAGACGACGATACCGAAATCAATCTTTTCAATAAAGAAAAATTTCCCGCATCGTCTTTCAGAACCGATAATTGGGAAATGATTACGGCAAACGAGGTATATAAGGTGAGTAAATAATATTTTGGTGTGAGATTTGGTCGGGCTATCCGCTCCGCAGCGGCGGATTGCTCCTATCTCTCACGCGCGAAATCGTTAAACGAGATATTTATATTTCTATAATTTGGAAATTCCATAACTTGGGAAATTGAATAGATTTGTATATATATTGTTAAAGATGGATTAATCCCGAAGCTTCGGACATCCACAAAATAATCCGAGCCAAAGGCTCTATCAAAAGTTCCGGAGGAACAAACTATATTGTAGCAACGGATTTTAATCCGTTGATTAGAATGAGTATGACAATAAAGTTCCCTAGGAACGACTCATATTAAACATTACAAAAATGAATCAAAACTTTGTAAAAAACACACTTCTTGTTTTCGTATTTTCTTTCATTTGTATAAATGCAAATGCCCAATCCAGTCATGTTTTATGGTACAATCAACCTGCAGAATTTTTTGAGGAAAGCTTGGTTTTAGGAAACGGAAAAATGGGAGCAACCGTTTTTGGCGGCGCAAATTCAGATAAAATTTACCTGAATGACATTACGCTTTGGTCAGGTGAACCCGTAAATGCCAATATGAATCCCGAAGCCTACAAAAATATTCCGGCCATTCGCGAAGCACTCAAAAACGAAAAATACAAACTAGCCGAAGAATTAAATAAAAAAGTTCAAGGTAAAAATTCTGAATCTTATGCTCCGCTTGGGACATTAGAAATCAATAATTCAGAGAAAGGAAAAGCAGTCAATTACTATCGTGAACTCGATATTTCGAATGCAGTATCAAAGGTGAGTTATGAAATGAACGGAATAAAATTTACACGTGAGTATTTTGTTTCGGCACCAGACCAAATCATGGTAATCAAATTGACTAGCAGTATAAAAGGAGGTTTGAATTTTGACATTAATTTAAAAAGCCTGTTAAAATCAAATGTCGAAGTAAGAAATAATATTCTGGTAATGACAGGGTCTGCACCAATTCATGAAAATGCAGGATATCCGGTTGTACCAAAATATCAAAAAATACAAGATAGAGGAACAAGATTCACTACTCTAATTCAAATTAAAAAAACAGACGGAAAAATTACAAGTTCCAGAGACTTTTTAAGCTTAAAAGAGGCAACAGAAGCATATGTTTACGTATCTGTTGCGACAAGTTTTAATGGTTTTGACAAAAATCCGGCAACTGAAGGTCTGGATGATGTATCAATTGCCTTGCAAAACCTGAACAAATCATTTGCAAAATCATTCGATCAATTAAAAGAAAACCATACAAAAGATTATCAAAAATTCTACAATCGTGTCACTTTAGATTTAGGCAAAACAACCGCACCCGATTTACCAACAAATGAACGTTTACTAAGATACGCAGATGGAAAAGAAGATAAAAACCTCGAAATCCTCTATTTTAATTACGGACGTTATTTATTGATAAGCAGCTCGAGAACTTTGGGTGTTCCGGCAAATTTACAAGGTATTTGGAATCCGCATCTAAATCCGCCCTGGAGTAGTAATTATACAATGAATATTAATCTGGAAGAAAATTATTGGCTGGCAGAAAACACCAATCTATCCGAAATGCACTTGCCGCTTTTAAGCTTTATAAAAAATCTTTCGGTAACCGGAAAAGTTACGGCAAAGACTTTTTATGGCGTAAACCAGGGCTGGGCTGCTGCGCATAATTCAGATATTTGGGCAATGACCAATCCGGTGGGGCAATTTGGTAAAGAAGATCCAATGTGGGCATGTTGGCCACTTGCCGGCGCCTGGTTAAGTACGCACATTTGGGAACATTATATTTTTACACAAGACAAGGTATATTTAAAAAATGAAGGTTATCCTTTGATGAAAGGCTCTGCCGAATTTCTTTTAGGATGGATGATAACCGATAAAAACGGAAATCTAATAACATCGCCATCCACTTCACCTGAAAATCAATATCTGACGCCTGATGGTTTTGTTGGTGCAACAATGTATGGTGGCACGGCCGATTTGGCCATGATAAGGGAATGTTTTGACAAAACGATAAAAGCGTCAAGAATTCTAAATATCGACACTGATTTTAGAGCAAAATTAGAAACGGCATTATCAAAATTATATCCATACCAAATTGGTAAAAAAGGAAACTTGCAGGAATGGTATTTTGATTGGGAAGATAAAGATCCTAAACACCGCCATCAATCGCAATTGTTCGGACTTTTCCCTGGCGATCATATTACGCCCGAGAAAACGCCTGATCTGGCAGCAGCTTCAAAAAAGACTCTGGAAATAAAAGGCGACGAAACCACAGGTTGGTCAAAAGGCTGGAGAATCAATCTTTGGGCAAGACTTTGGGACGGAAATCGTGCGTATAAAATGTTCCGCGAATTATTGCGTTACGTAGATCCTGACGGAAAGAAAACCGACAAACCAAGAAGAGGAGGAGGTACATACCCGAATTTATTCGATGCACATCCACCATTTCAAATCGACGGAAACTTTGGAGGAGCCGCAGCTGTTGCCGAAATGCTGGTTCAGTCAAACGAAAATGAAATCAGGTTATTACCCGCCTTACCAGACGCTTGGGAAACCGGATCAGTAAAAGGAATTTGTGCCCGTGGCGGATTTGAAATCGAAATGAATTGGGAAAATAAAATCCTAAAGAAAGTTACGATTTCTTCAAAAATTGGAGGAAAAACAACTTTGATATCTGGTGATAAAAAACAAAATATCACTTTGAAAAAAGGAGAAAAACTAGAAGTGAACTGGTAAAATAGTTCTAAACGCAATCTTTGTCAAACCCGACAAGTTTTTAAAACCTGTCGGGTTTATTGTTTTTAAGCTCCATCGGAGCGAAGTATTTTATAATTATATTTCACCTCGATGGGTTCTATGGTGATGTGGTTATAAATTTCTATAAATATTTCGTCCCTCTGGGCAATGTCATTAAGTTAAGAGATTTTTGAATTCAGATTAACTATTTCTGTATCAATAACTCTATCAGAATTCGCAATCTTGTCATCTCGACGAAGGAGAGAGCACACAAGAAACTCGACAAAGATTGGCGAATATCTGAACGGAAATACTAGTGTGATCTCTCCTTCGTCGAGATGACAAACTTTGTGGTTAGTTCTCTCTCTCTCTCTCTCTCTCTCTCTCTCTCTCTCTCTCTCTCTCTCTCTCTCTCTCTCTCTATTACTCATTCCTTAACTTAATAGCATTGCCCTCTGGGACTTAAATTTCTTTTGAAAACTAATGTCATCCTGAGCGAAGTCGAAGGCTTGTTTTGTATAAAGGGCTTTGACTTCACTCAGCCTGACAATTCGATTATTCTTTTTCAGTAGCTTCAGTAGACTTCTCTTCAGAATTTTTAGCATGTTCTTCTTTAAAAGTATCATACCATTTTTCGATAGAAGGATAAACGAAAGCCGCTACTTTTTTTACCGGATTATAAAAATAATATTTATCAAGAGTTTCTTTTTTGGCAAACGTTTCATTGAAGTTTATTTTTTCAAAAAGGGCAATAAAAATACTCATAATCAGGATCGTTTTCAAAATTCTGAAAAAACCTCCACCCAATTTATTCGCCCATCCAAGGAAAGCAAAATCAGCAATTCCGGTAAGGATTTTTGCCAGGAAGTAAACACCAATAACCACGAGAATAAACGTCAGGATAAAAGCCGTAACCTGTATCGTGTTCGGATTCCATGAAACGTGTTTCATGATCAGTTCCTTCATAAACGAAGAGAATTTAATCGCAATATAAATTCCCAACAACAAAGAAATAAAAGAAGCCACTTCTACAAAAAGCCCGTTCTTGATTCCTTTATATAAACTAAAAGCCAAAAGAGCGCCAACAATAATATCAAAAAAACTCATGTTTTCTGTTTTCATTTAATTAAGGCGCAAATATAAAAGAATTATCTGCTTCTTTAAGGTTCAGAGGCTCAAAGATGCAAAGGTTCAAAGGCTTTAGCTTTGATGATTGCTATTGTTTGAAAGTGGCTATGTAAGAAAAACTAGTTTTTTTAGTACAGACTTTTTTTATAAAATTTAAATCTATGTTTCTATGTGTTTAATAAGCAGCGCACGACAAAAAAAAATCCGCGTTAATCCGCTTAACCCTTTAAATCCGTGGCCCATTTATTAATAATGTATGAGAAATCTTTAATTTTAGGACTTTGGATTTGAACTTCCTATCTTTGCGATAATAATTTTAGAGTTCAGATTGTAGATTTTAGATTTAAAAAATCTTTAATCATAATTCAATCTAAAATCTAATATCTAAAATCCACAAATAAAAATGTCCAGAGATACACAACTAAAAGAGCGATGGGAAAAGCTCGTCGATATACTATCTAATCAGTTTTCGCAAGGCGAAGACTTAGATTTAGATGCCATAATTTACCTCATTGGAGTTCAGGAACTCGGAAAAGTACACCGCGAATTCAAAAAAGACGAAAAATTAAACCTAATGCACATCGCCATTTGCCGATTATTAGAACCTTACGGGTTTTATGAATTCGATTTTTTTGATGCAGAAGGATGGCCACATTACAAAGTAAAAGAAGAATTACCGGCACTAAAAGCAGGAGAGCAATCGGTTTTGATGAAAGAAGCCATTGTGAATTATTTTTTAGAAAGAGAACTTATTGAATAGTTTTTTAGTTTTCAGTTTACAGTCGCAGTTTTCAGTGCCAAACTGCGACTGCGACTGAAAACTGCGACTGAAAACCAGAAAGAAATGTGTAGATATGCAATGGTTTCTTATAAACCACATTATGCTTGTTTTAATTGCCGAAAGACATTTAAAAGAAGATTGATGAATGACATACAAAGAGGCGAAAAATCAGTTCAGGAAGCAAAGTGTCCGGAATGTGGCGAATTAATGGCGAGTATGGGACTTGATTTTGAATCGCCAAAAAAAGACGATCTCAAAAAATGGGAACATATCAAAAGCCTATATTCAGTTGGTATTGCATTTCATTCCTGTGGTTGCAGCGGGCCGGGTTATATTCCTAATTCTAAAGAAAAGCTAATCGAATATTTTGAAGATTTAAAACAAAAATACTTTAAAAATATGGAGTTTTGGCGTTCCAGAACAGAACCAACGAACAATACCGAGCGGAATAAAGAATGGAATAAAAACTGGGCTCAATTGAGTAATATAGCATCAAAACACCGAAAAGAAATTATTACCAACCAGGAAGGAATGAGTTTTTGGCTTGAAAAAGTGAAACAAATAGAACATAAAATTAGTCTCATAAAATAGATTCTCGAATTTGAAAAGGAAACTTTGAATTTTAGACCTCATACTTAGAACAAAATCCTTAAATTTGCACCTTCAAAGTAAGATCGATGATAGACAAGATAAAACAACATATAGAGGAAGCGAAAGCCTTTAATGATAAAAATAAAGAATCCTTAGAGCAATTCCGTATTAAATATTTAGGTAGTAAAGGGTTGTTGAAAGAACTTTTTTCAGAGTTCAAAAATATTCCAAACGATCAGAAAAAAGATTTCGGACAAGTTATCAATACTTTAAAAGCTGTAGCTGAAGAAAAAGTTCGCGTTATTCAGGAAGAACTAGAAAGCAAACAGGAAGTAAAAGGAATGTTTGGCGATTTAACTCGTGCTGCAGAACCGGTAATTATTGGTTCTCGTCACCCTATTTCGATCGTTAAAAATCAAATTATAGATATTTTTGCCAACATTGGTTTCAACGTTTCCGAAGGTCCGGAAATCGAAGACGACTGGCATAACTTTACCGCTTTGAACTTACCGGAATACCATCCGGCGCGTGATATGCAGGATACATTTTTCATTCAGACAAATCCTGATGTGTTGTTGCGTACGCATACATCATCTGTTCAGGTGCGTTATATGGAAAATCACAAACCGCCAATTCGTACTATTTCTCCGGGACGTGTTTTCCGTAACGAAGCAATTTCGTCACGTTCGCACTGTATCTTCCATCAGGTAGAAGGATTGTATATTGACAAAGACGTTTCTTTTGCCGATTTGAAACAGACTTTACTTTATTTCACTAAAGAAATGTTCGGAAAATCGAAGATTCGTTTACGTCCGTCATACTTTCCGTTTACAGAACCAAGTGCCGAAATTGATATCTATTGGGGTTTAAAAACCGAAACGGATTACCGTATCACAAAAGGAACAGGTTGGTTAGAAATTGGAGGTTGCGGAATGGTAGATCCAAACGTTCTTAAAAATTGCGACATCAATCCGGACGAATTCAACGGTTTTGCTTTCGGAATGGGAGTAGAGCGTATTGCAATGTTGTTGTACCAAATTGGTGATATTCGTATGTTCTACGAAAACGATGTTCGTTTCTTAGAGCAATTCAAAGCCAATATTTAATTTTAGAAATTAGATTGTAGATTTTAGATTAATTTTTGAAAGATATAATTCTCATTAATACAATAAACCTTTGTTGAAGTTTAGACTTTGACAAAGGTTTTAAAATTTAATAAAAATGAAAGCAGATATAACAATCCCAGAAGTAGAAAACGTATTCATTGCCGCTGTTCAGGAATGGAGCGATGATTTTATGGAAAAAGTGTGGTACGCTTATCTAGTAAACGACAGTGACTTTAATCTTGATAGCGTAATGGTAGTTTCAAAAGCATTTGGAACTATCGATGGCGAAATGAAAAAAACATCTGTTCTTCGTCACGCTTTTGTAGAAGTTCCTGCAGTTTCGGTAGTAAAAATCGAAATGGTCGAAAAGAGCTTGTTGGTTTTAAACAACGAATTCATGGTGACTTTCTTCATTGACAATAAACTGTACGACAAGAAATTCATTTTCAAATCAAACATAATCAATGAGAACGATACAGAAGAAGTGCCGATTTTGTTTGTTGAAGGGGTGATAGTGAAGTAGAGAGAATAGAATAAAGAGAATAGACTTTAGAAAAATAGATAAATGAAAAGAGTCAAGACAAAATTTAATTAGTCTTGACTCTTTTTTTATTCTCAAAGTATAGAAATCTATTCTCTATATTCTTTACTCTATCTTCTCAAAAAAACTATTGCGGTAACTCAGGTGGTCTCATTTTATAAGCACCCGTAGACAAACTACCTATAAAAGCTTCCAAGGCATTTAATTCTGATTGATTCAGTTTTAATTTTTGAATCAGTCTGGAAGTTGTAGGGAATAATGTATCGTTTGCTTGGCTTTCCTTTCTTTTAGGTTGAGGCATTCCCGCATTATACATGTTTAGAACGCCGCGTAAATTAGGGAATAAACCATTGTGCATATAAGGGGCATTTTGAGCAACTCCTCTTAAAGATTGCGTTTTAAATTCGCCAACATTTTCTTTTTTTCCAGTCACATTATATCTTCCTAAATCCTCATATTCTCTTCCGTAATACGTTAGACCAATATTATGGAATTTATTATCAGAGAAATTGGCCGTATTATGACAATTTATGCAACGTGCTTTGGTACGGAATAAATGCAAACCTTCGACTTCTTTATTGCTCAGTTGAGTTGAATCACCCGCCACAAATTTGTCGAATCTGCTTTTTGGACTTATTAAGGTTCTTTCGAAAGTAGCAATGGCTTTTAGAATTTCGGTCTGAGTGAGTTTTTCTTTTCCAAAAGCCTTTTGAAAATAAGGTTTGTAGCCTTTTATCTTATTCAGTCTCTTTGTCGCTAAATCGATATGAAAATTCATCTCTTTGGTATCTTTTATAGGAAAGCTTGCCTGGTCTTCGAGCGTTGCTGCTCTGCCATCCCAGAAGAAAACTTTCGCATAAGCGATATTCATCAAACTCGGAGAATTTCTAATGCCTTGCAATCTTCCTTCTCCGTAAGAAACCCTTCTGGCATCGCCCCAATTCAGTTCAGGATCATGGCAATTGGCACAGGAAATTTGTCCCGATTTTGATAATCTCGGATCAAAAAAAAGGACTTTACCTAATGCTGCTTTTTCTTCGGTATATTTATTGTCTTCAGGGAATTCAGGTTGGCCCAGAGTTCCTATATCTTCAAAACCCTGCGCGTAAACAAGCGAATCAACTTCAGGTTTTGGCCATTTTTGATAATCACCACTGCTGTATAATCTCTTTAATTGAGCAATAGAAAGCGTTGTGTTAATCTTAGCATAAGAAACGATAATAAGTGATAGTACCATTACCCCAATGGCAATAAACTTTGTTTTCATTTTTAATAATTTAATTGTACACCACATTGAATCCAATAAGTAGTATTGGTATTAATAATAGTGGCATAATCATTTTGTTTTTTTAGTGCTATTTTTTCTTTAAGATTGGTAAAGAAAACTACAGTTTTGTTGTTTTTTACAGGATAGCTGTATTCTAATCGTATTGCCGGCGCAAAATAATTGGTTGTACTCACGACATAGTCATGAATGATAACCTCGTTGAAAAAAGTGCTATTAGTACCACCTGAAGTATCGTAATAATCAAGTTTAGATGATGGTAATGGAAAATACATATTAAAACTTACTGTTGTATTTAGTTTGCTTTTATCAAATGAAAAATCATGGCTTGCGAATATGCCTGTATTTAGCGAGTTAATTTCGAGATTAGTGGTTGCCATGACATCATGATATTCGTTTTGTTGGTAAAGCACATCAAATCCAAGTAAATAATCTATATGTGAACCTGTTTTTTTTGAAAGTGTAGTTAACCAGCTAATTGCATTTAATTTATTCTTATAGTTGTAGCCATTATTTTTTACATCAAAATTTTTACCATTGCTCATGTCATATTTTAAAGTTGATTTTAACTCTTTTTTACCCCACTGATGCAATGCAAATAATTCGGCGTGATTAGTTGTAGTTTCAATTTTTAGTCTTTGGTTATCTTCATTGTCAAAAACATCGGAATAAAAATTATTATTTAATTTTTGGTTGTAATATAAAGCCGTGAAACGAGTGTTCTTATTGCTAAAGTTATAACCGAAACCAATTTTGTTTTGATTCTCCTTGTAAAGAAATCGTGTACTATTGTAATAATTGGATTTGAAATAATTGATAATCCTGCCATAACCTGTATTGAATCTTAAATAAGTTTCAGGTTTTACTTCAACATTAGAATGATCATCTTTATATAGATATGAAAAATCTTTGTCTGAGCGCGTATAATTGGCCAAAGCAAAAATTTTATGATTTTCTTTTAGGTCGTACCCCACTTGTATTTCACCACCAATTTTTCTCGAAATAATTTGCGGTCTCGGATCTAAATTTCGACTGTATTTTGCTACTTCATAACCTAACTTTGAAGCAAAAGATATTTTACGCGTGAGCTGTTTAGAAAGACCTCCGTTGACTACATATTGCTGGTTGGTCCAGTTTGCTTTTCTCGGAACAAAAAAATAATGAGGCATAATAACTTCCTGTTCTTCTGAACGATCATCAGATAGTACCCATCCTAAATCCTTTTCATCTATTTTTTTTAGAGATAAATTTCCAAATAATTTCCATTTCGAAGTTGTTGTATAATAACCTTGAGCTAAAAACTGATAGGTGTTTATTTCATTTGCAATTTGTTTTCGGGCAAATTCATTTTTTTGATATTCGTATGAGACTTCAGTAAACGTAAAATCTTTAATATACTGTTTGGTGTAATTAACAGGATATTTAAAAATTTGATTTTTAATCTGCGAATCAATAATATGATTGGTTACAATTATACTGTCTTGTGCTTGTAAAGAAGAGATGGGAAAAATAGAAAAAAGAAGTAACGCCCAGTATTTCTGGGCATTACTCATGGTATTGTAAATTTTGATATTTTCGATTTTCATTAATGAAAATTTTAATTGAATCCTCTAGGGTTTGCGGTTATTTCAACAAAGTCATTAGTTGAATTATTAGTATCCTGTAATATGATTCTTCCTGCAATCGTAGTTTTTGTCCTTCTTATTACTGATTTTGAAGAATAGTTTCCAGAAGGCAAATAAGTATTTCCTCCATCAATTTGTGCTGGTAACTTTTTAGGTATTAATCCTGATCCTAAATCTTTTGTAGTATCAACACCATCGATAAGAACCGAGTTAGGAATTTGAAGAAATAAATTTTTGTCTCCTTTAGGATTTTTATATTTTTTCAGCGCTGCAAATTCTGCATCGGTCATTTTAAAAATAGCGTAAGCCTGTCTTCCATTAGTATCTAATATCATATCATTATTACTGTTTCCCCAGTAGGCAATCTCTACATCCGGAACAACTGGATGTTGAATGTCATATTGATATAAGTCGCCTGAAAAAGTACCTAAGAATGATTCAAAATCTGCGTTGCTTAAATCTACAGTCAATTCAGGATTTAAAATACTTACGGCTTTTCCGTTATTGTCAATGTAGTTAGATTTATGGTTAATTGCATTTTGAGCAATAACAATACTTTTACCCGGTTGTACAGGATATTGAGTACCATTTCCAGGAATTTTTATAATATTAATTCCATAAACATAATCAGTATTTGCACTATTACCTTCCGTCATTCCTTCTGCTTTGCTCCAGTCAAACTGCCCATTAGCCAAAGAATAAGCTGCTACTATTGTTGTTGTAGATCCTGTAAGTTGAGCCATGTACAAACCATCTGCATATTGAACGGTATTAGAGTTATTATAAATTTCTATAAATTGATCTCTAAAAGTAGCTCCCTTTTTTGTGTCAGATCCACCGTAGTAAATTTGTTTAAGTACAAAGTCACCTACTTTTGAGGTTTTCATTATTAAAGTTACAGGAGTAGTTTCTGTGTTTACTGTTATATTACTTTGAGAAGCATTAAAATTAATTTCAGTCTCCGATGGCGTATAACCAAAGGTTTCTGTGAATTCTGCCGACTGCATTACTTTTGTCGCTGAAACAGAATAGTTACCTGGTAAAATTTGGTTGAATTGTGCTGTTCCGTTGTCGTCTGATTGTACAGTATATTTGTTTCCTGTTTCGCTATTTACAATAGTTACATCAGATTTTTTTGTTGTAATGTTATTGAATGTTTCATCGTATTTAATAGAAACACTAAAATTTACTGGTTTTAAAGCTTCATTTTCATCGTTATTGCTGCAGGATTGTATTAGTAATCCTAAAAGAAATGTTATAGTAATAAGAAGAGTTTTTTTCATGGTATATATATTTAGTTTAAAATTCATAGTTTAGGCTTGTTCCAAATGAAATAGTGGCAATTTTTGATAAAATTTTATTGTCATAAGCATCATAATAATAGGGTTTAAGATTTAAAAAGTTAGTTGCATATAATGAAGCACTGAAACCATTTAAAAAATCTTTGGAAACTCTTAAATGAAGGTTATGAAGTATGTTTGGTATCTTAGATTGAGTTTCATTTCTTACTTTAATTAAATGCCCATATTTTTGAATATTAGTCCTGTCTTCAACAGGAATTTCGTGATAAACAAGTTCTGAGTCTAAATATCCATTAGGAAAATTACTAGTTTGGGTTTTAGTATTCTGTAATAAAACATGTTCCGTTCTCATCGAAATCAATAATCCAACAGCAGGTATATGATAATTAAAATTAAAGCTAGTTGTGAAGCTATCCATTATGCCATCTTGTGGATTGTAAACTCCGTATCTTTCAGCAGAAGTAATACTTGAAGAAGATTCGTATTCTTTAACATCTGAAAAATCTTTTGTATGCGTGTATGAAGCATTCATGCTTACATCCAAATTAAGAGATTTAATTTTTTTGAAATTTATGGTAGTTTCTACACCAGTATCTTCTGAACTACGGTCATTTGTTAGATTGTTATTCATGTAGTAAAATTTTTCAGTGCCAACAATGTTGTAGTTTGGAATTTCTGTACCGGTTACAATGATTTCGGCTTTTGGAATTACTCTATATACAGGGACTTTTTGACCAGAAAAACCATTATAAAGCTTATTATAATATCCGGTTAAATTAATAGAGGCAAAAGGTAATTTTATATCTAATCCAGCTTCTGTTCGATATGCCTTACTTGGCTTTAGGTTTAAATTGTCGCCGGGAGTTATGATAGTTTGAATCCAGGCTTTTTGATAAACACCCGGATAAGTATAAATACCACTTCCAATTAATTTATCTATATAACGATCTCCGGTGTATAGTTGGTTTAAAGACGGAGCTTTTGATGAAAGGCCTAATCCTGCACGTAATCTAAATGTTTCATTAAGTGTATACGATGAATTTATACGGGGCTGTAATGAAATGTTTCCCATTTGATTATCAAATCGTACTCCTAAATCAAGATTTAATATTCGTTCGTCTTTAAATTTTTTAAATATTCTGTCTTCGAAATAAGTAGAAATTTGATATTCTGTTTTTGAGTTAGTAAAGCTATAGTCTCTAAAACCAATTGTACTGTTTCCTTCTCTCGAAAGAGTATAAAAATTTAACATTTCCTGGGTAGCATTTTTTCGTCCTTCACCTCTGTTTACGCTTGTTCTGTGCGAAACTCCAAGAACCAGACTGTGAATCCAATTCGATTTATTTGTTAGTGTTTTTGTAGTTTCAAGAGTGAAAAATGTTGAAATAGGAATACCTTCTACTGTACTTATACTAGTATATTGTGATGGAACAATAATTGCCTCATGTATTCCTTCTTCTTGAGTATCAGTTGCTGCCGAAGGTGAAGTATTCATCCATTTATCTCTTCTGGAAAATTGTCGGTCATAGCTAAGACTTGCATTTACATTAATTCCGTCAACCCATAAGTTTTTGGGTTTCCACATTAAATTATTTGAAATAGAAAAACCTTTTTTCTCGTTTTTTATGACTTGAGCGCTGATATCATCCGGATCACTTTTAGAGTTATCAAGATTCATTCGAAATGAAGTATTTACCGTGTTTTTTATAGTAGCATCATTATTCTTATATTGCCAGGATATGTTTCCGTTTATTCTTTCATAATTCAAAATATTGTCTCTCGGATCAGCTTTAGAATCGAGATAATTAATTCCAAAATTCATCGAATTATTTAAATTGAATTTTACTCCTTTTGTCAAATTAAGTTCGGATGTAGCATCTCTGATGGACGCAGAAACCCGGTAAGGACTATTTCCTACCTTTGTTGTTATTAAAACAAGACCCGAAGTTAAATCACCATACTTTGCAGAAGGAATTCCCTGGATAACTTTTATTTCTTCAATATTATTAGTAGATATTTCTCTTAAATCAACTCCTCTATTTGTATTCGTAAAAGTGTTTCCTTTTATACCAAAATCATCTGCAAGACCTGAATTTGGATTTAAGGCCTGCATATTCTCGTTGTTAGAAATAGGAATGTCATTCATTACAAATGAAGTTCCAAAAGCCTTATTTGCGTTAGAAGCTGACAATTTTGAGGCAGTACGAAAAACTATATTCTTGAATTCATTTAAATTAAAATCTGTTGTAGTCTGCCCCGGAAGCTGCTTCAAAACATCATCTAACGAAAAAGCCTGCACATTGTTAATAGCATTAGTCCCCAATGTTAATTCAGAATATTGGCGTTGCTTATTAGCAGTAACCACAACTTCTTTAAGACGAAGTGTATTGTCTTCTAAAGAAACTGTAATAAAATTTTCGGTGTTTTTTAAACTAATATTAGACTCCATTTTTCCAAGTAGAGAAAAGTTCAGTGCTATATCTTCAAAATAAGGAATCGTAATCGTAAACTTTCCCTCTTTGTCAGAAATACTCCAGCTATCAGACTTTGTATCCCGAATAAACACTCCAGATAAAGAAGTTGAGGATTCTTTATCTATGACTTTACCCGTAATAACTCTTTGAGAGAAAACAGAACCTGAGAGAAAAAGGAAAAATAAAATAAAACGCATTGTTTTTAATTAGAATCAATAAAAATAATGCACAAATCTATCAATAATTCTTTGTGAAGCAATGAAAAATAAGGGGATTGTAAAATAGTGAAGACTTCAATTTGTCAGAATAAGATATTCAGTATGATTCTAAAATTTTAGTTTATAGTGTTGATAGACAGTTGGATGATGTTTTGGTGGTTTTGTAAGTACAACGGGTTAACTTTTTTTTTGGTAAGATGTAGGTTTGATGTATTCTGAAGCAGAATATTTCTTGTTAATTCATTTGATTTTTTCGCTTCAGCTCAAGATTTTCTAAAGATTGGACATAAAAAAAGAGTCAGGAAATATAAATTTCCTGACTCTTTTTTATTTTTATCATAATAAGATATAAGCTTTAAAACCGCAATTGATACTGCGACTAAACTTAATCCAAAGATTCTGTTAGTTTTTTAAACACTGTTTTAGCATCTTTTCCTTCATATAAAATGGCATAAACCGCATCGATAATTGGTGTTTTTGCTCCGTAGCCCTGATTTAGTTTATAAGCACTTTTTGTAGCATAATAACCTTCGGCAACCATACTCATCTCCATCATGGCACTTTTTACGGTATAGCCTTTTCCAATCATGTTTCCGAACATTCTGTTTCTCGAAAATACAGAATATCCCGTAACCAATAAATCGCCTAAATAAGCCGAATCGTTGATGTTACGTTTCATTTTATGTACTTTTTTGATGAATTTTTTCATCTCACGAATTCCGTTACTCATCATAACCGATTGAAAGTTATCTCCGTAACCCAAACCATGCGCAATTCCGGCTGCGATTGCATAAATATTTTTAAGCATTGCAGCATATTCGGTACCAATAATATCATCAGAAATTTTGGCTTTGATGTAATTTCCGGACAATGTTTTAGCAACAACTTTTGCCTTATCAGGATCGCCACAAGCAATAGTTAAGTACGAAAGCCTTTCTAATGCTACTTCTTCAGCATGGCAAGGACCTGTAATAACCCCAATGTTGTAATATGGAATGTCGTATTGAATATGAAAGTGTTCTCCAACAATTAAACTCGTCTCAGGAACAATTCCTTTAATGGCCGAAAAGATAATTTTATCAGATAAAGAAACTGTTAAATGCTTTAATTCAGCATCTAAGAAAGCAGACGGAATAGCAAAAATTACATAATCTGCATATTCGACCGCTTCGTTTATATTGTTGGTTAATTTAAGTTTTGCGGTATCAAATTCAACCGAACTTAAATAATTTGGATTGTGTTTGTATTTCTGAATGTGCTCGATCGCAGCATCATTGCGCATATACCAGGCAATTTCTGAAAGATTCACGCATAACATTTTTGCAATTGCCGTAGCCCAGCTTCCTCCTCCAATTACTGCAAATTTTAGATTTTCGCTCATTTTTTTAATAATTTAAAACAAAAGTACTTAATAATGCAGTAATATCACAAAATCTGATTTAAGAAATTTAAAAACGGTTTGTGAGAGGAGTTGAATTTTACGCAGTATTTTTTATCTTTAAAAAACTAAATGAATTCAAAAAACCTTACATTCGGTGAAATTTCTCTCAAATATGACGACTAAAATTTTCAATATTATTTTGATTTTGACAACCAGTTTCTCTTTCTCACAAAATTCAGATCGGATTTATTATGATAAAGACTGGAAAGAAACTACCAAAGAAAGTGCTTCTTTTTACAGAATCATGCCATCAAAAAAAGTTGGTAATCTGTTTTTAATGCAGGATTTCTATAGTAATAATACACCGCAGTTTCAAGGTTATGCTTTGCAAAGCGACGAGAATAGTTATGTGGGAGATATCGTTTGGTATGATGAAAATGGTTTTGATACGGCGGTTTATCAATATTATAATAATACAGCAGTTCCTGTTTTGACTTATTATTATCCTAATGGAAAAAAACGAAAAACCATTGAATATAAAAACGGAAGGAAAAACGGATTTTCGATTGTTTATCATCAGGACGGAACTATTTTAATGAAAGGAAAATATCTTAATGGTAAACCGGTCGAAGGAGATTTTGAAGAAGTTAGAAATTGGGATGATTACCGAAACAACAAGTCAGAGGAAGAAGCTTATAAGGAGCGGACCGAAGTTATGGTCGAGACGGCACCGGTAATGGTTGAAGATTATCAGTCTGGAACTACAAAAAAGGTGATAAAGAAAATAGTCAGGAAAAAAATATTCTGGATCAATTCAAAACAATTGGCCCAGGAAATATGGTATGATATTGAATATGACCGAATGCATCCTTTTAAACAGATAAATTATGATGCGACGGGAAAAATACTCCAAACCCTCAATCAAAATGATTTTGAAGAATATGGCAGTGATATTTCAAACGGTACTGTTTATGAATACTACATTCAGAACAAATTTGCTGTTAGCACTAAATCGAAAATTGGTTATAAGCAGGGACAAAAATTTGGCGAACAAATTAAGTATTATCCAAATGGTAAAATTCACGAACTGACTAAATATTTAGATGGTGAAAGAGTAGGCGATGAGATCGTTTATAATAAAGATGAAACCATAATGAAAAAGCGATTATATAAAAATGGTGAACCCTTTGAGGGGAATTTTGAAGAAAATTTTGTCGGAAGATTACTAATTAATCAAAATTATGTGAAAGGTTTAAAAGAAGGAGAAGCAATTGTAAGAACTGAGATTGACAGTATTGTTGCTAAAGGGATTTACAAAAATGGTAAACCTTATAACGGAACATTTATCGTAAAAAACGGAGAAGATCTTCATGAATTAATTCATCTTACTGACTTTAAGAAAAACGGATTGCAAAAAGTTTTTAATTACGATATTAATAATGCTGTCAAAACCTACAATTGCTTAAATGATATTGTCGATGGTGAGACTATTTTTTATGAAGATGGAAAAGTTACCGGAAAACTCGAATATAAAAACGGTTTGCCGTATGAGGGAAAATTAGTAGAAGGCGAAAAAGCCATCATCTATAAAAAAGGAGCAATTGCCGAGGAAATCTTTTATAGAAATAAATATGGAAGGACCGATGAAAATAATATTCTAAGAGCGAAGTATTATACAAACGGAAAACTCTCCAAAATAGACAATCATTCTTTTACGATTGCAGGAAATGTCGAGGATTCTTACGAAGGAATTTATAAAGATGAAAAGCCTTATTCAGGATATTTTGCAACAGATTTTAACGAATTTAATCACGTAGATTATTATGAAAATGGAAAAATAAAATATCAATATTCGAATAATTATTTAGAAAACCTTGAAAAATATCAATACCCAAATTATGATGTAAAATCGACTTATAAAGACGGGAAAATAATAGACGGAGTAGAATATGTAAAGCTGGACCGCCAGTTTATTTCGAAATATTGGAAAAACGGAGTTTTACAAAGTTTTGATTTTGATGTTTTTGCCATGCATTATTTTAATCGTTATCATTTTGAGTTAAAAAATAATGCTATCGAGCTTGAAGAATTTAATAAAAAAGTAAAAGGAAAAATCGTCTTAGAAAAATCAGGCAATAAAAATATCGGAAAATTTAGTATTGATGGCAAGTTGCTTGCTGTAAGTTCTTTATTAGATGTTAATGATGCCGCGCCAGTTGAAACAGGAAGTATTTTGTATTTTGAAAACAACAATAATATTGAGGCAAGGCTTTTTACTATAACAGAAGGAAATGATGATAAAAGACGGGATTCAGAAATGTTTAATACCGTATTTACTTTATACATAGACCATAATAAAACGATCGAAGAAAATTTTAATTTAATAGCTCAAAGAATTTCTTCAGAAAAAGATGTTGAATTATTATTTGGAAATGAACTGAAAGGAAATATGATTGGAGGACTAAGGCTCAATCAGGCAAAAAAACCGGAAATAGGAACTCTGATATTAAAAAACAAAAATAATTCGTATGATTTAAAACTGTTTTTGGATAAAAAGGTTTTAGCAGAAAAAAAGAATATTGATTTTAAAAATCTAAGTAATGAGATTAAAACCCTGAATGATGTTTTAGATAAGAAATTAAATGAAGACTCTAAATAAGCTGTTTTCTGTGACTTTAAATGAGATTAGAAAAAAATAAAAAATTATTTTTAATTATACACAATAAAAATAAAACTGCTACGTTGTAACTACTTGTAAATTAGAATTTAATGAGTTTAGCAAAAATTGAGTTAGTTAGTTTTGTTTTAGTATTGTAAAAAGGCGTTCCTGAAAAATTCAAGGACGCCTTTTTTTTAGTTTTAAGTTTACGGTCACAGTTTTCAGTTTAAACTGAGACTCAATACTGCGACTGCGACTAATAGCTCATCTCAACAATCGACTTCACTTTATCTAAAGTAATCAATTGTTTTTCTCCTAAACCTTTCCAGCCTCTTTTGTCAAAACGATTTACAATAAAATCGGCTGTTTTGCCGTAATCTTCAATGTATTGAGACAGTTTAGTATCCATTCCCATCGTATGGAAAAATTCAACAGTTTTATTGATCGCTTCTTTAGCAACTACATCATCAGAACCTGTTAAGTTGAAAATTCTTCTTCCGTATTGCGCTAATTTTTCTTTTTTGGTATCAAACATCACCTCGTATAAACTTGGGCCTATAATCGCTAAAGTTCTCGCGTGATCAATTCCATACAAAGCTGTTAATTCATGACCAATCATATGCGTTGCCCAGTCTGATGGAACACCTTTTTGAATCAATCCGTTTAGTGCCATTGTACAGCTCCACATAAAGTTCGAAGCCAAAGCATAATTAGTTGGATTTTCGACCACTTTTGGACCAACTTCTATTAATGTTTGAAGAATACCCTCAGCAATTCGGTCTTGCAAATAGCCTTCGTGCGGATACGTCAGATATTGTTCCATTACGTGCGTATAAGCATCGACAACACCATTTTGTAATTGTCTTTTTGGTAAAGAAGCAATAACTGTTGGGTCGCAAATAGAAAATTGAGGAAACATCGCGCTTCCGCCAAAAGCCAGTTTTTCCTGAGTTTCTGTAATCGTAACTACAGCTCCTGAATTCATCTCACTTCCTGTTGCAGGTAAAGTCAAAACAGTTCCAAAAGGCATTGCATTTTCTTTTATCAGCAAACGTTTTTGCAAAATATCAATCGGATTTCCGTCAAAGTTCACAGCAGCCGAAATAAATTTTACACCATCAATAACAGATCCGCCACCAACAGCCAGGATAAAAGTAATTTTCTCCTTTTTGATCACTTCAACGGCTTTCATTAAAGTTTCAAAATGAGGATTCGGCTCAATTCCGCCAAATTCAACAATATCAAAACCTTTCAAATTTTTGATTACCTGTTCGTGAATTCCGTTATTAAAAATACTTCCGCCACCATAAGCCAATAAGATTTTAGCATCTTTTGGAACTAAAGTCGAAAGTTTTTCTACTTGTCCTTTTCCGAAGATTAAATTCGTCGGATTGTATAATTCAAAGTTTAGCATGATTTTTTTTAAGTTTCTGAGATGCTGAGCTACTAAGTGGCTAAGTTTTTAATCTTAGTGACTTAGCCACTTAGTAGCTTAGCATCTTATTTATTTTAATTTTTCCAATAATTTACCAGCTACCAATTTAGATGATGCCGGATTTTGTCCTGTAATCAAAAGTCCGTCTTCTACAACATAAGGAGCCCAGTTTGGTCCTTTTGAGAATTTAGCCCCATTTTGAGTCAATGCATCTTCTAATAAAAACGGAACAACTTTGGTCAAACCAACTGCTTCTTCCTCTTCATTAGTAAAACCGGTTACTTTTTTACCTTTTACTAAAAATTCACCATTTACTTTTACGTTTTTCAAAACTGCAGGAGCGTGGCAAACAAAAGCTACTGGTTTTTTATGCGTATAAAAAGATTCGATTAAAGCAATTGAGTTTTTATCTTCGACTAAATCCCAAAGAGGTCCGTGACCACCAGGATAGAAAACGGCATCGTAATCTTTTTGATTAATAGTCGAAAGTTTATGCGTGTGTTTTAGTTTTTCCTGTAATGTTTTATCAGCATCAAAACGTTTTGTGTCTTCGGTTGCAGATGCCGGATCAGCACTTTTTGGATCAATTGGTGGCTGACCTCCAAGCGGAGTTGCAATCGTAATTTCTACTCCCTGATCTAATAATTCATAATAAGGTGCAGCAAGTTCTTCTGACCAAAATCCTGTTTTTTCTCCTGTATTGCCCAGTTTATCGTTACTGGTCACAACAAATAATACTTTTTTCATACTTTTTTTATTTGTTTTTTGAGCTATAGCTGTTGAGCTAAAAGCTGTTAAGGTTATAATCGCGAGTAATGCTATTTTTTTCATAAGTTTAATTTTTTGTCAAATTTACTGCTTAAGTGATATTTGTAAAAATAAAATAAACTATGTTTGTTATAAATAAATTTATGTCATGGTAAATCTCGAATGGTACAGAACATTTAAAGCGGTTTATAAAAACGGAAATTTTTCTATCGCTGCAAAAGAGTTGTTTATGAGCCAGCCTGCAGTGAGCCAGCAAATCTCTATGCTGGAAGCTCATGTTGGAAACAAATTGTTTAACCGAAAGTCAAAGGGCGTAGAACCAACGGAATACGCTAAGTTACTGAATAATTTGATCATTGATGCGCTCGATCGTCTTGAAAATGTAGAGAATACTTTTAGGGCAAAGGCAGAGGACGCAAACAGATTAATTTCGGTGGGTATTTCGAAAGATCTTTTTAATTGTATTGGGAATCTGTTGATCTCTAAATTTGATTTGATCGATTTTACCTTTGCAGACAACGATGCACTTTTTGCGCTTGTCGATGCCAAAAAACTTGATTTCGCCATCACCACAAAAGGTTTTGATACGTTTGACACCATTTATGAAATCGTCGGAAAAATTAAACTGATTATGGTGGCGCCGATAGGTTTGGATGCTACGGAATTTCGTCAGAAATTAAAAGCAGACAATTTTACTGAATTAGAACTATGGCTCAACGAACAAAAATGGTACAGTCACGATGCCAGAATTCCGCATATAAAATTGTTCTGGCTGCATGCTTTTAATAAAAAACGACCATCTATGGTGCCTAATTATATTATTCCGTCAGAATCTGAAATGCTTAGAATGTTGTCAGATAATGAAGGAGTAGCCATCACCTGGAATTGTAATGCGAGAAAATATATTAAAGAGAATAAATTGCAATTATTATGGAATAGTTTTCATGTACCGGAAGAATACGTTTATTTATTAACTGCTAAAAATAACAATCTGAATTCTTTCTTTGATATTATTTCTAAAGAATTAAAGTTGTTTTTTGGTAATAGATTATAATTTTTTAGCCACAAAATCTTTTTTTGGGCCACGAATTCCATGAATTAGCACTAATTCTTTGTGGTTAAAAAGTTAGCCACAGATTAAAAGATTCTCACAGATTCGAAATCATTTTAATCTTTTAATCTGTGGCAAAATATTAATTCGATAAAATTAGTGCAATTCGTCGTAAACTCTTTTTTTAAGTTATGGAAAATTTACAAAATATTAGAATCGCCGTTGATGCCATTGTTTTTGGATATAAAAACAACGGTTTATATGTTCTTTTAATCGAACAAAAATTTGGCTCTGCCGATAAATATTGGGCTTTACCAGGCGGATTAGTAAAAAATGATGAATCGCTGAGCGATGCGGTGATACGCGAATTGCACGAAGAAACAAATGTGCAGCTTACTTTTATGGAGCAGTTGTACACTTTTGGAGATGATATTTGCAGGGATTCCAGAAACCGTGTTATATCTGTTGCTTATTATGCTTTGGTAGACGCTTCGAATCTGGAAATCAAAGCCGATACGGATGCTGAAAAAGTACAATGGTTTAAAATAGATGAAATCCCGTCTTTGGCATTTGATCATAATTTAATTCTTGAAACAGCCATTAAAAGATTAAAAGCAAAACTAACCTATGAGCCAATTGGTTTCGATTTACTTCCGGAGGAATTTTTGTTTTCCGACCTTGAAAACCTTTATTGTACCATTTTAGAAAAAGAAATTGACCGACGAAACTTTAGAAAAAAAATCCTTAGTTATGGCTTTTTAGATCAAACAGAACATTTTTCTCCTATAAAAAGCGGTCGTCCAGCAAAACTTTTTAAGTTTAATAATTTGAAATACAATGAATTAATTAAAAAAGGTTTTCACTTCGAAATAAAGTTTGCGTAATTTTTACACAAAATAAATTGTTTATTTAAAATTTAACTCTACATTTGCGTATAATTAACGCAAACTATAAAAGCTATGATACTTAACCTAGACCCAAAATTCACTCCGATACTTAATCAGGAAGAAATCAAATTTCAAAGTTTTACATTTTCTGGAGGAGAACCTCACATTAAAATCAATCCTGATTTTGATCATAATGAAAAAGTAACCATCACACACCGTTTAAATTCATTCAACGATTTAGGATTGTTGTGTATCACGGTAGATGCGCTACGCAGAATGGATGTTAAAGTAATCGACTTGTTTATTCCGTATTTCCCGGCTGCAAGACAGGATCGTGTGATGATCAAAGGAGAATCTCTATCTGTAAAAGTATATGCGGATATCATCAACGGACTTCAATTGAATAAAGTTTTTGTTTTTGATGCGCATTCTGAAGTTACTCCGGCATTGGTTAACAACTGCGAAGTGATTCCGAATCATACTTTTATTCAACAAGTTCTAAAAGTTACAGGCGAAAACGTAAAACTAATTTCTCCGGATGGTGGTGCTTTGAAAAAAATCTATAAAGTTTCTGAATTTTTAGGCGGAGTCGATGTAGTAGAATGCAGCAAAAGTCGTGATGTAAAAACCGGAAAATTATCTGGATTTAAAGTATACGAAGACGATCTAAACGGCATAGATTGTTTAATTGTGGATGACATTTGCGATGGCGGCGGAACTTTTGTTGGCTTAGCCGAAGAATTAAAAAAGAAAAATGCCGGAAAATTATACTTAGCCGTAAGCCACGGAATCTTCAATAAAGGATTTGAAGTTTTAGATTGTTTTGACAAGATATTCACCACCAATTCTTTTAAAGATTTCGAAAATGAAAAGGTTGAGGTTGTAAAATTAGAATTATGAGTAAAAATTATAGGGTAGAAATAGCCAATAAAACTTTAGAAATCATAAAGAATGGTTTTTATGATTATAAAGGAAAAAAGATTGACATAGAAAAAGAACTTAAAGAGTCCGTAGAAAATACGTTTACAATTGCGCCAAACGATTGGGACACAATTTTGAAAAACCCAATTGAAAATAAATTTGAAACAGAAATTGTTATAAAAAACTGTTCTACAATTAAGGCAATCGTTCAGGAGAAAAACGGCAAAATTTGCGTTCTGAATTTCGCTTCTGCAAAAAATCCGGGCGGTGGGTTTTTAGGAGGTGCATCCGCTCAGGAAGAAAGTTTAGCGAGATCTTCAAATCTTTATGAAACGCAAATCAAAGACAAAGCGATGTATGATTTTAACAAAAAGCAGTCTTCGTTTTTATATTCAGATTATATGATATATAGTCCTGATGTCTTGTTTTGGAACGATGATAATGGAGAATATTTTCAGCAACCATTAGTTGCAGACGTGATTACAGCAGCAGCACCAAACAAAGGCGCGATGCTGCAACATAACAGGAAAGAAGAAATTGCCGAAATAGAAGATATCTTAAAAAAAAGAATGGATAAAGTGTTGGCAATTGCTTTAAAGCAAAAAAGTGATACCATTATTTTAGGAGCCTGGGGTTGTGGAGTTTTTAGAAATGAACCCAAAGATGTAGCACAATTATTCAAAGAAATTATTGCAGAAAAATATACAGGAGCTTTCAAAAAAATAGTTTTTGCAGTATTTGACAATTCTGAAAAAAAATCAAATTTTAAACAATTTGAAGAGAAATTCAATTAGTTTAAAAAGTTTCAAGTTGTTGTAGAGAACATGAAACCTAAAACAGAGAAAACCTGAACAAAAAAGAAAAGCTATTAACCGTTTTAAGTTTGATATTCCAAGTTTTAAGTCTCGTGTAAAACCTGAAACCTGAAACAAAGAAAACTTGAAACTAAACCACAAAAACAATGAGTGATGATTTAAAACCAAGATTCATTGAATCTTTAAAAAGAAACAATGATCAGATTAGAGAAGACAGAGCCAAAACAATTGGTGAGGATTCTGAATTAATTTACAGACGCCGTGTTGAAGATATTGAACTAAAAATAAAAAGATTAGAAAGAGAACAAGAAGGACTTATAGATATTAGTCCGCTGGATAAAAACAGTTTGACTTTTGCTGATTTTCAACCCGAAGCATTTGTGCAGAGAGATATGGAATTGTCATTGACAATTAGGAATTTAAACATTCAGTTTGAAGTGACAAAAAAGAGATTCGAATATTTATTTGGTAAAACATTTTAGTTATGGGAGGTACAAGATATGACTTAGGCGCTCGTTTGAGCAGAGCAACAGCAGCAGGTTACGGATCTAAATCTGCGGGAGAGATTTTTACGCAAAATTCTTTACGAATGGCGCACGAATCTATGAATCCAAACGGTATTACGTTTAGAGAAGCAAGAGATTCAGAAGTGCATCCTAATACAGTTCCAATTATTTTAGGACTGGATGTTACGGGAAGTATGGGACACATCCCGCACGAATTAATCAAAGATGGTCTTCCTAAATTAATGGGAGGAATTATTCAGGGCGGTGTTCCGGATCCGGCACTTTTGTTTGTAGGAATTGGAGATCATGAATGCGACAGATATCCGCTTCAGGTAGGACAATTCGAATCTGGAGATGAAGAACTGGATATGTGGCTGACCAGAACTTATATTGAAGGCGGAGGAGGAGGAAATGCAGGAGAAAGCTATTTATTAGCCTGGTATTTTGCCGCTTTTCATACTAAAACCGATGCTTTCGAAAAAAGAGGTCAAAAAGGATTGTTGTTTACCGTGGGTGATGAACCTAATTTAGAAACACTTCCGGCATCTGCCATAAAAGAAATTATGGGTCAGGGACAGCAAACCTATACGCATCTTGAATTATTAAAAGAAGCGCAAAAACGTTACGAAGTATATCACATTAGTGTATTGCATTCTGATCAGGCTGTAAGAGCGAATGTAGCGTGGAAAGAGTTACTGGGACAAAATTGTTTGTCTATCGAAGATCACAAAGAAATCCCGAATGTGATCAAGAAAATCATTTGCGATAAACATAAAAGTTCAGGATTAGGTTTAGGAACAATACCAGTTTCTGATACAAATGATACAGGTTTAGATAATATACAAATGCTTTAAATTAAACACATAGAAACATAGGTTTTTGTTTGTGAATAAAAGAAAACAAAAAGAAACTAGTTTCTAACACATAGTGACTATGTGAATTTAAACTAGTGAAACGCCTTTTTTAAGCTTTGAAAGTCTATGATTCTATGTGTTTAAAATAATTGCGTAACAGTTAAAAAAATGAAAACAGCACAGATAGTTATAGGTTTAGGATTTGGTGATGAAGGAAAAGGAATTACAACAGATTTTCTGGCGAAGCAAAATCCTGAATCTATAGTTATTCGGTTTTCAGGAGGACAGCAAGCGGCACATACGGTTATGATTGGCGATAAAAAACACGTTCATTCAAGTTTTGCCAGCGGCGCACTTCGCGGTTTACCTTCTTATTATAGTGAACATTGCACTATTCATCCGGTTTTTTTATTCAATGAAAAAAAGGAACTCGAAGAATTAGGCGGAAACACGGAACTACACATTCATCCATTAGCCAAAATCACAACGCCATTTGATGTTTGGCAAAACCGAACTAACGTCAGGAATCTGGATAACGGAACTTGTGGCAAAGGAGTTGGAGCCACAATGAAACGGAATGAAGGCCAGTACAAATTATTCGCCATAGACCTCATTGCTCCCCGCCAAATGCTTTTAGCAAAACTGGAAAAGATAGCCTATTTCTACGGTTTTCTGAATGAAAGTGAAATCGACGAAGAAGTCAGTCATTTCCTTGAAGTGATTGATGAAATAAAATGGAACATTAGCGATTACAGCTTTTTAGAAAACTACCAGAATCTTATTTTCGAAGGAAGTCAGGGGATTTTACTCGACATGGATCATGGTGTTTTCCCAAATGTAACGTACGCCAATACAACATCTAAAAATGCATTTGAGATCTGTCAAAAATTACAAATTGAAAATATCGAAATGTATTATGTAACCAGAAGTTATGCAACCCGACACGGAAGTGGCTGGATGAGTAACGAAAGGGAATTAAAATTAAAAAATAACGAAGAAGAAACCTGCGTTTACAATGACTTTCAGAAAGAATTGCGAACCGGCGATTTAGATTATGATCTTTTAAATTATAGTTTAAAGCTCGATGCAGCTTATAGTCCAAAAGCCAGAAGAAATTTGATTGTAACCTGTATGGATCAGATCGAAATGGATTATGAATTTGAAAAGTTAACGACGGAGTTTACTGAAATCCACGGATCATTTTCACCCGATTCTAAAGATTTTAAGCAGTTGACTTCTTTGTTTCAATAAAGAGAAAAATGAAATATACTATAGAAAATATACCTGCGGAAAATAAATTTTTATTTTTCTGGGGACACCAACCCAATAAAGACGGAAGCATTTCTAAAACCTGTTTTAGTCAATGGTGGTTAAGCTCTTTTGAAGTCGACAACGTGACTTACAAAACTGCAGAACACTGGATGATGGCTAAAAAAGCCGAATTGTTTAAAGATGATAAAATTTTGGAGAAAATCCTTCTGGCTAAATCTCCTGCGGAAGCCAAAAAATTTGGTAGAGAAGTAAAGAATTATAATGAAACCTTGTGGTTAGCAGCGAGATTTAATATTGTGAAAGAAGGCAATTTTCATAAATTCAGTCAAAATCCGGAATTAAAAACTTTTTTACTCAATACTAATGACAGAGTCATAGTAGAAGCAAGTCCGGTCGACGCCATTTGGGGAATAGGAATGGCGGGTGATCACAAAGATGTTTTGAATCCTGCCAAATGGAAAGGCTTGAATTTGTTAGGTTTTGCTTTGATGGAAGTTAGGGATGAATTGAAATAAATTAATAATGAAAATAGAAATCCTTAAAGCCGATATAACAGAAATTGAAGTGGATGCAATTGTAAACGCAGCGAATACGTCTTTGCTTGGCGGAGGAGGAGTTGATGGTGCAATTCATAGAAAAGGAGGAAAAGCTATTTTAGACGATTGCGTTAAAATTCGAAATAAGCAAGGAGGCTGTAAAGTTGGAGATGCCGTGATTACAACAGCTGGAAATTTACCGGCAAAATATGTGATTCATACCGTTGGTCCGGTTTGGAATAATGGTAAAAGTCTTGAAGAAGAATTGTTGGAAAGCTGTTATTTACGTGTGTTGGAATTAGCGGTTGATAATAATATCAAAACTATTGCTTTCCCTAATATAAGTACGGGTATATATAAATTCCCAAAAGAATTAGCCGCAGAAATTGCAATTAATACGATCTCTGTTTTTGAACCCGGAGAACAATTCGAAAAAATCATTTTTGTTTGTTATGATGATGAAAATTTCAAAATTTATAATCACATAATAGAAAGCGATTTTGAGTACAAGATTAAATCTGGTTTGTTTGGAGTCGCAGTTGGTGATGCTCTAGGTGTTCCGGTTGAATTCAAAACAAGAGATACTTTAAGAGAAAATCCTGCTTTGGATATGATGGGTTATATGTGCTGGAACCAGCCTCCGGGAACCTGGAGCGATGATAGCTCATTAACTTTTTGTACCGCAGAAAGTTTGTCTAAAGGTTATGACATAGAAAATATGGCGCTGCTTTTTGTTAAATGGATGCAGGAAGGATATTGGGGAGCGCATCATAAAGTATTTGATATAGGTGGTTCTACAAGATATTCTTTAGCAAGAGTGGTGCAGGGAGAATCTGCCAGGTTTTCAGGTAATTTCTTTGCAGAAGATAACGGAAATGGTTCCCTGATGAGAATTTTACCTTTAGCTTTTTATCTTCAAAAGCAGACTGAGATCGAAATTATTTACAAAAAAGTAAAAGAAGTATCTTCTATCACTCATGCCCATTTCAGATCCGGATTTGCCTGTTTTATCTATGTGGTGTATTGTTTAGAAATTTTAAAAGGCACTGATAAAGTAGAAGCGTATAAAAATATGCAAAAGATTGTTTCTGATTTTTTAAGTGATAAGCAATTTAATTTTTCTGAAATTCAGTTGTTTGATAGGATTTTAAAAAATAATATAACGGACTATCCTGAAAATGAAATTGAATCATCGGGTTATGTTCTTCATAGTTTGGAAGCGAGTTTCTGGTGTTTTCTAAATTGGAATTCTTATGAAGACACTGTTTTAAAAGCAGTGAATTTAGGCGGAGATACAGATACAACTGCAGCAATTACAGGAGGTTTGGCAGGAATGTATTACGGAATTGAAAATATTCCCCAAAAGTGGATTTTGGCATTAGCAAGAAAAAACGATATTGATGATTTGTGCGAGCGATTGTCTTTAAAGTTGAAAAAAATGTAAACACGCGTTTTTGCTGTTCCATAGGAACATCTCATCGGTAGAAAAAAAATAATTATGGGGTTGTATTTACGTTCCGTAGGAACGTTTGATCAGTTCAAATTATAATTAAAAAATAAAAACACACAATGAAGATATTGTGTGTAAAATAATGAAAATAGAATTAAAAAAATATGATGAGCAAATAATAGAATGGCCAAAATCAGGCTATCACATTATGGCTCAATATGACGAGGAAGAAATAATAGTGTATCAATCCTATAGAAAAGAAATAGGTGAATTTGCTGTAAAAAATCAGTTTTTTGCAGGAGAATTTAGCCTTACCAGAATGACCTGGATTAAACCCAATTTTCTTTGGATGATGTACAGAAACGGATGGGGAACTAAAGAAGGGCAATAAGTTGTTTTGGCGATTCATCTTAAAATAGCAGCATTCAATAAATACCTAAAAAATGCAGTTTACTCGTATTATGATCCGTCACTCGCTATAAGTCGTGAAGAATGGCAAGATGAGGTGAAAACATCGTCAGTAAGATTACAATGGGATTCCGAACAGGATCTGTTTGGAAATAAGTTAGAACGAAGAGCCATTCTGATTGGTTTAAGAGACGATTTTATAAAGTCTTTTGCAAAAGAAGATATTGTACTAATCGAAGATATTTCGGAATTTGTGAAAGAACAATATCATTTTGTTCAAGATGGTCAATTAGAAAAATTAGTAGTTCCTGCTGAAAAGCCATTAGTATTTAAGGATGAAGAACTCAATAAAAAAATAAAAATTTCAGAGAAATCATGAATGAAAAAATAGCAAAAACAGTGAGCAAATTTCTAAGTTTAGTACTTAGACATTCTCCGGAAAAAATTGGATTAAAACTAGACGAAAATGGCTGGGCAGATGTAGAAGAACTAATTGTGAAATGTTCTCAAAAAGGAAACAAATTAGATGCTGTTCTTTTAGATTACGTAGTAGAAAATAACGATAAAAAACGTTTCGCCTTTAATGAAGATAAAACAAAAATCAGAGCAAGTCAGGGACATTCGATTTCGGTTGAATTGAATTTACCAGAAACAGAACCTTCAGAATATTTGTATCACGGAACGATTGGAAAGTTTATGGACAACATTCAGAAAGAAGGTTTGAAAAAAATGAGCCGCCAGCACGTACATCTTTCAAAAGATAAAGAAACGGCCATAAGAGTAGGAAGCAGACGTGGTGCTCCTCAGATTCTAACGGTAAGAAGCGGTGCTATGCACAGAGACGGATTTAAATTTTATTTGTCTGAAAATAATGTTTGGTTAACAGATGAGGTTCCGGCGAAGTATATCGAATTTAAATCGTGATAAAGCGCTGCTTTAGATTTTATAAAAGACTATTAATCATGAATGTATAATTATGGTAACCATTATTAATGAAGCAACAGAAATTTATACAATCAATAATTTTCTTACGATTGATGAGTGTAATAAGTTGATAGAAAAAAGCGAACAAGTCGGTTTTCAGGAAGCAGAAATAAATATTGATGGAGCACAAAAAATGATAAAAATGGTACGCAATAACGAACGTATCATGTATCAAGATGAAGAGTATGCATCTTTTTTATGGCAAAAATTGCAGCCTTATATTAAGTCTGAAGTAGGAAACAGTTTCGCTACGGGATTAAATGAAATGTTCAGGTTTTATAAGTATAATCCGGGTCAACGTTTTAAAATGCATCGTGACGGAAGTTATAAGCGCAGTGAATCTGAATTTAGTTATTATACATTTCTCATTTATTTGAATGATAGATATGAAGGCGGAGAAACAAAATTTGCTTCGGGTGAAATTATTACGCCCAAAACCGGAACAGCGCTTATTTTTGAACACAGTCAACGTCATGAAGGATCGGCCTTGATTTCTGGAATAAAGTATGTTTTAAGAAGTGATGTTATGTATAAACTTAAAAACAACATCTAACTGATGAAAAGAACTTTAGTTTTTGGAGATATTCATGGTGGATTAAAAGCATTAATTCAGTTATTAGACAGAATTGATTATTCAGAAAATGACCGATTTATTTTTCTGGGAGATTATGTCGATGGCTGGAGTGAATCGGCACAAGTGCTTGACTTTCTGATTGATTTATCCCAAAAACAGGAATGCATTTTTATAAGAGGTAATCATGATGTTTGGTGTCACGAATGGCTGAAGAACGATATTATAAACGATATTTGGTTTTTGCACGGAGGAAAATCAACTATAGAAAGTTATCAGGACGTTGATCTTTTGGCAAGAAAAAAACATTGTGATTTTTTTGAAAACATGAAAGATTATTTTGTGGATGAAAATAATAATTTGTTTATTCACGCAGGATTTTCGTCTATGCATGGTCCGGACAAGGAACATTACAAAACAAATTATTCCTGGGACAGGACCCTTTGGGAAATGGCTCTGACAATGGATAAGCGAATACAAAAAGATTCACTTTCTTATCCTAAAAGATTATTGCTTTATAATGAGATTTACATTGGCCACACACCAACGCTTCATTATAATATAGAGATTCCAATGCAAGGTTGCAATGTCTGGAATATTGATACCGGAGCAGGTTTTTATGGTAAATTAACCGGTCTTGATGTCGAAACAAAAGCATTTTGGCAAAGTGATGCAGTAGAATCCTTTTATCCAAAAGAAAAAGGAAGAAATAAATAATTTAAAAATTAACGAAGAACTTATATGAACCCATTACTATTAACAGACGGTTACAAAGTTGACCACAGAAGACAATACCCGGACAAAACCACATTAGTATATTCTAACTGGACGCCTAGAAAATCAAGAATTGAAGGACTTGATGAGGTCGTGTTTTTTGGATTGCAATATTTTATCAAGAAATATATTATTCATGATTTTGATACATATTTCTTCAAACAGCCAAAAGAAGAAGTGGTTAAAAAATACGCACGCCGAATCAATAATTATTTGGGTGAAAACCAGGTTGGGACAAAACATATCGAAGATTTACACGATTTAGGATATATTCCGATGGTTTTTAAAGCTTTGCCGGAAGGAGTAAGCGTACCTTTGAGAGTGCCAATGTTTACGATGTACAATACGATTCCGGAATTTTTCTGGTTGACGAATTATTTCGAAACTCTACTTTCAGCAGTAGTTTGGTTGCCTTGTAACTCTGCTACAATTGCGAAAGAATATAGAAAAGTATTAGACAAATATGCTGATGAAACGTCCTCTGTTCCTGAATTTGTAGACTGGCAGGCACATGATTTCTCAATGAGAGGAATGGGTGGAATAGAAGCGGCAATAACTTCTGCAGCAGGACATTTGTTAAGCTTTACAGGTTCTGATACAATTCCGGTAATTGATTTCTTCGAAGAATATTACAATGCCAATTCAGATACTGAATTAATCGCAGGTTCAGTTGCCGCAACAGAGCATTCTGTAATGTGCATGGGAACTACCGAAGGCGAATGCGAAACGTTCAAAAGATTAGTGACAGAAGTTTATCCAAAAGGAATCGTTTCTATCGTTTCTGATACCTGGGATTTATGGAAAGTGCTAACGGACTATTTGCCAAGATTAAAAGAAGATATTGTTGCCAGAGAAGGTAAAGTTGTGATTCGTCCTGATAGCGGTGATCCGGTTGATATTATCTGCGGAAATCCAAACGGAAAAACCGAACAAGAGAAGAAAGGTGTAATTGAGCTGCTTTGGGATGTTTTTGGAGGTACAACTAATGCAAAAGGATACAAAGAGCTTATTCCTCAAATTGGAGCTATTTACGGGGATAGTATTACGGTAGCAAGAGCGATTCAAATTTGCGAGAGATTAAAAGAAAAAGGTTTCGCTTCGACCAATGTTGTTTTAGGAATTGGATCATTTACCTATCAATACAATACCAGAGATACTTTTGGTTTTGCGATGAAAGCCACTTACGGAGAAGTGGATGGAGAAGGAAGAGCCATCTTCAAAGATCCAATCACAGATGACGGAACTAAAAAATCTGCCAAAGGATTAATGAAAATCGACTTAATTGACGGTGTATATCATTTAACCGATAATGTTTCATGGGAAGAAGAAAAACAAGGGGAATTGAAAGAAGTTTTCAGAGACGGAAAACTTTTAGTAGATCAGTCTTTAAGTGATATTAGATCACGTGTTAAAAGTGATGTTAATATTGAAGCATAACAATTCAACTATCTGTTGAATTGATAGAAGTCCCAGAGGGACGATATATTTATAGCATTGAAGTGTTCTATTTCAAAAAGACCCATCGGGGTGATATATGTCGCTCCGCTGGAGCTTTAAAATGTTTGTGAATTATTTTTTCTATAAATATTTAGCTTCTCTGGAGCTGTTTATGAAGTAAATTATATTAAAAACGAAAGCCTGAATTTTGAAATTCAGGCTTTTTTCTTTTTGTACTTATCTAACAGCAATATTTTGCTCTCAATTCTTGTGCTTCTTCATCAGAATCGTATCCTATCAAAAGCAATCCTTCTGTACATTCCATCCTTTTTTCTCTAATCAATTTTGCAATAAAAAGTTCAAATTTCATGAATGAACGATATTCAGAATTTATTAAATTTAGATATCTTCTTTGATATGGGATTTTTTCATCGGTAATGATATTCAATAAAGCTGATTGTAATTCATCAATATGTCTTTCGGAATCTAATTTAAAATTTAGGGAAATTTTTTGATCATCATAAACGAAAGAAATTGAGTTATGTACTCCGTTACTGTACATCGGGCCAGATCGTGTGTTTTCATTTCTTTGACCAGAGTACGAATTTCCAAATACAATTAAATCTTCAATTTTATTGTATAAATATTCCTTTGATTCAATAAGTAAAAAGTCATCTTCAAAAGACATACTTCCTATAAAATGACCATTTAAATTTTCATATTCATTTAACCGAATTGCGCCCCCAATAATATAAGTTATAAAAGGAATTATAAGTAAACAATATGTATATTCTGAAATATCGTATCCAAATGATTTTTCAATAAAAACAAGCAATAACGAATATGAAATAATTGCAGTTAAAGAATACCAAGTTAGCTTTTCAGACAAAGTAAAGTCGAATTGTCTGGATTTCTTCGGATAAAAAATCGAAGCGGAGAAAGACATTTATTTCTTGTAAAAATTATTATGATCAATATATTCCCAAACTTTCGGAGGCAATAACGGTTGAATATTTTTCCCTTCTTTAATACTTTTTCGAATAAAAGTAGCCGAAATCTCTACAATAGGCGCATCAATAATATGAATATTAGGATGCGATTTTAAAGTGTTTGGTTCTTCCTCTAAAGTTTCACCAGTTTGTGTTTTGTCTTCGAGTCTTGGATAAACATAAATTTCGTAGTGCTCTAAAAGTACCTCATAGTTTTTCCATTTATGAAGCGTTTTCAGATTGTCTTCGCCCATGATTAAGGAGAAATCATGCGTAGGATACTTTTCATGCAAATGAACCAAAGTATTTACCGTATAATTGGGTTGAGGTAATTTGAATTCAATATCAGACGGCTTTATTTTAGGATAATCTTCTGTTGCCAGATGCACCATTTCTAAACGTTGATGATCGTCTAATAAGGTAGATTTCTTTTTTAACGGATTATGAGGCGTAACCACCATCCAAATCTGATCTAAATCGGCAAACTCAGCCATATGATTGGCAATAATTAAGTGGCCAACATGAATGGGATTATACGTTCCGAAATAAAGGCCTATCTTCATAAAAGAGTTTTTTTCATAATTCAAATAGTAAGTATTACATTCAAATTAATCTGTGGTATTAAAATAGCTTAGTAACGATTCTTTTTTGAAATCAAACAATCAATAGAGAATTTACCACTTCCGGTTACCAAAAGAAGTAGATAAAACAGCAAATATAAAATTCCCATTTCCTTTACATCGATTGGATCAGCGCCATGAATAACAAATACAGCAACCAGCATTGTAATAATTAATGGCAAAGTAGCCAATCTTGTGGCTAAACCAATAAAAATAAAAAAAGAACAAATTACTTCTGCAAAAACAGCAAGAGTCAACGAAGCTGTTTTTCCTACTCCAAGCGGATCAGGAAACTGAATTTCACCTCCGGCCAAAAGCATATTGAGTTTAGATAATCCGTGAGAAATCATCAATGTCGCAATGGCTATTCTAATGACAAGAATAATGATGCTTAGATAATTCTCGTTTCTTTTTATTTCAAATAAATTAATCATAATACAGATATTAATAGCGGTTAGATCAAAAGCTAACGGCTGTTTCTCTAAAAAAGTATTGATTTTATGAAGTTTCTAATCTTTATTTACAAAAGCTTTTACCAATTGATACGCTTCTTCTTTAGCCGTATCTAAATCGTAATTTTTTATAATAGTATCAAACTGAGGGGCAGTAGCCAACTCAACAGAAGCTTTTGCAATACGCATATTGATCTTGTCATCACTTTCGGTAGAACGCTCTTTCAATCTGCGTTTTAGTTCATCTACACTTGGTGGTTTTACAAAAACAGCCAAAGTCTGATCCGGAAATTTGTGTTTGATACGCAATCCGCCGGCAACATCAATATCAAAAATTACATTTTTACCCAAAGCCCAGATACGTTCTATTTCGGCTTTCAAAGTACCGTAAAAATTGTCACGATATACTTCTTCCCATTCCAGGAAATTCTCGGCTTTAATGTGTTTTTTGAATTCTTCCAGCGAAATAAAATAATAATCTTTTCCGTGTTCCTCTTCTCCGCGTGGGTCGCGTGAAGCCGCTGAGATCGAAAATTCTAAATTTAAATCTTCTTTCCCAAGTAAGTGTCTTACTATAGTTGTTTTTCCTGATCCCGAAGGTGCTGAGAAAACAATTAATTTTCCTTTGTTCATTCTTTATTTATATGTGATCAATCATTTCAGAGATTAAACTCTTTCTTTAGGATTGATAATATTTCATTATATGCGATTAGTTCATCAACTTTTGGATAGTATTTTAAATAGGTTTCCGGATTATAAAAAGAAAAGTTATTCTCAATCTTTCCATTTTTAATATAAACCTGATATCCCACTCCATCTGTAACAACAACTTTTTTTCTGTTAAGTACCTTTTCTCCCTTTTGTAAATCTATAAATGGAGTGCTTAATTTGTATTCTACTCTTTCTATATCTGGAAGAAATTCCACATTCGTTAACAGTAAATGAAGCCAGATTAAGTTCGCATCTTTTGGCTTCAATTTTCCAATAGATTCTTTAGGGAAAATTAATCCATCAATTTTTGTTACTTGATTTAGGTTTTTGGAGTATGAATACTTATAAACTTTCCAATTGTCTTTCCCTTCATCATACATTCTCAATATTTGCATTGTGTTGGTAATGGAATAATCTTTATAAATGCGAATTTCTTTTTCAAATCCTAACATATCCGATATTTCTAAAACCTTATTGATTTCTGAAATTTCCTGAGCTTTAACATGAAAGCTAAACAAAAGGATAATGAGAAAAAGAAAAACTTTCATCAGGATTTAAAGTACATTTAATACCTGTTCCTTGATCTTCTCCAGTTCATCCTTCATCATCACCACCAACTTTTGCATTTGCGCATGATTCGATTTAGAGCCCATAGTATTGATCTCGCGACCCATTTCCTGAGTTATAAAACCTAATTTACGACCATTCGCTTCAGTACCTTTTATAGTTTCTAAGAAATAATCTAAATGATTTGTCAAACGCACTTTTTCCTCCGTAATATCCAGTTTTTCCAGATAATAAATCAATTCCTGTTCGAAACGATTTTCATCAACATTCACTTTCAATTCAGCTATTGCAGTTTGCAAACGATCTTTGATAGCCTGAACACGTTCCGGATCAAGAGCCAAAGCGTCGTTCATATACTGGCGGATATTTCCAATTCTTAAGTTGAATTCTTTTTCAAGAGATTCGCCTTCGTCTTTTCTAAAAGTTAAGATATTTTGCAGCGCTTCGTCAATAATCACCTGAATTTGTTCCCAATCGTTTTCATCGATTTCCTCACGTTCCGTTTTTAGCGTATCAGGCATACGAACCGCCATTTTCATCAATTCAGTTTCGTCAGCATCAGGATAAACTTCTCTAAGCTGAGCAATGTAGTTTTTTACAACAGGTACATTTACTTTAGTCGAAGTTTGTTCAGAAGTACTTTCAATGTAAATCCCGAAATCAATCTTTCCTCTTTCTAGTTTTGTAGAGATCAAAGTCCTTAAACCTAATTCCATTTCGCGATAAAGCGACGGCATTCTTACGTTTAAATCTAAACCTTTACTATTTAAGGATTTTACTTCAACGGTAATTTTTTTTGTAGGCAATTGCAAAGAAGCTTTGCCAAACCCTGTCATAGATTGTATCATATAATTGAGTATAAAGGCGCAAAGATAAATAAAACTTTGCAGTCTTGGGTTGTAAATAACTAATCTGTTAAAACCGTTATTAGATTAAGATTTTTTCGCCACGAATTTCACGAATTTGAACCAATTATTTGTTGAGCTTAAAAGTTGCCACAGATTAAAAAGATTCTCAAAGATTGGTAAAATCTATAAAATCATTTTAATCTGTGGCAAAAGAAAAACACTGAATTCACAATAATTAAATTCGTGGCTAACTTTTTTATAACCAGAATTTTAATTTGGGCGTTTCCTCCGGCCGGGCTATCCGCTTGAATCTTTTTTTGAGCAGAAAAAGCTCAAAAAAAGGATTTCCGCTTCTATCCCTAACCCAAACTAGTATTCATTACAGCTTTAAAGTTATTATTGTTCTAAAGCTTTTTGAACCTGCAATGTTACAGGTTGTGTATTACCAATATAAATCTTTTCATCAATAATAAAAACCGGACGACTTAAAAAAGTATAATGTTCTAAAATGTATTTTTTATAATCATCCTCAGTCAACGATTTATTCTTTAAATCCATCGATTTGTACAATTGGGCTTTCTTGCTAAACAAAGCCTCGTAGCTTCCGGCAAGCTTGTACATTTCTTCCAGTTCTGCCTCTGTAATTGGGTTTTGTTTGATATCATGAAAAACCAGATTATTGTCCTTTGGTAAGCTTTTGATGATTTTGCGACACGTATCGCAAGAAGCCAAATAATATATTTTATTCATGTTTTTTAAATTTAAGAGACTACAAAGAAAATTCATTTAAAACTGAAAAATGCCTAATTTTAGAAAAAAAATAAAATTATGAACTCAGTTTTTGAAGTACAGAAAACCATTAGGGAAATTCTTCTAAAGGTTTTAGATCATCATTCATTAGAACAATTAAATAAAATTCCGCAAGGATTTAGCAATAACCTGATCTGGAATATTGCCCATTGCATTTCCTCGCAACAGGTTTTAATCTATAAATTGTCAGGTTTGCCAACCATGGCTTCAGATGAATTTATTGCAAAATATAAAAAAGGAACCAAACCAGAAGGTGATGTTTCACAAGCTGAAGTTGATGAAATCAGAATCTTACTTTCTACAACTTTGCATCAAACCGAACAGGATTTTGCAAATAACCTGTTTGCAAATTACAATGAATACACCACAAGCTTAGGCTTTACGCTCAAAAATATCGATGGAGCTTTAGATTTTAATAATTATCATGAAGGAATCCATAGCGGAATTATCATGAGTATTAGAAAGTTTGTTTAAGCTTTAGATGCACTTCTATTATTATTATTATTATTATTATTTAAAATAGAAAACCCGACAGGATTTTAAAACCTGTCGGGTTTGAATATCGAATATTTCATTATTCCACTATAGTTTCTATTGTTACTTTCATTGCGCCACTTCCTTTGCTCTTGGTGATTTCCATAAAAGCCCTTTTAGATAAATCAAGCTCTCTTGTTCTCACAAACGGTCCGCGATCTGTTACTTTAACGATGACAAATTTTCCGTTAGCTTCATTTGTTACTTTTATTCTGGTGCCAAATGGCAGTTTTTTATGCGCTGCAGTATATTTACTATTACTAAATCGGGCTCCGCTTGCTGTTTTTTTTCCGTTAAAACGGTCAGCGTAGTAAGAGGCGTGAGCATTTTTTTTATAAGGTTTTAGCTTTAAACCTTTATCAGTAAAAACAGAATCAGTTGGGATGGCAAGTATATCGGGTTTTACCATTTTTACCGTATCCTGCGAGGTTTTCGGTTTAGGTTCTGTTGCTGGTTTTGTTTGACTTATGACATAAGTAAAACAGCTTAAAAAAGTTATTGTAAGGCTGGTAAGTATAATGTTTTTTTTACTTCTCATGGGTTATTTTTTTTCAGACTTGGGGAGTTTGTACAAATAATATGCCGAGATAAAAAAAGCCCTATTATTTTAGGGCTTTAATTGGTTTTTAGAACCAAAGGTTCCATGGGATTCTACTTAATATAAGCAATAATCCTAATCCGTAATAAATAGCAAAAGTTTTAAATTTAGCTTCGCTATTAATTAATTTTTTATGTTTCGACCATCCAATAGTGATCAAAATGATAGCAATAAGATTGATTAATGGATGTTCTAGTGAAGTTAATCTTAGTTCTGCATTAGACATTTGCCCGAAAGCTGCTTTTCCTAAAGGAGAAACAAAATAAAGTATTATTCCAATCAATAATTGAGTGTGAGTTCCGATTAAGGCAAACAATGCAATTTTACGATCCTTAGCTGTAAAATCTTTCTTTGAAGTTACTCCAATAATGGCATTTACAACTGCAATTAATAAAAGCAAAAGTGCTAAATAAGCCCAGCCAGAATGGAATTTTTGTAGAAAATGGTACATAAATTAATTTTTTTGTTAAAACAAATATAGCAAAAAAGGCATAAAAAAAACGGCATTAGACTAAAAGTCAACGCCGTTTTTTGGTATTTATTTAGATTCTAAATATTAGAAATCGTAACGTAGTGTAAAGTTCCATGTTCTTCCAAATCCGAAGTAAACTTGGTTAGCGTCAGCTAAACCTTTGTAAAGTCTGTTGTTAGAAGCATAAGTTCCTAAAGCAGCATTTGTCGTACTTACGTTGTCATCAGAAAAAATGTTAGTTCTTGATTCAGCAATGTAAACTTTATCAAAAAGGTTGTTTACGTTTAATCTGAAGTTTACAGATTTGTCTTTGTTTTTACCAGTTAACATTTTGTATGAGAAACCAGCATCTACTAATCCGTAAGAAGGCAGCTCTAATGCTCCTTTGTTGTCAGGAGATGAAAAGTTAATTGGGCTTAATCCAGCGTATAACTTATCGTTAAAGTTGTAGTTAGCGTCAATAGTTACTCTTGTTAAGATTTCGTAAGCAGCGCCTAACGAAGCTGTCATTTGAGCAGCATCACCAACTTTTACTTTGTCCATGTATACTGGAATTCCAGAGAATCCTGGTACTGCTGTGTTGTCTACTTGGTAGTAAGCATTAACAGTAGCGTTTCCTTTGTATTCCCAAATTCCGTAAGAGAACATAGCATTAAGTTTCAATCTTTCTGTTATGTTAGAACTTGCTTCTAACTCAAATCCAGAGTGTACTTCGTTAAGACCTACGTATTCTGTGTAAGTATTATTGTCACTTGGAAGAGCGTTACCTTTCAAGTATCTGTCGTTCCATGTAGTATTGTAAAGATTTACTGTAGCAGTAAATGTTCTTGTACGGAAACCATATCCAGCTTCAAAACCAAGGATTTTCTCGTTAGTTAGGTTAGGGTTTACAGTTGATCTGTTGTTAGGATAAACTGAGTTAAAGAACGGTTGTCTTGAGTAGTAACCTGCGTTTACATAAACATTGTTTTTCTCATCAAGGTTGTAGTTTGCTCCAGCTTTTACGTTTCCACCTAAGATGTTTTTGTAATCAGTAGATGATAATGGATTTGTTGGTAAGTAAACAAAATTATCTTCTCTTTTGAATCCTTGCTCTGAAATTGCTCCCTGAACAAATGCAGTTAAGTTATCTTTAGAGTATTCTAATTGTGTAAACAGACCATACCATTTAACTTTTCCAGTACTGTTAAAAGATATTTTGTCGTAGTTTTTTTTATCAAAAACGTTCCATTGAACATCTGTACCGTAAGTTGATGTAAGATTTCTTCCTGTTGGTTTTAAACTTGCAATGTTGTTGTCATAAAATGCATCTGCACCCAATAAATCATTTACTACTGTAAAGTGATATCCTGTGTAAGTTCTTGCATCGATACCAAAATCTAAAGTTAAGGTATTGCTTAATTTTTTATTTAAGTTGATAACAGCTCCAAACCAGTCATGAGAGTTGATAGAAGAAGTTTGTGAGATACCTGAAGTGGTATTGTAAACATAAGGAGAAGCAGGTGTTCCTTGTCCTGTTCTTCCTGTTGAAGAACTGTTTTGAAAACCAACACCCGCAACTGGAGTTCTTGTTCTGTTTGCTCCGTTAAAGAAAACTTGTCCAGTACCGTTGTTCCATGCTTGGATTTTGTCGTAATTAACAGATCCGTCTGCATTTAAGAAAACTGATCCGTTGTATGTTGATCCACCAACACCACCACCAGCACTTGCTCCGGCTCCACGACCCATAGACGCATAAAGAACAGTAGAAAGTTTTGTAGTTTCGTTGATTTTATAATCCCAGTTAACAGATGCAACCGGTTTGTGGTAGTAGTTTTTTCTGATGTTGTATTGTTCACCATTCAAATATCCTGCATCAGCATTATATCTTGTATTTGGATCGCCATTTGTACCATATTTTAGGTAAGTAGCAATCGTAGGAGTAGTAGATCTTTGGTTGTGCCATTGTGGTGCTCCAGTTACTGTAAGTTGAAAGTCATGCTTGTTATTTTTTGTAGCATATCCTAAAGCTACATAATAGTTAGAACCTTCAAATTGAGTTCCCTGAATGTATCCATCTCCCATTGTTTGAGATAATAAGATCGAAGCAGAAAGACCATTATCTAATTTTCCAGTACTGTATGAACCTTGAATTTTAAAGTTTCTTGCGTTTCCGAAACCTGAAGAGAAAGATCCACCTTCTTTTCTGTCTGAAGCTTTAGTTACAATGTTAATTGTTCCTCCAACTGAAGGAGTTGCAAGTTTAGAAGCTCCTAAACCTCTTTGTACCTGAATAGCAGAAGCAACTTCTGATAATCCAGCCCAGTTACTCCAGTAAACAGAACCATTTTCCATGTCGTTAACTGGCATACCGTTGATCATTACAGCGATGTTGTTTTGGTTGAATCCACGAATGTTGATTCTTGCATCTCCAAAACCACCACCTGATTTAGTAACATATACTGAAGGAGTGTTTCTTAAGATCTCCGGAAATTCCTGAGTTCCTAATTTTTCCTGAATTTCAGCAGCTTTAATTGTAGAAACTGCTACAGGAGTTTTTCTGTCCTTTGCAATATCGACAACTGTACTTTTTACAACAATTTCGCTTAATTCGTTTGAGTTAGAAGTTAAAACGATTGTTCCTAAGTTTGTAGAACCGCCAGAAACTGAAAATTTTACAGTTTTGTTTTCGTAACCTAAAAAAGAAATAACGATTTCTCCTGTACTTGTTGTTGCATTCAAAGTAAATTTACCGTCAAAATCTGTAGAAGTTGCAGTCGTAGATCCTTTGATCACTACGTTTGCTCCTGGTAATGATCCAACTCCGTCGGTAATCATACCTGTAATTTTTCCTTGAGAAAATGCGGTTGAAACTATCATGAACAATAGTCCAGTGAGTAACCAATTTTTCATTGTCTTCATTTGTTATTAGTTTATTGTTTTTGGCAAAATTATAACAATTAAATCAGATAGTGTTATCAAAATGTTAAGAAAAATAAGTTTTATCTAATCTGTTGCGCATTAAAATGATTTTTTCTTTTTTTCTTAAATAAAATAACGTTTTTTTGATTTTTTAGGATAGTATTTTGTTAAAATCGTAATGATTCTCATGGTCTTGTAGTGCTAAACTTGCAAGAATCAGTGTTTTAGGGGTATTTTGGGTGGTATTTATACGAAAAAACGCCTTAATTTTTCTTAAATTAAGGCGTTTCAGTTTGTTGTGAATTTTTTATTCGGGTTCTATTTGTTCTTCAAAAAGTGATTTAACAAAAATGAAGTTGAACTATCGTGATTTTTTACGGTTTTAGTGTTAATTTCATCTAAAATAGAGTTTGCTAATTGCTTTCCTAATTCTACTCCCCACTGATCAAAACTAAAAATATTCCAAATAACACCCTGAACAAAAATCTTGTGCTCGTATAAAGCAATTAACGAACCTAAAGATTTAGGAGTTAATTTTTGAATTAAGATTGTATTGGTCGGTTTGTTTCCTGAAAAAACTTTGAATGGTAATAAATACGATGCTTTTTCTGCAGAAAGTCCTTGCTTGTCAAATTCAGCCTGAACTTGTGCTGCCGTTTTTCCGTTTAATAAAGCTTCTGTCTGAGCAAAAAAGTTCGACATCAGTTTATCATGATGATCTTCGTTTCTGTATAATGGTTTTACGAATCCAATAAAATCAGTTGGGATTAATTTTGTTCCCTGGTGAATTAATTGAAAAAAGGCATGTTGAGAATTTGTTCCCGGTTCTCCCCAGATAATAGTTCCGGTTTGATAGTTTACAGGTTTTCCGTCACGGCCAACACTTTTTCCGTTGCTTTCCATAGTGGCCTGTTGCAAATATGGGGCTAATTTTTGTAAATATTGAGTATAAGGAATCAAAGCTTCGCTTTCTGCTCCAAAGAAATTATTATACCAAACACTTAACAAAGCCAGAATTACAGGAATGTTTTCGTCAAATTCAGCCGATTTAAAATGCTCGTCCATTTTGTTGGCGCCTTTCAATAAATCATTATAATTATCAAAACCAATTGCCAAACTAATGCTTAATCCAACAGCGCTCCATAAAGAGAATCTTCCTCCAACCCAGTCCCACATTGGGAAAACATTGTCAGGATCGATTCCAAATTCAGTTACTTTTTGAATATTAGTTGAAACAGCAACGAAATGTTTTGCAATATCTTCCTGAGAAGCCGATTTCAAAAACCATTCTTTGATCGTTTCAGAATTTGATAAAGTTTCCTGAGTAGTAAAAGTTTTAGAAACAATTAAAAATAATGTTGTTTCAGGATTTAATTTTTTGATGACTTCGTTTACGTGATCCCCATCAACATTTGAAACAAAGTGAAGGTTTAAATGATTTTTGTAAAATTGCAATGCTTCAACTGCCATAACCGGACCAAGGTCAGAACCTCCAATACCAATATTTACAACATCAGTAAAAGCTTTTCCGGTATATCCTTTTCTTTCTCCGGATATTACTTCGTGGCTGAATTGTTTGATTTTATTTTTTACTTCGTAAACTTCAGGAATTACATTTTCTCCGTCAACTTTTATAACTGCCGATTCCGGAGCACGTAATGCTGTATGTAAAACAGCACGATTTTCTGTTTGATTGATGATTTCTCCTCCAAAATATTGTGCGATCGCTTCTTTTAATCCAATTGAGTTGGCCAATTCTAATAAAAGAGAAACAGTTTCCTGGCTGATATTGTTTTTAGAATAATCAACTAAAAAGTCATTCCATTGTATATTGAATTTTTCAACACGGGCATTATCCTGTTGAAATAATTCTTGTATCGTAGTTTCGTGAATTGCGTTATAGTGGTTTTGCAGATTTTTCCACGCTTCAGTCCCGGTTGGGTTTGTTGTGTTTAAAGCCATTTTTTTTGTTTAATTGAGAATGTGGTTATAAAAAACAAAAATACTGAAATTACTTTTAATAGCTTTAAGGTTCACAATTATATAACAAATAGTTACGAAAACGATTTATGAAGTTATTTGTTTTTTATTCTTGTCATTATTATAATCGCGCCATCATTTTCTTTTTCATTATAAATGATACGACTACTGTTTTTGTTTAAAAAGTCTAAAGTTAAAATATCTGATTTTTTGAGAGGTAGTAATATAGTATCTTGTTTTTTGTCGTATTTGAAAGGAATTCCGTTTATTACAATTAAAGGCGATTTGTCAATTTGATTTTCTTCAAAGGCTTGGTTGACTAATTCTAAGAGGAAATATTTATTTTTCGTTGTGTCATTCAATATAAAAGCGTGTGGATTAGAGCATCCTAAAAGTATTGTTGAAGAGAGTATTAATAAAGTTCGTTTCATTAATTAATAAATTTAGTAAAATGTTGTTTTTAGTTAACCTTTACCAAATCTTCCACCATGGCTTTTTATTGACTTCAATTGTTTTTCGGGCAATATCAATTTCTATTCTTTTTATTTCTTCTGTTTTAATTTTAGAATCATCAAAAAATAGTTGGCCATTTTCATCTATTCCAATGGGGGATTTAGTTCTTTCTTTCCAGTTTTCGGTTTGTAGTTCCGGAACTAAAGGTAAATTGATTTTGTCTGAAAATTTTTTTTGCGCTTTTTCTATAATTTCTTCCTCTAAGTTTGAAGTTGAATTTTTAAGAAGCGTTAAGGAATTGTCCGGAATGTTTAAAAGAAAAACCTGTGTTTTGTTTTCGATTTTATAAATGTCCAATACTTTAAAATAAGCAATAGAGTCTAAAAGAAAGTGACCATTTTTTACTGAATCTGGATTGAATTTCGATAAATCCTTAGGATGAGCGCTCGCTATTAAATATCTTAAATTTCCGGAAAGTCCACCGCCCAAAGAACTCATGTCAGTAAATCCTTTTTCCTGAATGATTTGTCCAACTTTGTAATTCGAAATTAGGGTGTCAGATAAAGTGGTGTCTCTGTAAAAAAGTTTTAAACCTGAAAAAGTTTCATTGTAAATTGCTTTAAGACGAGCGTTTTTCATGTTTTCGATATTTTTAAAATTGAGATTTTGATAAAACTTACAAATTACCAATACTATCCAATTCTCTTTTCAAAGGTTCGATTTGTTTCATGAAACGTGTTCTGTCATTTCCTGTCAAAGATTCGCCGGTTGGTAAATTCAGTCGAAGAGCATCAACCTGAACTCCGTTTTTCCAGAAGCGATAACAAACGTGAGGTCCGGTCGCCAATCCTGTGCTTCCTACTAATCCTATGGTTTGTCCTTGCGTAACTCTTTGTCCTCGTTTTACTAAAATTCTGGACATGTGTAAATACTGAGTCGAGTAGGTTCCGTTGTGTTTTACTTTTACAAAGTTCCCGTTTCCTGCTGTATATCCCGTGGCTTCTACAACTCCTGCTGCTGTTGTCGAAATTGGCGTTCCTGTTGGAGCAGCATAATCTGTTCCTTTGTGCGCTTTCCAGGTGTGTTGTACAGGGTGGAATCTGTTTGCGGTAAACCTTGAAGTGATTCGGCTAAATTTGATTGGTGTTTTCAGGAAAAAGTTTTTCAACGTTCTACCCTGATCGTCATAATATTCTACTTTTCCTGAAAGGGTATCTTTCTCAAAAGGGAATGCATAAATGATTTTACCTTTATATTCAAAAAATGCCGCTTCAAGATCTTCAACTCCGTCGTAGGTTTTGCCGTTTATAAAGCGTTCGGTAAAAATTAATCCGTAACGATCTCCTTTTTTTAGTTTAAAGAAGTCAATAGACCAGGAGAATACTTTTGTAATTCTGCTGGCTAGCGCTGTTTCTACACTTTCGTTGCCTAAAGTTTCAGATAGCGAACTTTTTAAAACGCCACCAATAATTTTACGTTTAAGTGTAACGGGTTTTACTTTTTTGTAAGCTTTTGGAATGCTATCACGAAAATCAATTACATAATAGGATAGTGCGTCCGGCTGATATATAAAAAGCTCAAGTTTGTTGGTTTTATTTTTTGATCGAAGAATAGTGTAAGGTTTATTGTATCGAATCGTTCTTACATTAAAAGAATCTTTTATTTGCTCTACGACATCGTAGACTTTTTTGTCGCCAATATTTTGACGTTGAATGATAGATCCAAAAGAATCTCCTTTTTTTATAGTGTCTTGAAGAACATTAAAATCGGCGTAATTAAAACCAAATTCGACTTTCTTAGTTTTTGGTTTTGTAATTTTAATTTCAACTTTTTCAGCGGTTTTATTACATGAAATTATTGAAAATAATAGGATTATAATTACGAATACTTTTTTCAAACTTATTTATTTTTTTGGAAATTAAACTGTGGTTTCAGTTCCCCAATTAGACAATTCTTCTTCGGTCCACAATTTAGGAAAAAAGATGCGTCTTTGGTATTTTGGATGCATATATTTTTGCCAGTCACTTCCTCCTGTGGCTTCACCATTGCCTTTTCCGCTTTCTAAAATATATTTTCTTGCTGTGTTTAAATGCTGCATAACCCAGGTGATATTCACTGTTTTATCATAATGACGCATTGCATCAATTAATTCTTGATTTTGCTGATCTTCTAGTGGAAGTTGTGTGAATTTCTGCCAAATATTTTTGTTTTTAAACGTAGCTATTTGTTTTAGAAATTGATCCTTATATTTTTTTTCAAACTCGTTAAGTAAGTATGATTTTTCTCCTGTATGATAATCTTTTCCCGCAGCTTGCCAGTAGAGATGTTCAAAGCTGGTTTCTAAATCTGTATTTTCATCAAAGTTTGCTTTGTACCTGCGATCGGTTAAATTGATAACGTCAGTCGAAGCAAATTCAATCAATCTGTATTGTGCGCTTTGAAAACCACTTGCCGGAGTTAGCGTATTTCTGAATTTCATATATTGGTCAACGTCCATTCCGTTTTCCATGATGCTGAAAGAATTGGTCAGCATATCGAAATAACGCGTAATTCTGGACAATCTTTCGCTAAAAAAATCAACCTGAATATTTTGTGTGTCGGCAATTTGATCGATTTCCCACAAAATCATTTTAAAAATTAATTCATTTACCTGATGATACATGATAAAAACCATTTCGTCAGGAAGTGTGGTGCGTTGTATTTGTAAATTCAGCAGCGCATCAGTCTGAATGTAATCCCAATAAGTAATTGGTTTTGACCAAAGCAATCCTTCTAACTGAACTTCAGTTTTTTGGTTTATAGCCTGGAATTTTAAGTCAATTTCTTTTAGAATTGATTCAGCATTATCTGTGGTATTCATTATTTTTTTACTTTAAATGGATTTTTTAATCCCTTATATTCGTCGAGATCTGCTTTTAGTGATCCAACGGCAAGTTCTGCTTTTATTCTAATTGGAACTTTATTGTCGTCATCTGTTATCCAGAGCGTTACGCTTTCTTTTTCCTTAAAAACCCTTCCTGTTTGCACCAAAGGTTTAAACATCATTGTAGAAACGGTTCCAAATTTAGTTGTAATATCTTGACGACCTACATATTTTAACTTAAATTTTGTGATTTCATCATCAAAAAACATGTCAATTGTAATTGATTCACCTGATTTAAGTTTATCAATATTGGGATGATTTCTTAAGTAGTAAAAAGAGGAGATGATGTCCTGAACATTATCGGTTATAACAATTGTTTTTTCGGTTTTGCGTTTGTAGTCTTTAACTAAAATCCTGTTTTCGTTTTGATTAAAAAAGCCTTCCTGATCTTTTGTGTAACCGCCTTCGTTGATTTTTCGAACATAACGATAAGGGCTTCCGGTTTGTTTATCGAAGTAACTTTCGTATAAATCTTCGACTTTAAAGAAAAATTTCGACATTCCGGTTGTAAAGCCTTTACCCACAGCATGAAACACTTTTTTGTTGTTTATCGTGGCATCTTTTACTTCGAGGGTAGCATAGCCGGCATTTACAATTCCGTAATGAATTCGGAATTTAAAGTATTCTCCAGTATCGAAAGCATCTTCCCTTGCAGAATCGAAACTTAGTGTAGTGAGAATTAATATGAGTAGGATTATTTTTTTCATAGTACAATTTTTACATTTCATTATAAAGATAAAGAAATGCAAATTCTATTCCAAATGTACCAAAACAAAAAAACTCAGTCAAGGAATGACTGAGTTTTTATGCTATTAACTAACCAAAAAACTATAAATTATGAAATTTATATCAATTCAGAAGGAAACCACCCCTTCTTGATTTGCGAGTGCAAAGATATGTAGAAAATTCAAAAAATAAATAGCAAAAGGTGAGTTTAACATAACATTTGCATAAAAAGCATCACTTTGCAGAGAATTATGCTGTTTAATGCAAAAATATTACGATTTTATAATGTTCCTCTCAATTCTTGTTCTCTTTCAATCGACTCAAAAAGGGCTTTAAAGTTCCCTGCGCCAAATCCTTTTGCTCCCATTCGTTGAATAATTTCGAAAAAAAGCGTCGGTCTGTCCTGAACTGGCTTCGTAAATATTTGTAATAAGTAACCATCTTCATCGGCATCGACCATAATGGCTAATTTTTCAATTTCGTTAATATCTTCTTTCATCATATCCATATGAACTCCTAATCTTTCAGGAATTGCCTGGTAATAGGTATGAGGAGGAGCAGATAAAAATTCAACTCCGCGTGCTCTTAATTGTGATACGGTTTTAATAATATCATCGGTTGCAATGGCGATATGCTGAATTCCTGGACCTCCATAGAAATCCAAATATTCTTCGATTTGTGATTTTTTCTTTCCTTCGGCCGGTTCATTAATAGGGAATTTAATTCTTCCGTTTCCGTTAGACATTACCTTACTCATTAATGCTGAATATTCTGTGGTGATTTGCTTGTCATCAAATGATAAGAAATTTACAAACCCCATTACTTCTTCGTAGAATTTTACCCAGGTATTCATTTCGTTCCATCCCACATTACCAACCATATGATCAATATATTTTAAACCTGTTGGTTCGGGGTTGTAATCAGATTTCCATTCTTTGTAGCCCGGAAGAAAAACACCGTTGTAGTTTTTTCTCTCTACGAAAATATGAACGGTTTCTCCGTAAGTGTAGATTCCTGAACGAACCACTTCTCCAAATTCATCTGATTCTACTATTGGTTCCATAAAAGAACGAGCGCCGCGTTTCATGGTTTCTTCGTACGCACTTCTGGCATCTTCAACCCAAAGAGCAGCAACTTTTACACCGTCGCCATGTTTTTTTAGGTGTTCGTGAATTGGAGAATCTTGTGTTAAAGGTGTTGTTAAAACAATTCTGATTTTATCTTGTTTCAAAACATAAGAGGCTTTGTCTCTTACTCCGGTTTCTAATCCGGCATAAGCCAAAGACTGATATCCGAAAGCGGTTTTGTAATAATGTGCAGATTGTTTTGCATTTCCTACATAGAATTCTACATAATCGGTTCCTAATAATGGAAGGAAGTCTTGTGCTCCTTCGAAGATTTTTTCTAATCCGTATTCTACTGATTTTACTTCTTTACTCATTGTGTTTATTTGTTTAATCGGTAAATCGTTTATTTGATGTGCCGAAATGTTTTTTAAGATTTGTTTTTTTTACCGCAAAGTTTGCTAAGAATTTTATCAGTAATATTTTTTGAAATCGTAAAGAACGCAAAGCTTTGCGAACTTGTTTTGATAAAACTTAGCTAGGAAATCTTTGTGAACTTTGCGTAAAATCCTTTGCGGACTTTGCGGTTAAATCGATTCGCTAACTATTCAGTCCAGGATTTATAGTATTGCCCATCATCTAATCCCATCGCTTCTTCAGTTACCATAAGTGGTCTGAAAGTATCAACCATAACGGCTAATTCGTGGGTTTCTTTATGGCCAATGCTACGCTCCATTGCGCCTGGTGCGGGACCATGCGGAATTCCTTTTGGGTGTAAAGTGATATGACCCTGCTCAATATTATTACGGCTCATAAAATCACCATCTACATAATACAGTACTTCGTCAGAATCTATATTGCTGTGATTGTATGGCGCCGGAATTGCTTTTGGGTGATAATCGTAAAGTCTCGGGCAGAAGGAACAAACGACAAAAGTGGCCGTTTCAAAAGTTTGGTGTACCGGAGGCGGTTGGTGAACACGTCCGGTTATAGGTTCGAAATTATGAATCGAGAATCCGTATGGGAAATTGTAACCGTCCCAACCCACAACGTCAAAAGGATGTGTGGCGTAAACTACTTCGTGAATCATTCCTTCTTTTTTGATTTTAATTAAAAAATCACCTTTTTCGTCATGCGTTTCTAATTCATTAGGCAAAATAAAATCGCGTTCGCAAAATGGCGAATGCTCTAAATGTTGACCTGATTGGTTTTTATAACGTTTTGGGGTGTAAAAAGGAGAATAAGATTCTACGTAAAAAAGTCTATTTTCTGTAGTTTCGAAATCGATTTGGTAAATAATGCCTCTTGGAATAATAAGATAATCGCCATATTCAAAAGGAATATTTCCTAACATGGTTCTTAGTTTTCCTTTTCCCTTATGGATGAAAAGCATTTCATCGGCATCGGCATTTTTATAGAAATAGTTTCGAAGCGATTCTTTTGGAGCAGCCAAACCAATGATGCAGTCCTTGTTGACTAACATGGCTTTGCGGCTATCTAGAAAATCGTTCTCTGGTTTCAATTCGAAACCTTTAAAAAGTAATGATTTTATATTTTTTCCAATGGCAATTTTGGGCTCAACCGAATAGGAGTTTAAAATTTCTTTGACCTGAGTTGGTCTGTGAACATGATATGATAATGACGAATGTCCGTGAAAACCTTCGGTACCAAATAATTGTTCGTAGTATAAACCTCCGTTGGGTTTTTCGAATTGGGTGTGTCTTTTTTGAGGAAAGTTTCCGAGTTTGTGATATAATGGCATGGCTTTTCTATTAGATAATTGTAAATTAGATAATTCGAAAAATTTGAATTGTGTGAACAGATAATTAGCTCAATGCTGCCATTGACTAATTATCTCAATTCGGTAGTTTTACTCAGGATTTCTCTTGATAAGGAATTGAAGATACTCTAATAAACCTGTCCATTTTGTTTTCATTATAACAAATGTCGTAATTTTTATTGATTTAAATTATATATTGTGTCAATTATTAACGCTAAAAAAACATTAAAAATATTTTTAAGTATAAAATATCAATCTTTATTGGGTTAATGTTTTTGAGTAAAATGGATTAGAATTGAAATCCGATACTAAACCATGTAAAACTTTTTGACATTTGGGGAGACCATGATTGTTTGATTTCGATAGGGCCAATAATTGTTTCCAATCCATAACCTACAGCATATCCTGAATATTTAGGCATAGAAACCCAGTCGACACTAGTAAAAATGTCATCTCCTAAGTTGGCGAAATTGGCTGTAAAGTTAATATGATTCTTTTTTAGAATTTCGTAATCTAAATTAATGTCTGCCTTTATAAAACTATTTCCGGCAATACTTAGAAAGTCGTATCCGTAAAAATAATTGAAGTTGTTGATTTTGCTGTATCCAAAACCTCCTAGTATAAAATCGAAAAACGGAACGCTGTCACTGCCAATATTAAATCCTGCATCGGCTCCAATTTTAATGGTGGCTTTCCTGAATAAAGTTCTCGCGATAGCGATCTCGGCTTTTGCAATCGAGAAAGGCTTGAATTGTTTGGTATAATCTGATGATGCTAAATAGGTTTGTAGCTCTCCGGAAAAATATAAACCCGTATGAGGGAAATATTTATTATCGAATGAATCGTATTTTAAATATCCAAAGAGACTGAAATAATTACTTTTCTCGATAGTATTTTCTGTGTTAGAAAGAGTTGGTGAGTCTATTTTTAGGTATTTATATTCCAGACCGCCACCCATTAAAAACTTTTGTACAAAGATGGTCTGAAAATAAGCCTGATTGGTAATGTCTAAAAAATCGACATTAATCAAATTTACATTTGAATTTTGAGCAAACAAATTACTAATGCTTGTAGTTACATTTCGATTAAACTGATTCATTCTTGAGCGAAATCCAAAGCTGATATTGAAACCATTTTCGACATAATAGTTTAAATCATACCTGAAATTGTCGCCAAGGATAATGTCCAGCGATGTTACATCATTTTTTAGAAATGTTTTTTTATGAGTAAGATTTAATAGAATAGCACTTTTGTACAATCCGTCATAATGCAGCCCAAGTTTAAGGTAGGTTTGTGTTGGATTTTCTTTTAAAACCAAATCAAGATCATCTTTTGTGCCGTCTGGTTGCAGGCAATAAGAGATCGCGCTAAAGTTTTGAGTAGCATTTAAGTTGTTGATTCCTGTTTTAAGGTCATCGTATGTAATGGTACTTCCAGGTTTGAAACGAAGTTTTCCGCGAATGTACTCTCTGGTATAATTGTCTAGTTTATCACTGTTTATTTTTTCTATTTGGATGGTATCGGTAGCAATTTTTAGTTTTGGTTTTTTATAAAAATTGTCTTCGTTTACCAGTGTTTTGATTTTTTCGTAAACGGCAAAAGCGGCTTCTTCACCTTTTCTGATGATTTGTTCGCCTTTGTCAAATGAAATAACGCCATAATCACGAATGTCCGGTTTGATATAAACATCAGTGTCTTTTATTTTGTTTTTCATTTTGTCAATCGACTGCAGATTGGTAATCTGAACTAATATTCGGGTAGCGTTTTTCAGGTTTTTTCGTTTCATTAAATCGTCCTGAACATCGACACCAATGATAATATCAGCACCAAGATTGCGAACTTCCTGAATAGGATAATTGTTTACTACACCGCCATCGACCAATAAATTGCCGTCGATTTCTACGGGAGTAAATAAGGATGGAAAAGCGGCACTCGCCATCATGGCCTGAACCAGATTTCCTTTGTTTAATAAAACCTCTTCGCCGGTTTCGATATTGGTACCAATACATAAAAACGGGGTTGGGAGTTTATTGAAGTCACGTACATGACGCACGTTTCGGGTAAGACTGCTTAGTAAATTATAATTGTACATTCCCTTTGAAAGTGCTTCCGGAATGCCGACTCTAAAATTGCTGAATGGTAAAACGATGGCATATAATTCGTCATTTTTTTTACCGTAAAAGTTTTTTGATGAACGCGGAATATAGTCGTTAATCAATTCGTCGAAATTAGTTCTTTTAAAAATAGAATCAATTTGAGTGGCGTTGTAACCGGAAGCATAAAGTCCTCCGATAATAGATCCCATGCTGGTTCCGCCAATATAATCGATTTTGATTCCGGCTTCTTCCAGGACTTTTAAAACTCCGATGTGTGCAAATCCTTTCGCGCCTCCGCCACTTAAAACCAAACCTATTTTTGGTCTTTTGGCTTCGTCTTGTTTGGCTTTTTCGCTGTTTTCTTGTGAAAAAGAGTTTTGTGTATTGAAGAATAAAAGCGTGAAAAATAACAACTGTCCGCCCCAGATGGAAATGGAAAACTGCGAGAGGCAAAACGATATTTTTTCCTGTAAAAAAAGAGCGACTTTAGAAACTCCTTTTTTTGCAATAGAAAAAAATCGTTTTGACCGAGTATTTGAAATGGACAGCTGGATTGGGCGCATAAAAAATAACTAGTTGGTTTTGTAAAAGTCGACAATTTTTTTGGCTTTTGATACTCCTACGACATCAGATATTTCTTTTTCGGTGGCCAGTTTCAATCTTTTAACACTTTTGAAATGTTGTATTAACGTTAGCATGGTTTTTTCGCCAATGCCCGGAATGCTTTCTACAGAGGAATTCAGGGCTGCTTTACTTCGTTTATCACGGTGAAAGGTGATCCCGAATCGATGCGCTTCGTTTCGTAATTGCTGAATTACTTTTAAGGTTTCTGATTTTTTATCCAGATATAATGGGATAGAATCTCCGGGATAAAATAATTCTTCGAGACGTTTTGCGATTCCGATAATGGCAATTTTTCCGCGTAATTCTAAAGCATCAATACTTTTTAAGGCAGCAGAAAGTTGTCCTTTTCCACCGTCGATAATGATTAATTGCGGTAAAGGTTGGTTTTCGTCTAATAATCTTTTGTAACGACGATAGACAATTTCGGTCATCGAAGCAAAATCGTCAGGCCCTTCGACAGTTTTTACATTAAAATGGCGATAATCTTTTTTGCTGGCTTTTCCGTCTTTAAAAACTACGCAGGCCGCAACGGGATTTGTTCCCTGAATGTTCGAGTTATCGAAACATTCTATATGTCGGGGTTCCACCGGCAATCGCAAATCTTTTTGCATTTGCGCCATGATACGATTGGTGTGTCGGTCAGGATCTACAATTTGCAATTGTTTGAGCTGTTCGATTCTGTAAAACTTGGCGTTACGAATCGATAAATCCAGGATTTGTTTTTTATCGCCAAGTTGCGGAACGGTTGTTTTGATGTTCTCGCCCAGATTCATCTCAAACGGCACAATGATTTCTTTTGAAAGTAACTGAAAACGTTCGCGAAGTTCGATAATCGCGAGTTCTAACAACTCTTCATCGGTTTCGTCCAGTTTTTTCTTGATCTCTAAAGTATGCGAGCGAATGATCGATCCGTGCGAAATTTGAAGAAAGTTGACATAAGCCGCACTTTCGTCAGACACAATCGAAAAGACATCGATATTGGTAATCTTCGGGTTTACAATCGTAGATCGCGATTGGTAATTCTCGAGGACTTCTATTTTTTCTTTGATTTTCTGAGCTTCCTCAAAACGTAAATCCTGAGCGTATTGGTTCATCAATCGCTTGAAATCTTTCATACTTTCTTTGAAATTCCCTTTCAGGATTTCGCGAATGGCATCGACTTGTCTTTGATATTCTTCAAGAGGTTCTAAACCTTCGCAAGGACCTTTGCAATTGCCAATATGATACTCGAGGCAAACTTTGAATTTGCCGGAATCGATGTTGGATTTGCTTAAATCATAATTACAAGTTCTAAGCGGATATAATTCTTTGATTAATTCCAGAATGGTATGTACGGTTTTGAAACTGGTATAAGGACCAAAATATTCTGACCCGTCTTTGACCATTCGTCTGGTCGAAAATATTCTCGAAAACGGTTCTCTTTTAATACAAATCCAAGGGTAACTTTTGTCATCACGAAGCAATACATTGTAACGAGGCTGCAGAGTTTTGATTAAATTGTTTTCCAGCAAAAGAGCATCGGTTTCGGTAGGAACAACGATGTGTTTTATAGTTACAATTTTTCGAACCAATACATTTGTTTTGGCCGTGTCATGAATTTTATTGAAATAGGAGGAAACCCTTTTTTTTAAATTTTTGGCTTTTCCAACATATAAGATCTTTCCCTCTTTATCATAATATTGATACACACCAGGATTGTCCGGCAGAGTTTGGATTTGAAGATCTAAAGACGGTTTTTGCATTCTGTTTTGTTTCTGAAGTAGCTGTAAAGCATTTTCGAAAGTTGTTTTGATTCCGGAAAAAAGCTTAACACTGATTTAGTTTCAAATTTACGAAATCAAAAGAATAATTTCTATATTTAGATTTTATAATTCTACATGAAAAATAGTACACCCCTGGTTATTTTTGGCGAATCGGTTTTGCCTGGAGAAAATAAAACAATAAATGTTGAAATTGCGAGGTTGCATACGACGACAAAGCTTAATATTCCCGTTATTGTGCGCCGATCAAAAATTGAAGGCCCGGTAGTTTTATTCTCGGCCGGAATTCATGGCGACGAAATTAACGGCGTTGAAATCGTACGCCAGATCATCAGCAAGAAGATTAATCGTCCGGCAAAAGGAACTATTATTTGTATCCCGATTATCAATATGTATGGTTTTGTAAATAAATCCCGCGAGTTTCCTGACGGGCGTGATTTGAACCGTGTTTTCCCGGGAAGTAAAAAAGGTTCGCTGGCGAGTCGTTTTGCCTATCATATCGTGGCCGAGGTTTTGCCCATTATAGATTATGCAGTCGATTTTCATGCCGGGGGAGCAAGTAGATTTAATGCGCCACAAATTAGAGTTACCGAAAACAATCCCGAATTGAAAATTCTGGCTGATGTTTTTAATGCGCCGTTTACTTTATATTCTAAAAATATCAACGGTTCTTTCAGGAATACCTGCGAGAGAGCCAATATAAAAATGTTGCTTTTTGAAGGTGGAAAATCATTAGATATAAATAATGTAATTGCTAATGAAGGTGTAATGGGGGTGAAGCGCTTGTTGCATTATCTGAATATGCTTGATCCCAAACAAGTCGTTGAATATGCGAAGGAACAATCTATTTACATTAAAAATTCGGTTTGGCTTCGCGCGAAATGTTCCGGTTTGCTGCACGATTATAATTTGATTGGAAAATTTGTGACCAAAGGAACTATTTTGGCCATCATTACGGATCCGTTTGGTAAATTTGAACAGAAAGTAAAAGCGCCACATGATGGTTTTGTCATCAACGCCAATCATTCGCCCATAGTTTATGAAGGCGATGCGATTTATCATATGTCTAAAAACAGCCCCGATAATAATCCTGAAAATGCAGAAGAATAAAAAGGAATTACGCTTACACTATAAAAATCTCCGAAAAGAAATTTCACTTGATGAACTTGAAGAGAAAAGTTTGGCTGTAGCCAATAATCTAATTCAATTACCCATTTGGGATAAAACGTATTATCATGTTTTTCTCCCGATCGAAGAACAAAAAGAAGTTAATACAGAATATATTTTGCATTTACTTTCCGGAAAAGATAAAGAAATTGTGGTTTCAAAAAGTGATTTTGAAACTCGTGAAATGTCACATTTTTTATTAACAGATAATACTAAAATCAAAAAAAAACAATATAATATTCCGGAACCTGTAAATGGTTTGCCAGTTCCGTCAAAAACTATCGATGTGGTTTTTATACCGCTTTTGGGTTTTGATGTTTTTGGAAACAGAGTTGGTTACGGAAAAGGTTTCTATGATAAATTTCTAGCGGAATGTAAACCGGAAACCATCAAAATCGGTCTTTCCTTTTTTGAAGCGGAAAACCAGATCGAAGATGTTTTTGAATCGGATGTAAAGTTGGATTATTGTGTTACGCCTGAAAAGGTTTATACTTTTTAGAAATTTTTTCAATACAATATTTGAACAGTCAAAATGGTAGAGACGCGCAGCAGTGCGCCTGCACAACGTTTGTCTACATGCAAGACGTAGACGCAGTGCGGTGCATCTCTACAATATGTTGGGGTGGAAACTTTTTGTTATAAATAAAAGATTTACCTAATTGTAATCAAGCTTAAATTTACTTATATCACTTATGTGGTTTAAAGCCGTAAATTGATATAAAAAATCACAAATTCCAGTTTGTTGCTAAGTTGGAATTTGGGATTTTTTTATTTTTTAGAATTTTACTTCACTTCCTTAATAGTCGAAGCATCAATCCAGCCTTCGGTTCCGTCTGTTAATTCTATTTTTTTCCATTGACCGACAGTTTCGGTAACGTAGACTTTTGCTCCTTCATGCAATAATATAATGGCTGCGCCTGCTTTTTGTGGTTCACTGCGAACTTCGCTTAGTTCGGCAAAAACAATTGCCGGGCGATCATTTGTAAAATGGTCTTTTTCTGTTATTGCTGCAGAAACACTCAGTAACAAAGCGATCAAAAGAACAAACATTCCTATAAAATAAAGTCTTTTTGAAAGCGTAAGCTGAGAGAAATAATAGCCAATAAAACTCAATAAAAATACAAATGAAATTGCAACAGAAATCTTTGCCCAGGTATTATAATTGAAAATTCCTGTAAAGCTTTGAATCAGTTTTGCAAAGCCTACTTTAGGGATTTCTTTGATCTCGTCGATAGTGAGTTTTTTGGCGAATCTTAAATTGTTTAAAGTCTCCGGATCGTGAGGTTTTAAAACCAATGCTTTCTCGTAATTGTAGATTGAAGGCGCTACTTTGTTGAGTTTGTAATAGGCATTTCCTAAGTTAAAATATAACTCTGCAGAGTGCTGCTTGTCATCTCGAACAATGCTTTCGTACACATCAACAGCTTGTTGGTATTGTCCCTTTTGGTACAAGGCATTTCCTTTTTCAAAGCTGCTTTGAGCAAAGAAAACCTGCGTGATTAATAAAAAAAGATATACTATGTTTTTCATTTTCCTGATTTGTAATAACATTTTCAACTTTGCGAACTTTAACTCAACGAAAGCTAAATCAATTTTCTTAGCGCGCTTTGCGGTTAAAAAATTAAACTAAACAATTTGTTTTTCTAATTCTGAAATGATCAAAACCGCTTTGTCATAATCCTGCTGGATCGAAGCGCTTGATGCCGGAGCATAACGGGCAAACTCACAGTTTTCTGTCAGATTAATAAAATTCTGAACCGATTCAGGATTTGCATTTCTCGACAATAAAAGCTCCTGAATATTATTCTTGCTCATTTCTGAGGTTTCGATATGCAGTTTTGCTTTAAGGAAATTATGCATTGCTTTTTCTAAAGCAATATAAAATGCCTCTTTATTGTTGAGTTGTTTTTTAGCCTGAGATAAATATTTCTTCGCTAATTTGTTGTTCATTCTAATACGGTTTCCTGTTATGTCACCGTCAATGGCTTCTTTTCGTTTCTTAGCCAAAACAATAATTGGCAAGATAACGAAAGGTGCGAACAACAGAAGATAATACAAATTCGAACCGTAAAAATCATTTTTAGCTATTGCAACTAATGTTGTTTTTGGTTTGATGTATTTGAATTGTTCTGTTTTAGAAATTACGTTTTTAGACGCGTTTGCAGTTGCATTTGCTTCTGCCTGCATTGGTCCGTCTAATACATCAACCATAATTTCCTGAGAAGTAATCGTTTTATATGAACCTGTACTCAAATCAAAATAAGAAAACTGCATTGGTTTTATCGCATATTTTCCTTTGTATTGCGGTACAATAGAATACTTATCTGTAATTTTTCCTGACATTCCTGAAAGTGAAGTCGTCACCTGCTCATCATGAACCGGATCATACATTTCTAATGCATTAGGAACAACAGGTTTTGGTAAAGTAAACAATTTCATGTTTCCGTTTCCTGAAGCACTCACGATTAAATCCAGACTTTCTCCACTTTTAAGTGTTGTTTTAGACGGAGTAACAGTAAAATTAAATTTACCAACAGCTCCGCTAAAGCCTTCCGGTTTGGTTGCTTCCGGTAATGCTTTTACATTAATAGTTTTGGCTCCGGCCGAAACTACTCTGTTATCAACTGTCAGAATCATTTGTCCGTACATATCACGACGATTTGAAGGCAATTCTACACCAATGTCCAGAGAAAGCGGTTCGATTGTTAATCTTCCTGATTTTTGAGGGTATAAAATGGTCTTTTTCAGAATTACGTAATAACATCTTTGTCCCTGAAAGGTTCCTTCTGCGATAGACAGTTGTTTGATGTCTATATTCTGGTTCCAGAAATCGTTATACTTAGGTTTAGCCAATTCTTTAAAACCAGTAACATTAATGTTGTTAAAGTATAATTTATAAACCACAGTAATGGGTTCATTCAGGTACGGATTTGTTTTAGAGATTTCGGCTACAAGATTTATGGTTTCATTTGGAATTCCTTGTTGACCTTGTGGTCGGCTGTTATCGTAAGGGTCTCTTTCCTGAGCAACGGCATTTGTTACTACGATTTTTATAGGCTGTGTTTTGTAAATCTGCCCATTATATTCGATAGCTGCTTGTTTGATAGAAAATGTTCCTTTTTGATTAGGCTGTAAAATATAAGAATATATTTTCTGAAAAGAGCTTCTACCGTTTACCCAAGACTGACTTACCTGCTGACTTGGTCCGCCTACAACTCTAAATCCGTCAAATGAAGGCTGATCGAAGTTGTCTCCATCAACATTCATGATGAAGTCAATACGGAATCTTTCGTTCAGTCCGAGCGTGTTTTTGCTTACTCTGGCTTCAAATTGAACTTGAGCCATAAGCCCTTGAAAAGTGAATAGTAATAGAATTAAATATCTTTTCATTAATTGTTTTTCAGTGTTTTTATATTAACTGTTTAATCGCTAATTTATTTAATCAGGTTTACAATTAAACAAATTAACGATTAAACAAATCAACTAAGTTTTACCAGTCTTTTTCTGTTTTTCTAGGGGTTCCTTTTGCTTTTTGAGCGTTTACTTTATCCTGAATTTTCTTTTCTTCGTTGTTTACGGCATCTAATAAATTCTGAACGCGGTCTTTAGAAATTCCTCCAGGCTGTGGTTTTGGTTCTCCTTTATTGTCAGACTTGTCATCTTTATTAGGATCGTCTTTACCATCTTTTTTATCCTTGTCTTTATCGCCTTTGTCGTCCTTTTTATCTTTGTCCTTATCCTTGTCTTTATTTTTATCCTTGTCCTTGTCTTTATCTTTGTTTTTATCCTTGTCTTTGTCCTTATCCTTATTCTTGTCCTTGTTTTTATCGTTTTTAGGAGGATTTTCTTTTAGCTTTTGTTTGGCTAAGGCATAATTATAACGCGTTTCATCATCAGTAGGATCGTTACGTAAAGCTTCTTTATATGCTTCAACGGCTTGCGTATAATCTTTCTCTTTCATTAAGACATTTCCTAAATTGTGAAAAGCTTTATGTTTTTCAGGTCTTGTTTTTGCGTTCTTTATGGCTTTCGCGTAGGCGAATTTAGCTTCAGAAACCTGATTTTGTCTGTAAATAGTATTTCCTAGGTTATAGGGAGCAGTAGCACGTTTTGGAAATTTTGATTCTGAAATTCTGTAATTAGCTTCAGCGTCAATAAATTTATTCTGCTTATATTCTTCATTGGCATCAGGCAATGTCTTATCTTTCTCCTGAGCTGAAACCGCCAAAGAGAACGTTAGTAAAATATAAAGAAGTAAATTTTTCATTCTAATGTTTTTATTTTTTTTGTTCCGAATTTCTAATGGGAACAATTATTTCTTTTCGTTAAATAAATTCAACTCTTTTATCCAATTTGTTTTTCTTTCTAAAAGGAAGATATCAATAAACAATAATAAGAAGGCAAAGCCAATGAACCACTGAAATTGCGATTGAAAATCGGCCATTTGAGTAGCTTCGAATTCGGTTTTCTGAATATTGTTTAAAGCATTTTTGATGTATTCTAAAACTTCTTTCGTATTTCCGCCATATACATAACCGCCTTTTGTCGCTTTTGCAATGGTTTTTAATCCTTCCTGATTTAGTTTTGTAATAACAGTTTGCCCGTTTTGATCTTTTTGATAGTTTTTGACTACGCCATTTTCTTTCAACGGAATTGTGCCTCCTTTTTCTGTTCCAACACCAATGGTAATGATTTTCATTCCCATTTTATTGGCTTCTTCAGCTGCTGCCGAGGCTCCTTCAGAATGGTCTTCTCCATCAGAAATCAAAATCAATAACTTGCTTGTTTTGCTTTTTTCATCAAAATAAGTCGATGATAGTCTAATTGCTTCATCAAGAGAAGTTCCTTGCGATGAAACCATATCCGGAGTCATACTTTGCAGGAACATTTTGGCAACACTATAATCTGATGTAATCGGTAAAACGGGGAAAGCACTTCCTGCGTAAGCTACAATTCCTATTCTGTCGCTTCCCAGATTATTGATGATTTGCGAAACCAATTGTTTACTTTTCTCCAAACGGCTTGGTGCGACATCTTCGGCAAGCATACTTTTAGAAACGTCGACAGCAAAAACAATATCAATTCCTTCGCGTTTTACGGTTTCCATTTTTGTTCCAATCTTCGGATTCACTAATCCGATAATCAAACACGCAAGCGCCAAAAGTATTACTGATAATTTTAATACCGGTTTAAAAACAGATCTTTCCGGGCTTAGTCTTTTCACCATTTCGAGATCACCAAATTCGCGCTGTTTTTTTCTTTTCCAATACATATTGAAAAGGAAAATACACACCACAATTGGGAGTAATAATAAAAGGTATAAATATTTTTTTTCGTCTAATTCCATTTTTAGTTCTAGTTTTCAGTCGCAGTTTTCAGTCGCAGTTTTCAGCTGTAAACTGTAAACCGTGACTGCGACTAAAATATTATATAAAGCTTCTGTAAACTGTATTTCTTAAACCAACTTCTAACAATAATAAAAAGGCTGCCAGTAAAACAAAACCTCTGTATTTTTCGTCGTAATCATAGAATTTTAATTCCTGGATTTCGGTTGTTTCTAATTTATTAATCGCGTTGTATATTTCGGCTAATCGATCATTACTTGTTGCTCTAAAGTAAGTTCCATCGGTTTTACGGGCAATGTTTTTCATCAATTGCTCGTCGATTTCAACTTTTTGCATTTTATATAAAAAGCCTCCGTTTGGTGCATAAGCATAAGGAGATTCCGCCATTCCGTTGGTACCAATACCAATAGTGTATACTTTTATTCCGTATTGTTTTGCAATGTCTGATGCTGTTTCAGGTTCGATAAAACCGGCATTGTTAACACCATCTGTCATTAAAATAATCACACGGCTTTTGGCTTTACTATCTTTTAAACGGTTTACGGCAGTTGCTAATCCCATTCCAATTCCGGTTCCGTCTTGTAAAACGGTATCGTATTTAATGCTTTTTATGGCTTCAAGAATAATCGCTTTATCACTTGTAACCGGTGTTTTGGTATACGCTTCAGATGCGTATAAAACCAGTCCAACTCTGTCATTAGGTCTTTCGCCAACAAAATCTGCGGCGACTCTTTTTAAAGCTTCCATACGGTTTGGCTTTAAATCTTTTGCCAGCATACTTCCGGAAACGTCAATCGCCAAAACAATATCAATTCCTTTAGTTGTTTTAGTCTGACTGCTAATGTCAACCGTTCTTGGTCTTGCCAAAGCTATAATTAAAGAGCTTAATCCTAAAATTCTAAAAACGTATAAAGCAGGTTTTAATTTGGTTAACAACGATTCGCTGTTTTTAAAACCCTGAGTCGAACTCATTTTTAAAGTAGCCGTTTGCTGGTTGCGTTTCCAGAAAAACCAAGCTATTGCAATTGGGATTAATAGAAACAACCAAAAGAATTCCGGATTTAAAAAAGTTATTTTTCCCATTAGTTGCTCGCTTTTCTAAGTTCAACAGAATTTAAAATTCTAGTCGTAATATCGTTGGCGTATGTATCACCTTCTTCGTGTAAAATCATAATTTGTTGTAATCCCTGATCTTGTTTAAAGAGTAAAAGTTCATAATAAGCCTTTGTGCTGGTTTTGTCAGCTGGGTTAAAAACGGTCATTGTTCCGTATCCTTTTACACCCTGAATACCTGCACTGGTCTGAAAATCTTCTTGTTTTACAATAATATTTTGTCCGCCCTGAGCTTCGATAACTTTTAGGGATCCTTCTAATGCTTTTGCTAAATCTATATCTGTTGGGTTTTTAAACTTACTGGTTGAAACAGTTACGTAGAAATTACCAACCATACTACCATACGTGAAAAGCTGCATCTCTTTGATCAAAGCCATTGTTTCTTTAGGAAGTACTTTTTGAGTGTCCATACGTTTTAAAACCTTTGGAGTTTCAATTACCACACCAGGATTTCCGTACTCACTTTTTACCCATTCACCTTCCAGTAATTCTTTAGACGGATGTCCAATAAGATTATCTTTTACATAGCTAAAACCTTTTGTAACAATAAAGAATGCCGTAGTAGCAATTAATAAAAACAAAACCGTTCCTGCTGCAATAGCAATACGTTTGTTACGCTTCTTTAATAACTGAAGCTTGATTTGTTTTTGTTTCTGCGCTTCATTCAGTAATTGATCTTCTTCTTCGGCCGGAACTTCAGTTGGAATCGCATTGTCAAGGGTTAAAATAACTCTTTGAATTTTATTTCTATCTTCGGTAATTTCAAAATCCAGCGGTTTAGATTTTGCAAATTTCACTAAATCGGCCTGACGTAAAACGCGTTCCAGATTCTCGACAGTTTCAGGAGTTAACGTCATCTTCTTTTTGGTCGATGCTGTTCTAATCGCCTGAATCAATTCAGAAGTGGTACTTTCCATTGCCGGAATATGAATGGCTTCTTCAATATAATTACGAGCAATATCTGTAAGTTCACTATAGTATTCTTTGATTTCGCCTTTTTGAACCAATTCTTTTTGCTCCAGATTGTTTAGTAAGCTTGTTGCTTTTTCTATAGGAGTTTTATAAACTTCTTCTTCAATCTTTTTCTGTTGACGTTTTTTAACAAACCAATAGACAAATGCTCCAATACCAAGAATAATTATTACACCTAAAACATATTTCCACCAATCACCAATTCCGTTATCGACCGGGGTAATGTCTTTGATGTCGTACATTTTTTGCTGTAAAGTATCGACCTTTACATTTGCAACTTCAACACGGATAGAATCAGTTAAAAAAGGTTTTTTATCTATTAAAATCTGAATACTCGGAATTACATACTTTCCGGAATCAAATTGTGTTAAACCATATTTTTTGATTAATTCGTAAGTGTCATTTTTCTTCACTGTATCAATTGGGTACGATTGAATTACTTCAAGTGCCCCAATTTTTTTTAGTTTAGGAAAAACAACCTTAGATTTTGAGCTGACTACCGTTTTAAGCGTTAACTTAAATTCAGCCCCAATTTTATTTTTTGTAGTATCAATGCTCGTCTCTACTTGTTTTTGCTGGGCAAAAATAGCTGAGGAAAGTAAAAATAAAAATATGTAAAACTTTAATTTCATTTGATTTTTGATTTCAGATCTTATTCTAAAATGAATGTTTTAATTATGGCACGCGGATGATGTGGATGGCACAGATTTAAACGGTTTTTTATATTTAATTTTTGGCAGGAAATATAATTTATAAATTTTCAAAAAATCTAAATCTGCACTCTAAAATTATTTACCTTGATTTGAAATAACCTAATAGTTTTGTCACGTAATTTTCATCAACTCTTGTGTTTACAACGCCTGCTCCTGATTTACTAAATATATCTTTGAAATAATTGACTCTTTCCTGATAATGTTTTTCGTAATTCAGTCGTACTGTTTTTGAGCCTGTATCTACCAATTGAATTTTTCCGGTTTCAGCATCCAGCATCGTTACCATTCCTAAGTTTGGGATTTTTTCTTCACGGATATCATAAACCCTAACGCCTGTAATATCGTGTTTTTTAGAAGCAATCTTCAAAGTCTGCTCGTAATTTTCGGACATGAAATCAGAAATAACAAAAACAATCGCTTTCTTTTTCTGGGTTCCTGATAAAAATTTTAAAGCAGCTCCAACATCTGTTTTCTGACTTTTCGGTTCAAATTCGATCAATTCACGAATGATTCTCAAAACATGCGAACGGCCTTTTTTTGGCGGAATATACAATTCTACATTGTCAGAAAATAGTATTAAACCAATTTTGTCATTATTTTGTGTAGCCGAAAAAGCCATCGTTGCCGCAATTTCGGTGACGATGTCTTTTTTGAATTGACTTTTTGAACCAAAACCTTCTGAACCTGATATATCAACCATTAAAACCATGGTCAATTCGCGTTCTTCTTCAAAAACTTTTACGTGGGCTTCGTTATAGCGTGCAGTTACATTCCAATCGATGTTACGAATGTCATCGCCATATTGGTATTGACGTACTTCACTAAAAGTCATCCCTCGTCCTTTAAATGAAGAGTGGTATTCTCCCGAAAAGATATGATTGCTCAGTCTTTTGGTTTTGATTTCTATTTTCCGTACTTTTTTTAAAAGCTCTTTTGTATCCATTTTATTTGTTTAAAGTTTAAAAGTTTCAAGTTTCAAGTTTGCTTTACAACAACCTGAAACTTGAAACATTAAACAAATTTTTAAGGTACTTCAATCTCGTTTACGATTTTGTTGATAATGTCTACAGAAGTAATGTTTTCGGCTTCAGCCTCATATGTTATTCCAACTCTGTGACGTAAAACATCATGTACAACTGCACGAACATCTTCAGGGATTACATATCCGCGACGTTTGATGAAAGCGTAACATTTTGCTGCATTAGCTAAATTGATACTTCCACGTGGTGATGCCCCAAAACTAATAAGAGGTTTTAAGTCTGCAAGTTTGTACTTCTCTGGATAACGAGTAGCAAATATGATATCTAAAATATATTTTTCGATTTTTTCGTCCATGTAAACTTCACGAACTGCTTCCTGCGCGCGTAAAATTTGCTCTACAGAAACTACGGCATTTACTTTTTCGTAAGTTCCTTTCAGGTTTTGACGAATTACAAAACGCTCTTCATCAATTTTTGGGTAGTCGATTACAGTTTTAAGCATAAAACGATCGACTTGCGCTTCCGGAAGTTGGTATGTTCCTTCCTGCTCAACCGGGTTTTGAGTTGCCAATACTAAAAACGGACGATCTAGTTTGAAAGTGGTATCGCCAATAGTAACTTGTTTTTCCTGCATCGCCTCCAAAAGTGCTGACTGAACCTTTGCCGGAGCACGGTTAATCTCATCGGCAAGGACGAAATTGGCGAAGATTGGTCCTTTTTTGATAGAAAATTCGTTTGCCTTGATGTTATAAATCATCGTTCCAACGACATCGGCAGGTAATAAGTCAGGTGTAAACTGAATACGACTGAACGAACCTTGTACTGCTTGCGACAAAGTATTGATGGCTAAAGTTTTTGCCAATCCGGGAACACCTTCAAGCAAAATATGCCCTTGTCCCAAAAGTCCAATTAGTAAACGCTCGACCATATGTTTCTGGCCCACAATAACTTTGTTCATTTCCATTGTAAGAAGGTCTATAAAAGCACTTTCTCTTTCAATTTTTTCATTTATCGCTCTAATGTCTAAAGTCGTTGTATTTTCTTCCATATAAATATTTTTAAAACCTTTTTAAAACCTTGATTTCTATGCGTAGCTTTTGAGAGTGCAAATTGAATATTTTTTGATAAGTAAGATGTTAAAGAATGGTTAAAACTTCGACCAATGACCTAATTTTAAGGACTAATTGTGAATCTATTTTTATATTTTTAAGAACTTTGATGATTATGCTTCAGAAAAGCATTTTTATTACCAAAAATAACGCAATGAAATCATGAGTAAAACAGCATTATCGCCTATAATTTCGGGCACTATGAATTGGGGAGTTTGGGATAAAAACCTTACAACTAAAGAAATGGAAAACCTGATACAGCTATGTATCGAAAACAAAATTACAACTTTTGATCACGCAGATATTTACGGATCGTATACCACAGAAGCTGATTTTGGAAAAGCATTTCACAACAGCAAAATCTCGAGAGAGAAATTACAATTAATTACCAAATGCGGAATTCAGATGATCGCCGAAAGCCGCCCAAACAAAATCAAACATTATGATTACTCCAGGGATTATATAGTTTGGTCAGTTGAAGAATCATTAAAAAAACTGAAAACAGATTATGTAGATGTTTTTTTATTGCACAGACCAAGTCCATTAATGCAAGCCGACGAAATTGCAGAGGCGGTTGAAAAGTTAAAAGCAGAAGGAAAAATTATCGATTTCGGACTTTCGAATTTCACGAGTTCTCAATCCGAATTAATCCGTCAAAAAACTGAAGTGAGCTATAATCAGGTACAATTTTCGGCAACGAATTTCGAACCAATGGTGGATGGAAGTTTTGATTATATGCAAATACACGGAATTCGTCCGTTATCATGGAATCCGCTTGGGACTGTATTTAGAGAAGACACTAAAAAAACACGTCGTTTGAAAAAACTGCTTGCTGATTTGGTTCAAAAATATGGTTTTGGGTCAGATACACTTTTGCTTGCCTGGATTTTAAAACATCCGTCAGCAGTTATTCCGATCGCAGGAACAGTAAATATTGCCAGAATTCAGTCATTGATGAAAGCTGTTGAACTAGAAATGGATAAAGAAGACTGGTTTGCCATCTGGACAGAAAGCAGAGGCGAAGAAGTTGCTTAAACCTTTCAACATATAATGATACGATTAGAAAAATTCGATATAGCGTTTTATCCACAATTGATCAATAGCATAAAAAATGCCCGAGAATTAATGCAATTTGCAGGACCGGAATTTATCTTTCCTTTAACGGAAGAACAGATAGAGAAATCACTTTCGGATAAAAACAGGATTGCCTTTAGGGTTGTAAATATTGCTAATGATTCGACTTTCGGGCATTGTGAAATTTGTTTTAAAGACGAGTTTGCAAATCTGGGAAGAATTCTGATTATGGATGAAACGCTTCGCGGAAAAGGAATTGGGAAACAAATAGTGACTTTGCTTCTGGAATTTATTCTTGAAAATAGTAAGCAAAGAAATATTGAGCTAAATGTTTTTGATTTTAATAAAAGCGCCATAAAATGCTATGAAAAGATTGGTTTTGTTATTCATCCTGATAAAAAATTTGTTCGGGAAATGGATAACGAAACCTGGACAGCTCTAAATATGAAATTGGATTTAGATCATTGGATCAGGAAAGATTGAAAAAAAAAATTTGCCACAGATTAAAATGATTCACACAGATTATAAAATCATTAAAAAATTTTAGTCTGTGGCTATATTAAACACATAGAATCATAGATTTTTATTGTTTTGAATAAGGGAAAAATAAATGACAAATCATTTTTATATAGCGATGTGAATTCATGCAAAGTGAAACGCCTTTTTTAAGCTTTAAACTATGTATCTATGTGTTAAAAATAAAAACAAAGTAAAGAATGAAAAAAACAGTTTTAATTACTGGAGCCACAAGCGGAATTGGTAAAGCAACCGCTCAAATCATGGCTAAAAATAACTATAAAGTAGTGCTTTGCGGAAGACGTGAAGACCGCTTAGCAGAACTTGAAAAAGAACTTTCGGCTTTTACAGAAGTACATTCGTTGTCTTTTGATGTTCGCGATAAAAATGATGTTTTGGAAAGTATTAATTCTTTGCCAGCAGCATTTTCAGATATTGATGTTTTGATCAATAACGCAGGAAATGCACATGGTTTAGATCCCATTCAAACCGGAGATTTAGACGATTGGGATGCGATGGTCGATATCAATGTAAAAGGACTTTTGTATGTTTCGAAAGCAGTAATCCCAAAAATGACAGCCAAAAATTCCGGACATATTATTAATATTGGTTCAACAGCTGCCAAAGAAGTGTACCCAAACGGAAATGTATATTGCGGAACAAAACATGCAGTGGATGCCATTACTGCCGGAATGCGAATCGATTTGAATCCGTTTAGTATTAGAGTAGGAGCAATTCACCCGGGAATGGTAGCGACTGAATTTAGTGAAGTCCGTTTTAAAGGTGATGTCGAAAGAGCTTCGAATGTTTACAAAGGTTTCGATCCGTTGCAGGCAGAAGATATTGCTGATATTATTCATTTTGTGGTTTCAAGACCGTATCATGTAAACATTGCCGATTTGGTTGTGATGAGCACTGCTCAGGCATCGTCAACCATTGTTAAGAGAGGTTAATTATTTTTTATTATTATTTCTATTTTTTATTTTTAAGAATGGCGAATTATAGTTGTTTTTAAGAGATGGTTATTTATCAACTAGCTCGTGAACAGTGTAATCAAGTTTGGAATTTAATTATAACTACATCATTAGGTCAGGATTATAAATTAAGAGAACAAATAAATGGATCCTCAGGATCAGGTATAGATAACATAGCTGAAGGATTTGGTAGAGGTGGTAATAAAGAATTTATCACATTTTTAGTTTATTCAAGAGGATCTTGTTGTGAGACTAAAGCTCAACTTCAAAGATGTTTTGATAGAAAACACATTAGAGAAGAAGTGTTTTTAGAACTAAATTTAAAAGCGCAAAATACAATTGATCAGATTTCAAAATTTATGAATTACTTAAAAACTTCTGATAGGAAAGGTTCAAAGTATGATTAAGTAATCAGAGAATAAAAAATAGAAATAAAAAATAAAAAATATTCACATGATCAATAAACGCCTTTTAATAAAAAATCTACTTGCTCATAACGACGAGAGCAGTTTTTATGATAAAAAAAGGCAATTGAATTTGCATTCCAGAGAAGGTAAAGGAAAGTTTCTCAAGCATATTTGCGCGTTATCAAATTCAAACCCAACCAATAATTCTTATATCGTGGTGGGTGTCGAAGATCATGATAATGAAATTGTAGGTGATGATTTCTTTGATGATAGCCGAATTCAGAATTTGGTGAATGCTTTTCTGGAAAATCCACCTAAGATTCAATATGAAAATGTACCGTTTCCGAATCTTCCAAAAGATAAAGTTATTGGCCTGGTTACTATTAAACCCAAAAGTAAAATCTCCTATTTCAAAAAAGGAATTCATACCATTCCCGCTAATAGTGTATTTATAAGACGAGGCAGTAATTCAGTTCCGGTTGAAGGTGAAATAGAAAAGAATTATCAAAATACCGAAACGGTAATCGGAATCGAAAATAGCTCCCGAAATAGTATACAATATACACTTGACGGTGTTTTTGATTTTATGAATTTCAGGCACAAAGACATGTCGCCTAAATATCATGTTTTTAAAGAATTGTTTGTGATTTGCTGGGCGGGAGTTCCTCATAAATCACGAGATAAAACTTTTTTATCCCGTGTTGATATCGAATTAATTAATGAACAAATTAAACTTTTTTATTCGGCACAGGATGTGGTTACAATTGTTTTTGATGATGATAGTTTTACCATAACCGAATATGTTCCGTTAGGTTTAAATGACAAAACGAGTTATTATCCTTTAGAAAAACAAACCATTCACTTTTTTGATAACGGTTATTATAAGATCGATCGTGAAATGCTTTTTCAGCCACCGGAATTCAACAGAAAAATGTTGTATCATATTTACAATGCAAATACAGCATTGCTTCAGAAACTGCAAAAAGGAATTGCTTTGTCAGATCGCGAATTAAAAGATCTGGAGAATCTTCCATCGACTTTTATGATTTGTTATCTGAATGGTTTTGATGATGCCAAACAAAAACTTATTGATGCCAAATTGCTTTTGAAACCTTTCGGGAATATTTATTTGTCTTTTAAGGAAGCGTTGAGAATTCTTCGAAAAATGAAATATGATTTTCAGGAAGGAGCTAAGTAAGGTTCAGAGGTTTAGAGTAACAAAGGTTCAAAGGTTTTTTGTAGAGACGCAAAGTAGTGCGTCTAACTCAAAGGCTTTTTTGAATAGCCTCCAGCTTTAGCTGGAGACATTTTTTAGAATTTGTTCATTGGCTTTAGCCGAATTATTCCAATTCATATTTTGAAAATGCTTACTGATATTTCAAATACTGACTAACTTTTGCATACGGAAACAAAAGCTCTTTTGGTCCATCGGCATACGAAGCAGCTTCATAAGAGTTGTAATATAAAAGCAAACCTTCTTTGGTATAAAAGATATTCTGAGGCAGCTGAAATTTATCATTTTCGAACATTAAACCTGTTGCGTTAATATTCAGTTTTTCAGGGATTTTGTATTTAGCTCTGAATTCTTTTTCGGCGAAAGCCTTAAACTCTTTTTCGTTTTTAAAGATTTCATCGGTAAAAATGGTTTTTCCGGTTTTAGGATGAAATAATAAGGATCGAAAGCCTTGATAACCATGAGCTCCGCCGGTAAAAGTATAATGATCGATTTTTATGTTAATGATCTGATAAGACTCAAACTCAATATTACCTTTTATTTTTCCTTCCCAGCCAAAAGTTTCAGTGGGGAATTTTTTATGCATTTCTTCATAAGAAGTAATAAAAGAGGCTGCCAAAGATTTGTAATCATTCGCTTTTGAGGGATCTTGCTCAAAATAGACAATTTCTTTTACCACCGAGAAAACCTTTTTGTTGATGCTGTCTGCTACAATAGGGATATTTTTAGCAACTGGTACATCAATCGTAATTTTTGGACAATCTTTTTTGCAAGGAATAGTAGATTCTTTTTCAAATGTCTCATTCTCAAATGAAAGCTCTTTGTTGCAACTTGCAAGTGTCAGGAACAAAAAGGCTAAAAAAGTGTAATGTTTCATATCAAAAAGTGTTAATTATATACAAAGGTAAGAAGTTGTGTCAGGATTAAAATAAATTTAACGGTAAATTTGTACCACGTTTAAGTATCTAAAATTTGTAACTATATGAAATTCAATACAAAAGTAATACATGGTGGTCAGCATCATGATCCAAGTACAGGAGCTGTTATGCCTCCGGTGTATCAAACTTCAACTTTTATACAAACTAGTCCAGGGAAACCTCTGGCTGATTATGAATATAGCAGGGCGTCGAACCCAACCCGTACGGCATTAGAGAACGCTTTGGCAAGTATCGAAAATGGTACTCGTGGATTGGCATTTTCATCTGGATTAGCTGCAACAGATTGTGTTTTAAGATCTTTTAAAGCTGGTGATGAAATCATTGCAATGGATGATTTATACGGAGGAACTTATAGGATGTTCTCTCGAATTTATAAAGATTCAGGAATTAAATTTCACTTTGTTGATATGACAGATATCGAGAAATTGAAATCATTGATCAACGAAAACACCAAACTGATTTGGGTTGAAACACCAACAAATCCGTTAATGAAATTGGCTGACATTGCCGAAGTAGCAAAAATTACCAAAGCCAATAATATTTTATTTGCTGTAGATAATACTTTTGCAACACCATATTTGCAAAAACCTCTTGACTTAGGAGCTGATATCGTAATGCACTCTGCTACAAAATATTTAGGCGGACATTCTGATGTTATTGCAGGAGCTTTGATTGTAAAAGACGAAGCTTTAGGAGAACAATTGCATTTTCAGCAATTTGCTACCGGTGCAACACTGGGGCCAATGGATAGTTTTTTGGTTTTAAGAGGAATCAAAACACTTTCGTTAAGAGTGCAAAGACATTGCGAAAACGGAGAAAAAGTAGTAGAATATTTAAGCAATCACCCAAAGATTAATACGGTTTATTATCCGGGATTAAAAAGTCATCCTTTTCACGAAATTGCTAAAAAGCAAATGAAAGCTTTTGGAGGAATGGTTTCGTTTACTTTTAAATCAGGTAAAAAAGAAGATTCTATTGCATTTTTAGAAAAACTAAAAGTTTTTACTCTTGCAGAATCTTTAGGTGGAGTGGAATCATTGGCCAACCATCCGGCTTTGATGACGCACGCTTCGATTCCGGCAAATAAAAGAGCCGAAGTTGGTATTACCGATGATTTGGTTCGATTGAGTGTGGGTATCGAAGATGCTGAAGACTTAATTACAGATATCGAACAAGCTTTGGCATAAACGATTAAATTTCAAAATAAAAAAATCCCAAATTCCAATCTTATCATTTTGGAATTTGGGATTTTTTATATGTTGGGATTTCTTTAAAATTCTAAATAATAAATATATCCTGCGTTGAACCAAACTTGTGAATCGTTTGATTTGTTTTCTTTGTAAATATCTTTATTCGGATTTAAACCATCAACCCAATCAGAAGCATAACCCTGATAACGGATTTCAAACATTAAATCGCTCATTGTAGTTAGTTTGTAGTGTACCCCAGCACCTACTGTTCCTGATATAACCAGGCCATTTTCGTTAGAGAAACCAAACTGACGTCCATCAGAAGGAGGTAGGTATTTTGGATAAGTGGTTAGAGGAAGTCCTAATGCACCTAGTCTTGATTCAACTTTGGTTCTGTAATAACTCACCTGAAAACCTAAACTTATATAAGGGCTAAAACTGCCAATTGTATTTTCGAAATCGTGAATTTTCATAAAAGGAGAAAATTCTAATTGAGCTCCAAGATTTACTAAGGTCGAGGTGCCATGCATTCCTCTAAGATGTTGTACAAGATTTTTCTTTTTTTCGATGTCAACCCATTCGCCAAAGTGTTCCAGCTTGGTTTGATTAAAAGAAAGTTCAGATCTTACTTTAAAATGTTCTGTAAAAAAACTTTCTCGATTGTTATTGGCAGAAAAGTTTATAAAATGAACAATCCCAATTCCGAATCCTGTGTTTCCAATATTGGTATCAAAATTATTTCTTTGACCAAAATCAGATTGAAAAGTTGAAGGTCCGAATATTATTCCTACTTCTTGGGCGAGACTAGATTGTGCGTTTGCTATTGTAGGTATTCCAAAAAAGGCGAATAGCGTGATTATTATAGGTTTGAGCATGTTTTTGGGCTTTCAAATCTTGGCAAATATATAAAAAACCCTGTCTAATCAAAATATATAAATACTTGTATTAAAAATTTAATAACAAAAAGCTTAAATGTCTAACTTTAAGTGCTGTAATTTCATGCAAATTCAACAGTGTAAAATCGTATTTTTAGTATTGTTTAGAAATAACACAATTTTGCTCCAAAAACGAAAAATATTAACAAACCATGATCGTTTTGCATTATCTTTGCGCGTCATTACGAAAACGTTTTCTTAAAGCATGTTTTTTTAATTGAATTGACTTAAAATTTATCAACTATTTATTGAATAATTTATTTAAAAATGGAACAAAAAATAAATGAATTTATGGCTCTTGTTGAGTCTAAAAATCCAAACGAGCCAGAATTTCTTCAGGCAGTTAGAGAATTTGCAGAAACGGTAATTCCGTTTATTGCAGAGCGAAAAAAATATGATGGAAAAAATTTACTTCTAAGAATTGCTGAGCCGGAAAGATCTATAATTTTTAGAGTTCCCTGGGTTGACGATAAAGGAGAAATAATTGTAAACAGAGGATTCAGAATTCAGATGAACTCTGCCATTGGACCTTATAAAGGCGGAATCAGATTTCATCATACAGTAAATTTATCTGTTTTAAAATTCCTTGCTTTCGAACAAGTATTTAAAAACAGTTTGACAACATTACCAATGGGTGGTGGAAAAGGAGGATCTGATTTTGATCCTGAAGGAAAATCTGATGGCGAAATTATGCGTTTCTGTCAATCATTTATGACCGAATTATGCCGTCATATTGGTCCGGATCTTGACGTTCCTGCAGGAGATATTGGTGTTGGAGCCAGAGAAATTGGTTACTTATTTGGTCAGTACAAAAGAATCAGAAATGAGTTTACCGGAGTTCTTACAGGAAAAGGGCTTGCTTACGGTGGTTCATTAATACGTCCTGAAGCTACAGGATACGGAGTTGTTTATTTTACAGATCAAATGCTTCGTACTATAGGGCATGAGATAAAAGGTAAAAGGGTTGCTATTTCAGGATTTGGAAACGTAGCTTGGGGAGTGGCGCTAAAAATAAATGAATTAGGTGGTAAAGTAGTTACTATTTCAGGACCTGATGGATATATTTATGATGAAGAAGGAATCTCTGGAGAAAAAATCGAGCATATGGTCGAAATGAGGGCAACCGGAGACAACAGAGCTGAACTTTACACAAAGAAATATCCAAATGCTGTTTTCCATAAAGGAAAAAGCCCTTGGGAGGTAAAAGTTGATATTGCTATTCCTTGTGCTACTCAAAATGAATTAACAGGAGAAGATGCTAAAAAACTAATTGATAATGGTGTCTTATGTGTTACTGAAGCTGCAAATATGCCTTCGACATTAGATGCTATTAAATTGTTTTTAGATAATAAAGTACTTTTTGCTCCTGGTAAAGCTGCAAATGCCGGAGGAGTTGCTGCATCTGGGTTAGAAATGACGCAAAATTCTATTCGTTTAAACTGGACTAGTGAAGAAGTTGATTTGAGATTAAAAGATATCATGGTTGGAATTCATAACCAATGTAAAAAATACGGTATGGGAGAAGATGGTTATGTGAACTACGTAAAAGGAGCTAACATTGCCGGATTTGTTAAAGTGGCCGATGCTATGCTTGCTCAGGGTGTAGTGTAAAGTTTAATTACAATTGTAAGATGCCTTCATTTGTCTTTTTAAAAGATAACTGGAGGCATTTTTTTATTTTTCGCCACGAATTCACAAAATGTTTTGATTTTAAATCACCTTTTAAGTTAGATTTTTTTCATATTTAAAGCTTAATTTTTCTTAATCTCTTAATGGTTCAAAAAAGAGCTTTATTTAAAGCAGAACAAAAATCAAATACTTTCGTTTGTAGTATATTTGTCTATCCGAATATATTAAGTAATGAAGAGAATTTTTCTGTATGTTTTGTTATTGCTGTTGTTTCAATTTAGTTTCGCTCAGAATAAATTGTCATGGCAGAGTTATTTTTCATTTAATGAAATAAAAGATATTTCAGAAGCTCCAACAGCGGTTTTTGCAGCTTCAGAAAATGCATTGTTTTCTAAAAACACCACTACAAACAACATCAAAACAACCACTACGGTTGATGGACTTTCGGGTCAGACCATTTCGGCTTTATACCACAGCGAAGGATTCAAAAAAACGATCATTGGTTACGAAAATGGTTTGATGATTGTAATCAATGAAAAAGATGGCAGCATATTAAAAGTTGTAGATATTATCAACAAGCAATTGCCGGCAAACCTCAAGAAAATTAATCATTTTATGGAGCATGATGGTTTGGTTTATGTTTCTTGTGATTTTGGAATTGTGCAGTTTAATTTAACCACATCCCAGTTTGGAGATACTTATTTTATTGGTGATAACGGAGCAGAAATCAATATAAGACAAACCGCTTATTTCGACGGATTTATTTATGCGGCAACTTCAAACGGAATCAGAAAAGCCAATAGTACCAATGCCAACCTGATCGATTTTAATCAGTGGACTTTGGTAAATTCAGGAGATTGGTCGAGTGTAGAAACGTTAGATACAACACTTATCTCGATTAATTCAGGAGGATATATCCATCGTTATAATTCGAATATATTTGTTGGATTTTTGCAGCTTCCACAACCTGCTATAGATATGCGAGCGGTAAATAATAAATTATTTGTGACAACGCCAAATACGGTTTTTGTCTATTCAAATCAAATGGTTTTAAACCGTCAGATTGCCAATACTCAGGTTTTAGATAATACATTGAGTTTTACTTGTGCGTCAGCTATTGGCGATCTGCTATACATTGGAACAAAAGAAAAAGGATTGTTTGCATCAACGCTTTCAAATGTTTCGGCTTTCGAAAACAATACACCGCCCGGGCCAACAAAAAATAATATATTTTCGCTCGATGTAGCGCCAAATGTGCTTTGGACAGTGTATGGAGATTATACTTCATCTTATAATCCTTATCCGCTAGATAGTTATGGCATTAGCAAGTATGATACTTCCGGATGGCTAAATTTACCCCATGAAGATGTTCTTGGAGCAAAATCTATGACCCGTATTATCGTAAATCCCAACAATGATAAACAGGTTTATGCAAGCTCATTTTTTTCAGGTTTATTAAAGATTGAACAGGATGTACCTACGTTTTTATATAATGAAAAAAACAGCGGTTTAGAAAGTATTACAACCGAAGGACCCAATTATATAGATGTTCGTATTAATGGGACTGCTTTTGATAAATCAGGAAATCTCTGGATTACCAATAGCAGGATCAAAAATGGTTTAAAGGTTTTAAAAACAAACGGACAATGGCAAAGTTATTCCACGGCGATAATTCTTGACAATTCCGAACTTGCCAGTTATGCCAATATTGTTATTGATAAAAATAATACAAAATGGATATCGACAAATAGAGAAGGAGTGATTGGTTTTAACGAAAGGACCAATACGTTCAAAAAAATAACTTTTGGGGCAGATGTAGGAAATTTGCCAACTGCAGATGTTCGATCTGTTGCTGTCGATACTAAAGGGCAATTATGGATTGGGACAATAAAAGGATTGAGGGTTTTGTCAAACGTTGGGAGTTTTCAAACGGAGAGTCAACTTAAAGCAAATCCTATTATTATAATGGATGATAATCTGGCGCAGGAATTATTATACGAGCAATTTATAAATGTAATTGTGGTAGACGGAGCCAATAATAAATGGATTGGTACCGGAGATTCTGGGGTTTTTATGGTATCGCCAAACGGTCAGGAAACCAAATATCATTTTACAATTAATAATTCTCCTTTGCCAAGTAATGTTATTAATGATATTAAAATTAATAGTGCAACAGGCGAGGTTTTTATTGCTACAGATAAAGGTATGGTTTCTTTTAAAGGAATTGCAACCGAGGCCAATGAAGATTTAAATAATGCTTACGTTTATCCTAATCCCGTTCGTCCCAATTATTCAGGAACAGTAAAAGTAGCAGGATTAATTGATAAGGCCAATATAAAGATTACCGATATCGAAGGCAATTTAGTATACGAAACCACTTCGACAGGAGGCACGATAGAATGGGATACGACAGCTTTCGGGCGATATAAAGTAGCCTCGGGAGTTTATATGATTTTTATTTCTGCTCAGGATGGTGGAGAAACGAAAGTTAAAAAAGTAATGATAATTAGATAATGTGGCAATTGAGATAATTAGATAATTGTTTAAAATCTAACAATCTAAAAAGTCTAATAATCTAATGATCTAATGATCTAAAAAGTCTAACAATCTAACAATCTAATTTTGCTAGTCAAAACCAAAGCCATAGTAATCTCTTCACTAAAATTTCAGGAAAAAAGTCTGATCGTAAAATGCTTTACACTTTCAAGCGGCCTGAAGTCTTATTTTGTGCGCGATGCTTTTTCAAGTCGAAAAGCCAGTCAAAAGATTGCTTACTTTCAGCCTTTGTCGATTCTTGAGATTGAAGCTGTGCATAAAAACAAAGGAACGCTGGAGAATTTTAAAGAAATAAAAACTGCAGTTCCTTTTCAAAGCATTCATACAGATATTATAAAAAGCACCATGGTCATGTTTTTGTCTGAGATGCTGCATTATTCTATTCAGGAAGAAGAGAAAAACGAATCGCTTTTTGTGTTTTTAGAAACCGCCTTAACCTGGCTGGATCATCATGACGAAATTTCTAATTTTCATTTGATTTTACTTTTAGAAATTACAAAGTATTTGGGCTTTTATCCGGATGTGTCAGAGATCGATTTGCCTTACTTCGAAATAAACGATGGTGTTTTTACCCTTTTTCATGGTTTGACTGCGCTTACAGAACATGAAACCAACCTCTTTAAAAAATTAATTGATTTGAAATTTGACAATACTGAAAAAGTTTTTCATGTCATCGAAAGACAGATTTTGTTGAAGATTCTGATCGATTATTATAGCTTTCATTTAGACGGTTTTAAGAAGCCGAAATCACTTGATATTCTGAAAGAAATTTTTTCTTAAACTGAATCCTATTTTTATATATTTGCGCAGTGAATTTTTATTAAAATTTTCATAATTATTATTTTAATAAGTGAATTCATTACTAAAAACCCCAGCGTAAATTATTAACTTGTTTAAAGAAAAAACTACTATGAAGAGAATTACTTCTTCGATTATTTTGGTTTTCTTAATTGCTTTTTCAGCAACTGCCCAAAGAAAATACGACGAAATAATCACTACAGAGAACAGTGTCAAAGACATGGTTCAAAACGAAATAACAGGAATTGTTGTTTTTAAAGAAGGCGGAACTGTAAAAGGTTTAGATCCTGAAACAAAAAAAATTGTTTGGACATTAACAAAAGATGATTTTGGATCAACTTCAGCGGGCGATATCCTGACTGATCCTGATTTTGGAAAACTTTTTAAAGAAAAAAGTGATTTATCAAGTGTTCCCGGAAGTCCTTATGTAGAGGCTTACATCAATAGTAAATATATTATCATTAATACAGATAGTGGTAAAGTGGTTTACAATTCGTCTAAAGAATCTTTCTGGGTAATGCAGTCAGATTTTATTCCTGAAACAGATGAGTATTTGCTTACTTTGAAAAAAGACGGAGATATGGCAATTGCTTTATTAGATATGAAAACAGGAGAGTTAAAATGGAATACCACTGTAGACAAAGCAAAATCATTATTTAGTTTCTCATTAAAAGAGTCTGCAAATGCCAATAAAGCGACAGTGCACGGATCAGTAATTTATTATTTATTGTACGGAAAACTATATTCATTTGACAGAACTTCAGGAAAATTAAACTGGAAAGCTGAAGAAGATTATTCAAGATTCTTTTTGACTCAAAATGATAAAAATATTGTAGTTGTAAACAGTAAAGGTTTATTTGCAGCCAAAGAATATTTGAATGTTTTGAATACAGAAAACGGAAAAAGTATCTGGAAAGAATCTATCAAAACAAAACGTGTTGTTTATTTAGAAGATTGGGGTACAAAATTGTTAATTGCTCATTATGGAGGTTTTAACTTTTTTGACTTGACTACAGGAGAAAAAATCTGGAAAAAAGATGCTCGTGGAGATGGTTTGAAAAGAGTAATTCCAATCGATCAGGATTTCTTATATGTTGCAGAAAATGAAATGATGCTGATAAACAAAGACGGAGAAAAGCTTTGGAAAAAATTCATTGAAATTTCAGATGACAAAGAAGATCCAATTTATTACTTAGGAAAAGTAGGTGAAAAAGTAATGTACCTTACAGGGACTTATGGAAACATGGTTGATTATAAAACAGGAGTTAAACTTTGGAAACGTAATATTAAGTTTGAAAAAGATCGTCCGGTTTTACCAACTTACGACGAAGCTGCAAACTCTTACTTGGTATATAATGACGAGAAATTGTACAAATTTGATCCAAGCATTAGCGATAAGCCAGAACCATTTGCTAAAGTAAATATCAAAAAAGAGAAAGAATTAAATAGTATTGAATTATTTCCTTGGGGAGTTGTGCTTTCAGGACCGCTTGAAGTAATGGGGGTTAATATGGATGGAACTATAAAATACCACCTTACTTATACACAACCAGGTGAAGGAACAAGACGTTTGCTAAAAAGCGCTGCAATTGCTGGAAGTATTGGTTTAGGTGTTGGTTCTGCAGTAAGTTCAGTTAAAGGTGCTGATATAACTATGACATATCGTGATTCCGACGGTAACATGAGAACCGCAGTTGCAAAAGGAGATCAGACAAATAAGGATCAGGCAAAAGCTTATGCAGCTGGGTCAGCAGCTCTTGGCATAGTAGCAGCTAAATTTAACTCTCGTTTTAATGCAATGAAACAAAATAGAGACTTCTCTTATATTTTTGCAAAAGCAGATTCTGGAGAAAAAATTCTTGTAAAAGTGAGTAAAGTTGATGGAGTTGAGGTTGATAAAATTATTTTTAATAACAATAAACCAGTTTATGAAGTAGATCCTGCGACACAAAATATTTTTTATGTGTCTGATAAATCTATTCAAATTTTCAATAAAAAATAAGAAAATTAAAAACCCAAAGCCATCAGAATTTATTTCTGGTGGCTTTTTTTTTTGCCTATGAAAAAAACATTACTCTTAATTGCTTTGCTTGTAATTAGTTCAATTCAGGCACAAGAAAAAATAAGTTCGAAGAAAAAGAAATTTTATATTCCGGTTATTCAATATTCAGAATTTCCTGTTCTGGACAATGTGCTTACACAGACCACTTTTTATCAAATGGATAAATCTTTGCAGGAAGAAGAAGCGAATTTAAAAAAGCACTTTTTTGATATTAAAGGATATATAAAAGATCCGGAAAACGGGAAGCTTAAAATTTACGTGACTTTTGCCTTGCCTAGATATACAGATACACAAGTAGATAGTGCTTTTAATAAGAAAGAAAATAAATGGACTTATGGTACACATTCTAATTATATCACCAATGTAAAACTAGATGTCAAGTATGGAGATAAAATAATACTGACTAAGGATTTTGGAGGTTCAGAATCCTATTCAATAACTGTAGGGAATAGTCTAGGAGCGATGAAACTTGCAGCCTCAGATCAGGATAAAAAGGTAAAAGCAGCAGTAAAAGATTCAGATTACAGCGATGTGGGACTTGGGTTTGATAATGTTATTTTCAAGACAGCTATCAGAATCCAGGAGTTTTTAAATTATAAATTTGGATATTCAACTGGCGAATCAAAAGAAAGGTTTGAATTTGTAACCTCAAAAGGACATTCAGAATACAATCAAATGTTGGCTTTTGAAAAAGAAATTACTGCTCAAATGGAGAAAGTAACCCTTGAAAAAGGTTTAGACGAGAAGTTGCTGGCTCCCCATTTGCAATATCTGGAAAGTTTGTTGGTTAAATATCCGCTTTCACCAGCTAACGAATATATCCGATTTATTGTTACAAATAATTTAGCCGAAACATATTTACTGCTCGAAAATAAAGAAAAAGCCTTGCTATATGCTAATTTGCTTATCGAAAACGATAAACTGGATTCTCGAGGGACATCTATTATTGATAGGGTAAATAGAGGGAATTTTGCTGAGAAAAAAATAAGAAGCCATACCAATCGTTTTGCTGATCTTAAAAAGTTAGGTCTTAAAATTGCCGAAGAAAAAGAAGAAAAGAGATTAGCTTTTTTTGAAAAAATACAACAACAAGATGCTGAGTGGGAAATTGAGAAATCAAATCGTGAAGCATATTTAGAAAAATCAAAAATGCAGCGATACAATATGCTTGATTCTATACCTTATCAGCTTAATGCAAATTTGCTTGCTAAAGTAATAGGTAATTTAGGCGGAAGCCAGGCTTTGAAGAAAGTCGAAAAAACACATTTGTTTTCTAAACTTTCTATAGAAGGAAATAAGATACCTCAAACAGAAGAAAAATGGGCCACAAACACCAATTATCTTCTTAGAAAAAAAATGCCGGAAAGCTATTATGAAATCGTGAACGGAGCAGAAGCCTGGAGTCATGACGATCGCGAAAGTGGTGTAAATGCGAAATGGGCAAAACTCACTTCGTACGATTATAGCAATTTGTCTAAAAATGTCGACTTAATCAATTTTCTAACCGATTTAAGACTTGATTTATGGAATAATTTTGAGCTTTTGCCAGATGAAATGTACGAAGGTAGATTGTGTTATCACTTAAATTATTTTGAAAAAACGTTAAGTTCAGGTAACAGAACAATTCCTAAAACAGATTATCATGTTTTTATTGATAAAGAAAATTTCAATATAGTTTCGACGGAGAAAACAGAATTTGATAACGGAAATAAAAGCTTTTTCGAAAGAAAACTTTTTGGAGATTACCGACCAGTTGCGGCATTAAATTCAGGAAAAATTCCGCATAAGATTAATTATGAAATAGAAGATTTTAACGGAGAAACCCTTTATCAGGAAACCCGCGAAAAAGTTGAAGTAAATCCTGTTTTTGGAAATAGAATTTTCATGAAAGAAGTTTATTTCGGAGGATTTAAATAGACTTTTAGTTTTATAAAAAAGAATTATTAGAATTGATTGGTTTTTGGTTTAATGGCTCAATTTTTTGAGTTTAGTACCGGAAAGTAATCAATTCTTTTGTTTTTGTATCTATTATCTCAACAAAAGTTTGTGAAATTTCAAGAAATTGATGGTCAATAATCCAAAATTCCTTACTTTCGCACCTCGATTAAGAAAAGGATAAAATGAGCACAAAATTTACTGAATACAAAGGACTTGACTTGCCAACAGTAGCGTCAGAAGTACTTGATTTTTGGAAGAAAGAAAATATATTTGAAAAGAGCGTAACAACTCGCGAAGGTGCTGAGCCTTACGTGTTTTTTGAAGGTCCGCCTTCAGCAAATGGTTTACCGGGAATTCACCACGTGATGGCACGTGCGATTAAAGATATTTTTTGCAGGTATAAAACTCAAAAAGGTTTTCAGGTAAAAAGAAAAGCCGGATGGGATACACACGGATTACCTGTAGAATTGGGTACCGAAAAAGAACTTGGAATTACAAAAGAAGATATTGGTAAAACAATTTCTATAGAAGAATATAACGAAGCGTGTAAAAAAACCGTAATGCGTTATACCGACGTATGGAATGATTTGACCGAGAAAATGGGATATTGGGTAGATATGGAAGATCCGTATGTTACTTATAAACCAAAATATATGGAGTCTGTTTGGTGGCTTTTGAAACAAATCTATGATAAAGGTTTGTTGTATAAAGGATATACAATTCAGCCTTATTCTCCAAAAGCAGGAACAGGATTGTCTTCTCACGAAGTAAATCAGCCTGGAGCGTATCGTGATGTTACTGATACTACGATTGTAGCACAGTTTAAAACATTGCCGGAAACTTTACCTGGTTTTCTTCAAGGTTTTGGAGATATCCACATTTTGGCATGGACGACAACTCCGTGGACATTACCATCGAATACTGCTTTAACAGTTGGGCCAAAAATAGATTATGTTTTAGTAAAAACATTCAATCAGTATACTTTTGAACCAATCAATGTTGTTTTGGCTAAGAGTTTAGTTGGAAAACAATTTGGAAAAGGATTTTTCTTAAGTGAAGACGATGCTGACTTTGATAATGTAAAAGAAGGGGATAAAAAACTTCCGTACAAAATTTTAGCAGAAGCAAAAGGAGCTGATTTAGTAGAGATTCGTTACGAACAATTATTGCCCTACGTATTGCCATATCAAAATGCCGAAAATGCATTTAGAGTAATTGCCGGAGATTTCGTTACTACAGAGGATGGAACAGGAGTTGTACATACCGCTCCAACTTTTGGTGCAGATGATGCTAAAGTAGCAAAAGAAGCAAAACCGGAAGTGCCACCAATGTTGGTTCTTGACGAAACCGGAACAGCAGTGCCGCTGGTAGATTTACAAGGGAAATTCACATCTCATTTAGGTGAATTGGCCGGTAAATATGTAAAAAACGAATATTACGATGCGGGACAAGCTCCAGAACGTTCTGTAGATGTTGAGATCGCTATTCGCTTAAAAGAAGAAAATAAAGCCTTTAAGGTTGAGAAATATGTACACAGTTATCCACACAGCTGGAGAACTGATGAGCCGTTATTATATTATCCACTAGACTCCTGGTTCATAAAAGTAACCGATGTAAAAGATAGAATGTTCGACCTGAACGAAACTATCAATTGGAAGCCTAAGTCTACTGGTGAAGGACGTTTTGGAAATTGGTTGAAAAATGCCAACGACTGGAACTTATCTCGTTCTAGATATTGGGGTATTCCGTTGCCAATTTGGAGAACTGAAGACAAAAAAGAAGAAGTTCTTATTGGTTCTGTTGAAGAATTATACAACGCGATCGAAAAATCTATCGAAGCAGGTTTTCAAAAAGAAAATCCGTTTAAAGGTTTTGAAATCGGAAATATGGCTGAGTCTAACTATGATTTAATCGATTTACATAAAAATGTAGTTGATCAGATCACTTTGGTTTCGGCTTCAGGACAACCAATGAAACGCGAAAGCGATTTAATTGATGTTTGGTTCGATTCAGGAGCTATGCCTTACGCGCAATGGCATTATCCTTTTGAGAACAGAGATAAAATTGATGAGAATAAAGATTTTCCTGCCAACTTTATTGCCGAAGGTGTCGATCAGACACGTGGATGGTTTTATACCTTGCACGCGATCGGAACTTTGGTTTTTGATAAAGTAGCCTATAAAAATGTGGTTTCGAATGGTTTGGTTTTAGATAAAGACGGAATAAAAATGTCTAAGAGTAAAGGGAATACAATAGATCCTTTTAAAACTATCGAAGAATATGGTCCAGATGCAACTCGTTGGTACATGATTATGAATGCCAATCCTTGGGACAACTTAAAGTTTGACCTTGATGGAATTGCTGAGGTTCGTCGTAAATTCTTCGGGACATTATACAACACTTATTCATTCTTCTCATTATATGCGAATATCGATGGGTTTAAATATGAAGAAGCTGAAATTCCGTTAAACGAAAGACCTGAAATCGATCAGTGGATCATCTCTGAATTGCATTCTTTAATAAAATTTGTTGATGAATGTTACGAGGACTATGAGCCTACAAAAGCAGCGAGAGCAATTTCTGACTTCGTTCAGGAAAACTTAAGTAACTGGTATGTTCGTTTATGCCGTCGTCGTTTCTGGAAAGGAGAATATGCACACGATAAAATCGCGGCTTATCAAACGCTTTACACTTGTCTATTAACGATCAGTAAATTAAGCGCTCCAATCGCTCCTTTTTTCATGGATAAATTGTACAAAGATTTGACAAGTTCGACAGGATCTGAGCAATATAGCAGTGTTCACTTGGCTCAGTTTCCAAAATTTGTCGAAAACTTTGTTAATAAAACGTTAGAAAGCAAAATGCAGAAGGCGCAAACCATCTCATCTTTGGTTTTATCGCTTCGTAAAAAGGAAATGATTAAAGTACGTCAACCTCTGCAAAAGGTAATGATTCCGGTACTTGACGAAAATCAGAGAGCTGAAATTCTGGCTATTTCCGAGCTTGTAAAAGCAGAGGTAAACGTGAAAGAAATTATACTTTTAGAGGATGATTCAGATATATTGGTAAAACAAATTAAGCCAAATTTTAAAGCCTTAGGTCCACGTTTCGGTAAGGATATGGGGCTGATTTCCAAAGAAATACAATCTTTTTCAGCAGATCAGATTAACCAGTTAGACAAGCAAGGCACATTAGATATTGTTATTGCTGGAAATAATGTAACTTTATCACTAGAAGACGTCGAAATAACATCTCAGGATATCGAAGGTTGGCTAGTTGCAAATTCAAACGGAATAACAGTTGCGCTTGATATTACAATCTCTGAAGAATTGAAAAACGAAGGTGTCGCAAGAGAGTTGGTAAACAGAATTCAAAATATCCGTAAAGATTCAGGATTTGAAGTTACCGATAAGATTAAAGTTAAAATAAAACGAAATGGTATTTTAGAAGAAGCAATTCTAAAAAATATAGACTATATTAAGTCTGAGACATTAACGGATGAATTGGTTTTTGTGGATAGTTTAGAAAACGGCACAGAAATTGAATTTGATGATATAAAAACAATGATATTAATTTCAAAATAAATATAAAATGATAGATGAAATTACAAGATACTCTGACGCTGATTTGGCAGAGTTCAAAGAAATAATCCAAAATAAAATACAAAAAGCACAAGCCGATCTGGATTTAATAAAAAGTGCTTACATGAATGATTTGAATAACGGAACAGATGATACTTCTCCGACTTTTAAAGCATTTGAAGAAGGAAGCGAAACAATGTCTAAAGAAGCAAACTCACAGTTAGCTATCAGACAGGAAAAGTTTATACGCGACCTAAAAAACGCCTTATTCCGTGTAGAAAATAAAACTTACGGCATTTGTAAAGTAACAGGTAAATTAATTGGCAAAGAAAGGCTAAAAATCGTTCCTCATGCAACAATGAGTATCGAAGCGAAGAACTTGCAACGATAATAAATACTTAATGAAATAAGCGCTCCTTTTAGGGGCGTTTTTTTTGTTTAATGTTTTGCTGTAATGTGTTTAAGGTAAGTTGTAAATCTTTTGAAAGAATTTGATTATAATTAAAGAAGAAGTGCTAAAATTATAATTCAATTTTTTGTAAGAAGACGGAGCTATGCGATTTGGCGCAATGAAAAGTTTTTTTAATTAGAACTATCCTGATTGGAGATAGTTCTAATTAAAAAATAAAACAAAAAACTAAGCTAAGTTTTTCTCTAATTCTAATTTGTGTTTTTTTAATACAGCTCTTGTCATTCCTAAATTTGCTTTAGTTGAATCTGCCGCAAGGTAAATCATGAATTTTTTGTTTGGAGAAATATCGATAATGTGAATTTGATTCGACAGTGTGATCAAAATATCTTCGATGTCCTGGTTTAAATTTAAGGCTTTTACTGCGCTTAATTTGGCTTTTACAACTTCAAGATTATAGGCCGCTGCAAGTTCAGGATCGAACGCTGGGTCAATTGTGAGGTTTCCAAAGCTTAATCCTGATTCAATTTCGGTTACAGCTACCGCTATAAAGCCGTTTACGTTAGTTTTCATTTCATTTAAAAAAACGTTTAAAAAGTCGTTACTCATAGTTTAGGGTTGTTTTTGGGTTAATAGATTTATGTTATTTTAATAGGGAATTCTTACTTAATTCTGTGGCGACTTCATCAGTTGAGCGCATTAATAAACCCAGATTACTTCCGTCTTTCGAAAATGCAATTATAAAGTTTGTGCCGCTTATTTTATTTCCAATTACAACGCCTTCTGAAGTTTTTAGAAATAGTTGTTTTAATACGCCTTTATCTAAATCAATTAAGAATTTTTCGCTCATTGATAAGATTGCAGCACTCATTGCCGCAACACTATCTGCATAATCGATGTGTAATGATGTGATTAATTTTCCTTTTCCGTTTATTATTAATGCAGCAGAAGATTTTGTGGTAACCAGAAAGTCGTTTAGGGTAGATGTTATTTCAGTCATATTTGTAGGATTTAGGAAAACTGTTAAAATTAATTTATTTTGATGCTTATTGATGAGGAATATTGCTTATTGATCTAAACAAGTGTTAATTTTTACTAACAAATATAAATTAAATTATGTATCATTGTAATATCAAATCATTAATAATTTTATTTATTTAACATAAAAAACTTACACAATGGCTAAAGTATTGAAATTCAAAGATGTAAACTCTGACGTAGAGCACAGAATGAAGGAATTTGAAAAAATTCGAATTAAATTTAAAGCTGATGTAAAAAAGGCTGAAGCCAAAAAGGCAACCGCTGGAAAAGAGAGTAAAGGCCTGTTTAAGTCTATTTCTGAATTTTTTGCCGATACGCCAAAGACTCCAAAGGTACCAGTCCAGCCAAATATTAAAAAATAGACCTTATATAAGAAGAAATAAATTATCTGAGACGCCTTAGTTTGTGGCAGAAAAGAATTAACGCTCCATTGGGAGCGTTTTTTTTGATTAAATTGTTACTTTTGCCCCATCAAAATTTAATAAAATGTCATTACCAAAAGCGTATTTCCTTATATTCTTAGTTTTAATTGTTGATCAGCTTTCAAAAATATACGTAAAAACAAACTTTTTTTTAGGTGAAGAAGTTGTCGTTTTTGATTGGTTTAGAATTCATTTTATAGAAAATGAAGGAATGGCCTGGGGAACAAAAATACCGGGACAATACGGAAAGTTGATTTTGACTGTTTTTAGGATCTTTGCTGTATTTGGGATTGCATATTGGTTGTCAGATTCAATTAAGAAACGTCATTCTAATTATCTGATCGTTGCAATTGCCTTAATTTTTGCGGGAGCTGCCGGAAATATTATTGATTCTGTTTTTTACGGGATTATTTTTGACGACAGTCACGGTAATCTGGCCACATTATTCTCGTCGGAACCTTACGGAACATGGTTTCATGGTTTGGTAGTAGATATGTTTTATTTTCCTCTTTGGAGAGGTACTTTGCCGGCCTGGTTCCCTGTTTGGGGAGGCGAAGAAGTTTCTTTTTTTAATGCTATTTTTAATGTTGCCGATATGGCGATTTCTACAGGTGTTGGGATTTTGTTGTTTTTTAATAAAAGAGCCTTTCCTAAAACTGCATAATATTTCAAGAATTTTCAAACGAGTAATTCCAGATTCCAATATTCTATGCGATAAAAAGCATCAACATTGGAATTTGGAATTTTTATTTTTTGGAATTTGAAAATCTTACATTATTGGGGTTTAATATTTATTGTGCTATTTTTACATTATAAAACTAAAGTTATGCAAAGTCCGTCCTTTTCCCTTTATGATGCCTCTGCAGGTTCAGGAAAGACCTATACTTTGGTGAAAGAATATCTTAAAATTATTCTTTCTTCTCCTAAAAATGATGCTTATCGAAATATCCTTGCCATAACTTTTACCAATAAAGCGGTTCATGAAATGAAAAGCCGTATTGTGGGAAGTTTGTCTGAATTTACAAAAGAAGAACCTTCTGGAAAAGCATTGGATTTAATGGAAGACTTGTCTCGGGACACGGGACTTTCTGTTATTAAAATCAAAACAAAATCGCAAAATATCATCAAGCATCTTATTCATAACTATGCTGCCTTTGATATTTCTACAATCGATAAGTTTACGCACAAGGTAATTCGTGCTTTTGCTCATGATCTTAATTTGCCCATGACTTTTGAGGTTACTTTAGATACTGAAAATTTATTGACAGAAGCGGTTGATGCTATTATTGCGCAAGCCGGACAGGACGAAACACTGACCAAATTGCTGATCGATTTTACGATGGAAAAAACCGACGACGATAAGAGTTGGGATATATCGCGTGAAATTTTAGATACAGGAAGATTGGTCTTGAATGAAAATAATAGAAATGAAATTTCTCATTTTCAGGATAAGTCCATCGAAGAATTTGTAGTGATAAAGAAGAAAATGCTGGCTCTTTGTAAAGATCTGGAATCTGCAAATGAAGTTTTTGCAACAGAAGCTCTTGCTTTGATCGATAAAAACGGAATTGATTTAAAATCATTTTCCCGCGGAACTTTTCCGAATCATTTAGAAAGTATTCGGGATAGAAAATTTAATCCGCGAAATAAAACGTTTCATGAATTTGATGATATCGCGATTAATAAAACGGCCAAAGACAAAGCGTTAATCGAAAATATTATTCCGGAGCTGCTTCAGATTCTGGAAAAAATTTATAAGAATTTTGAAAAAAGAGATTTTTATAAAGCATTTCTAAAAAATATAACACCGCTTTCTCTTTTAAATACCGTTAGTAATGAGTTGGCGAAAATCCAGGCCGAACAAAATGTTTTATCAATTTCTGAATTTAATGCTATAATTCATCGTGAAATTCAGAACCAGCCCGCGCCATTTATTTATGAACGTATAGGCGAGCGCTATCGTCATTTTTTTATTGATGAATTTCAGGATACCTCAGAGATGCAATGGCAAAATCTGATTCCGCTGATAGATAATTCGCTTTCGGGATTAGATGATTTAGGTAATAAAGGAACTTTGATGATTGTGGGAGATCCCAAACAATCTATTTATCGCTGGCGAGGTGGTAAAGCAGAACAATTTATAGAGTTGAGTAAAGGCCTGAATCCTTTTAATAATCCTGAAAAAGTAATAAAACATTTAGATACCAATTATAGAAGTTATAGTGAAGTAATCGATTTTAATAATTCCTTTTTTAAATTGATTTCGACTGAATTTTCAAATGAAGACTATAAAAATTTATACGAAAATCATAGTTTTCAAAACTCAAATTCAAAAAAAGGAGGTTATGTCAATATTTCATTTCTGCCAATAATTGAAAAATCAGATTTTGCAGATGAAGAAGATGTGGTTGAAAAATCAGATTTATATGTTTTAGTGACATTAAATACAATTCAGAAAGTAGTTCATGAAGGTTTTGAATATAATGATATCGTTATTCTGACTCGAAAAAGAGATCAGGGAATTGCGATTGCCAACTATCTGACAGAGCAAAATATTCCGCTTTTGTCTTCAGAAACCCTGATGATTCAAAATGCTACAGAAGTTCGATTAATTGTTCATTTGCTGAAATATCTGCACAATAGTGCTGATCTTGAGTCAAAAGCTAATTTTCTGCATTTTTTAGCTTCAAACAAAGAAATTCAAATGCCTATTCATGACTTTATTGCTCAGGGAATGGCGCATAAATTAGAAGTTGATTTTGAAAAATGGCTTCTGAGTTTTGATGTTGCTTTATCTTTTGAAAATATTCGAAAAAAGTCACTTTACGAAGCAGTAGAAATTATCATTTCGAAATTTGTGCCTCTCGCAGAAGGAAATGCTTACGTACAATTTTTTCTGGATATCGTTTTAGAAAGAGATATTAGAAACCAGGCCGGAATTTCAGATTTTCTGGGGTATTGGGATGAAAATGCGGGAAGATTTAGTATTCCTTCCCCGGAAGGGATAAATGCAGTTAGAATCATGACCATTCATAAATCGAAAGGTTTAGAGTTTCCTGTGGTAATTATGCCTTTTGCCGAAGAAGATTATAATCGAAAACCAAAAGATAAATTATGGCTCGATACTGAAGATGTTGATTTGGATGTGCCAAGAGCTTTAATTGATAATAGCAGTGCTGTTGAAGGTTTTGGTGAAAGTGCTTCGAATATTTTTAATTTAAAGAAGCAAGAAGAATTGCTCGATAATATTAATGTTTTGTACGTGGCACTGACTCGTGCAGAAGAGCAGTTGTATGTTATTTCTCAGTCTTTAAAAGAAAGAAAAGATGGTGAGTTTCCTAGTAATATGGCCTCTTTTTTTATTAAATATTTAATTAGTAAAGGGGTTTACGATCCGGATAAATTAGAATATGAATTTGGAAATAAAACCAGGCTTTCAAAAGCGACGGAATTGATCGATTTGGTGAAAACGATTCCTGTGGTTTTAGATGTTTTAAATCCTAAAAACATCAAAATAGCGCAACGAGAATCCTTAATGTGGGGAACGCATCAGCAAGAAGCGATAGCGTACGGAAATATAGTTCACGAGATTTTAGCCTTTGTTAAGGATAAGTCAGATGTGGATTTGGCCATTACGAAAGCGATCGAAAATGGTTTGATTACAATTGATCAGGTAGATATGGTTTTGAAATCGCTTCGGGAAATTGTAAATCATCCTGAATTAGCTATTTGTTTTGATGGAAATTATAGTATTCTGAATGAGCAAACAATCGTTCAGAAAGAGGGCAGGATATTAAAGCCGGATAGAATTGTTTTAACTTCTAATAAAGAGGCTTATCTTTTAGATTATAAGACAGGAGCAATAAACTCAAAATACACACAGCAAATTCAAGAATATCAGGATGCTATTGAAGATTTAGGATACAAAGTGTTAAAAAAGGCTTTGGTGTATATAGGAACAGAAATCGATGTAGTAAATTTGTGAAGAAATTAATCAGATGTTAAAGAGGTATTTGAATCTTAACAGGTTTAAGTTGTTAATTTTTAACGTTTTAAATAAATAAAAATGTACGGTAAAATAAAAGAACATTTGCAAAGTGAGTTGCAAACTATTGAAGAAAACGGAATTTTTAAAAAAGAACGAATTATAACTTCTGCTCAAGATGCAGAAATTACTATTTCGACAGGAGAAAAGGTGTTGAATTTTTGTGCTAACAATTATTTGGGACTTTCGTCGCATCCTGAAGTGGTTCAGGCAGCAAAAGATGCTATGGATACTCATGGTTTCGGAATGTCGTCAGTACGTTTTATTTGCGGAACTCAGGATATTCATAAAACATTGGAAAAAAAGATTGCTGATTTTTATGGTACAGAAGACACTATTCTTTACGCAGCAGCTTTTGATGCTAATGGTGGTGTTTTTGAGCCTTTGCTAGGAGAAAACGATGCGATTATTTCGGATAGTTTGAATCATGCTTCTATTATTGATGGAGTTCGTTTGTGTAAAGCAGCACGTTACCGTTATGAAAACAGCAATATGGAAGATTTAGAACAGCAGTTGATTAAAGCTAATGAAGCTGGGGCTCGTTTTAAATTAATAGTTACTGATGGAGTTTTCTCCATGGATGGTCTTGTGGCACCTTTAGATAAAATTTGTGACCTGGCAGATAAGTACGATGCGATGGTTATGGTTGATGAATGTCACGCAGCAGGATTTATCGGTGCAACTGGTAAAGGTACGCTTGAGGCAAAAGGTGTAATGGGAAGAGTTGATATTATAACCGGAACTCTTGGAAAAGCCCTTGGAGGTGCAATGGGAGGTTATACAACTGCTAAAAAAGAAATAATTGAACTGCTACGTCAGCGTTCGCGCCCGTATTTATTTTCAAATTCATTAGCGCCTGCTATTGTTGGGGCTTCTATAAAAGTTTTTGAACTGCTAGAAAAAGATACTTCTTTACGTGATAAATTAGAGTGGAATACAAACTACTTTAAAGATGGAATGAAAAAAGCCGGTTTTGATATCATTGATGGAGATTCTGCAATAGTTCCTGTGATGTTATATGATGCAAAACTATCACAAACGATGGCCAATGAACTTTTGAAAGAAGGTATTTATGTAATAGGATTCTTCTTTCCGGTTGTGCCTAAGGAAAAAGCCAGAATTAGGGTTCAATTATCTGCTGCACATACTAAAGACCACTTAGATAGAGCTATAGCGGCCTTTACAGTTGTCGGAAAAATGTTAAAAGTTATATAATTTCCACATACGGAAATTTTTGTAGGTTTTTTTTAACATTTCATTTTGTATTTAAAAAATTTGGTGTTACTTTTGCTTGTAATTAACTAAATTGTAATTAAAAAAAATTAAGTATGAAACATCTTAACAAACTTTTAGTTGCTGTGATGATGGTGATGGGTTTAAGTTCTCACGCACAAGACAGTAACAATCCATGGGCTATCTCTTTTGGAGTTAATGCCGTTGACACTAGAACCAGTTCTGGTGCAGGAAGTGGTTTCTTTGATCAACACTTTTCTCAGCCATTCGCTGTAAAAGACAACTGGAATATTCTTCCTTCTCTATCTTACATTGGTGTGTCTAGATATGTAGGTAGTGGTTTCTCTGTTGGTTTACAAGGATCTGTAAACAAAATTGATAAATACGTTACTTTCAATCCATCTGCTCCAGGACATGATTCAAGAGGTAATGTTGTGACTAATCCTGGTGATTTAATGTACTACGGAATTGATGCTACTATTAAATATAGCTTCCAGGAATTAATCAAATCTAAAGTAGTTGATCCTTCGTTATCTGTTGGTGGAGGTTATACTTTCTTAGGTGATAGTAGCTACGGAACAGTTAATCCAGGTGCTGGAGTAACTTTCTGGTTTACAGATGCAATTGGTCTTGAGCTTGCTACAAGATACAAATGGTCAGTTAGCGGTGATAGAGAAGATGCTTCTGGAACTCCAGACGCTCCATCTCACTTTCAACACACTGCTGGTTTAGTTTTCAAATTCGGAGGTAAAGATACTGACGGAGACGGAATCTACGATAAAGATGATGCTTGTCCAGACGTTGCTGGTTTAAAACAATTCAACGGATGTCCTGATACTGACGGAGACGGAATCGTTGACGCTAGTGATGCTTGTCCAACTGAATTTGGTTTAGCTGCATTAAACGGATGTCCTGATAGAGACGGAGACGGAGTTGCTGATAAAGATGATGCTTGTCCAGATGTTGCTGGTTTAGCTGCTTTAAAAGGTTGTCCTGATACTGACGGAGACGGAATTGCTGATAAAGATGACAAATGTCCTACAGTTGCTGGTCCTAAAGAAAATGGTGGTTGTCCTTTCTTAGACGCTGATAAAGATGGTGTTTTAGATAAAGATGATGATTGTCCTACAGTTGCAGGTCCTGCTTCTAACAGAGGTTGTCCTGAAGTTACTACTGAAGCTTTAGAAGATCTTAAAGTTCAAGCAAGAGCTATCTACTTTAACTCAGGAAAAGCTACTTTCAAAACTGGTGACAAAGAAACTCCAGCTAGATTAGATGCTATTAAAGAAATCCTTAAAAACTATCCAAACGCGAAATTCTCTATTGAAGGTCACACAGATAGCGATGGTTCTGACAAATTGAACCAAAAACTTTCTGAAGAAAGAGCTACTGCTGTTATGAACGCTTTGATCGAAAGAGGAGTAAATGTTGATAACTTAGTTTCTAAAGGTTTTGGAGAGTCTCAACCAGTTGCAAGTAACAAAACTGCTGCAGGTAAAGCACAAAACAGAAGAACAGAAATTAGACACATTGGTTCTAAATACCAAGGTAAAATCTAATTTACTTTCTAAATAAATACTAAAAGCCATTCTTAATTGAATGGCTTTTTTTATTTTTATACAATGATAAATACTTCTTTTCTCGGAAAAATAGCAACTGTTATAATTCAGGATTATTCTGATAAGCTTACTGAAACTACTATTGTTTTGCCAAATAAAAGAGCAAAGGTTTTCTTGATTGAAGCTTTAAAAAATGAAACGAAAAATACTATTCTTTCTCCGGAGATTATTAGTATTGAAGACTTTGTGCAAGATGTAGCTTCAATACGATCTATAGATTCAATTGAGCTTTTGTTTGAGTTTTATGAAGTTTATCTTTCTGTAACAGAAAAACAAAATCAGCAATCATTCGAGTTATTTGCCAATTGGGCTAAAACGCTTTTGCAGGATTTTAATGAAATCGATCGCTACTTATTAGATCCGGTTCATGTTTTGTCGTATTTGAAAGATATAGAAGATATCAAAAAATGGGGAATTGAAGTCGAAAATAAAACCAGACTTTTAGAAAATTATATCGATTTTTGGAAACTTCTGCCTTTGTACTATGATTCACTTTACCATCATTTACTGAATAAATCACTAGGTTACCAAGGTTTGATTTATAAGGAAGCAGTAAATAATCTAAATCACTTTTCGAATACTATTGCAAACAGAAATTTTATTTTCGCAGGTTTTAATGCTTTAAATGCTTCTGAAGAAAAAATTGTACAGCATTTATTGGCATTAGATCAGGCTAAAATTTATTGGGATGTAGATCAAACTTTTCTTAATGATCCGTATCATGATGCCGGACTTTTTGTTCGTCGTTTTAAAGAAAATTGGAAACATTATAAAACAAATATTTTTGAATGGATTGTAGATGATTTTTCTCAGTCTAAAAATATTCAGGTAATAGGAACTCCAAAAACAATAGGGCAGGCCAAATTAGCCGGAAGTATTGTCGAAAATATAATTAATGAAAACCCTGCAACATCGCTCGATAAAGTGGCTATTGTACTTGGTGAGGAAAATTTATTAATGCCTGTTTTGTATTCATTACCTTCTTCTGTTGGAAGTTTGAATATTACAATGGGATATTCCGGGAAGAATAATCCCTCTCAGATATTGATTGCAAAATTATTTAAAATGCATACCAATGCACTTTCCAGAAAAGGCGAAAGTTATGTGTTTTATTATAAAGATGTACTTGATATTTTGACCCATCCTTTAGTGGAGCCTTATGCAAATTCAGGCAATTTAGTTCGAATCATCAAAGAAAACAATTATACGTTTATTACTCATAACCGAATTATTGAACTTAATTCCTATCCGTCGCAATTGTTTCAATTGTTGTTTCAGAAATGGGAAAACGGATCGATTGGAGTTCTTGAAAATGTATCGGCACTTTTGCTATTAATCAAAGAGAATTTTAGCAATGACAATGAAGAAGAAAAGATTGCAAAAGCATTTGTTTTTGCTGTTTTTAAAGTCATTAATAAATTGATTAATTATTATTCGCAACATCACCATATTGATAATATTGATACTTTGCACGCTATTTATAAACAAATTATTGATGTGGCCGAAGTTTCATTTGAAGGTGAGCCTTTGCATGGATTACAAATCATGGGGGTTCTTGAAAGCCGTGTTCTTGATTTTGATACCGTGATTGTTACGTCTATGAATGAAGGAAAGTTTCCCGCCGGAAAATCTCAGAATTCATTTATTCCGTACGATGTTAAAAGAGAATTGGGTTTGCCGACTTTTAAAGAAAAAGATGCTATTTATACCTATCACTTCTATCACTTGTTGCAAAGGGCAAAAAATATTTATCTGATTTATAATACCGAAAATGACGGTTTGGATGCCGGAGAACGAAGCCGTTTTATAACGCAGCTTGAGGTAGAGAAACAGTCTAAGCATAATCTAACATTTGATATTTACAATCCTGTTTTGCCAACATCAGCCTATCAGCCTATGGTAGTTCCAAAATCTGATGCGGTTATGGAACGTTTAAAAGAAATTGCAACTGCTGGTTTTTCACCATCGGCATTGACTAGTTATATTCGAAATCCGATTGAGTTTTATTTTCAAAAAGTACTTCGTATTAGGGAGGTAGAGGAGGTTGAAGAAAATATAGCGTTAAACACACTGGGAACAATAATTCATGAAACGTTAAAAGCATTATATGATCCTTTTGTTGGCAGATTCATTGCGGAAGCTGATATAGAAAATTGTTATAAATTGTTAGACGATGAAGTTTTACGACAATTTAAAGTAGTTTATAAAGAAGGTGAGATTAAAAAAGGACGAAATCTTCTGGCTTTTGAAGTTGCAAAGAGAAACGTTTCTAACTTCCTACGAATGGAATTAGAAGCTATTAAAAATGGAGATGCAGTTAAAATTATAGCTTTAGAACAAACATACGCTCGCAGATTAAATCATCCAAATTTGCCTTTTCCAGTTTTAATTAAGGGAAATGTCGATAGAATTGAACTGCGTAACGGAAAAATAAGGATTATCGATTATAAGACCGGTAAAGTAGAAAAAAACAATGTGATACTAAAGTCATGGAACGGATTGACACAAGAGCTTAAAAACGATAAAATCATTCAGGTTTTGGCTTATGCGTTTATGTTCGAGAACGAAGCTGCCGGTGTGCCAATCGAGGTTGGGATTATTTCGTTTAAAAATCTAAAATCAGGATTTCTTCCTTTTGGTTTTAAAGAAGAGAAAGAATTGGATATGGTAGTTTCAAATGAGATTTTGAGAAATTATTTGGAGGAAATCGTCATCTTGCTCACCGAAATTTTTAATATTAATATTCCTTTTGAGGAAAAAATAATGTAAAGCATCAGAAAGCTAAACAACATTTTCGAATTTTTTAAAACCACTTTAGTGATTAACTTAACTGTTTGCGCTATTGCTGTTTTGCTGGGCGGTTTTGATTATTTTTTTATAATGTTTCTGAGTTTTGGATTTTTGATGAGTATTGGTTTTAAAGAGCTGTGTAAAAAAAATGATTATTTATTTTATTCGAATAACGGAATTTCAAAACTTTGGCTTTTGCTTTCTAGTTATGTGATGACTTTTGTTGCTACAATTTTAATAGGTCTCATTGTGTTTTTAATAAAGAAAATATTTTGAAAAAGCATATTTTAGAAGTTGACGGGATTCAAAAAAAATACAACGAAAGAGTGATTCTTTCAGATGTTTATCTCAAATGTGAAACCTCACAAATCATTGGTTTGTTAGGACGAAATGGTTCGGGGAAATCTACTTTGTTGAAAATAATCTTCGGATTAATACAGGCTCCAAATAAATGTATCCGTATCGATTCTGTTTCAAAAAATAATGATAACAATGTGTTCAATGAGATTAGTTATTTGTCGCAGGAACAATTTATTCCTAATCATTTTTCTGTAAAAAAGGCAGTGTCATTATCAATCGGTAAACAAAAAATTAGTTTTTTTAACAATGATCCATTTATTGTGCCCATTTTAGGTAAACAAATAAGTCAATTGTCAAGTGGGGAATTGCGGTATTTAGAAATTAAAATTGTTCTTTCGAATCCTTCAAAATTCGTTTTGTTAGATGAGCCTTATAATGGATTGTCTCCTTTGATGGTAGATGTTGTCAATGAAATGATCGAGGCAAATTCAGAGAAAAAGGGAATTGTGATTACAGATCACAATTATAGAAATGTAATCAAAGTTTCAACTCAGTTGGTTTTGATCAAAGAGGGTAAAACGCATTACATCAGGAATAATACAGAACTTGTAGAGAAAGGTTATTTGGTAGATTTGGAGCTTTTGTAGGGGGCTTTTAGCTAAAAATCTTTTTAAAAAAACCTTTTTTTGCGCGTTCTTCCAAATTAGGATTGTTTATGCTTCCGTTTTCAAAACGAAATCTTCTAAATTTCATCAATTTTACATTTAAGTCAAAACGTAGTTCGTCAACAGTCTTTGTTTCCATAATTTTTTTTGCAAATTTATGAAAAACTTGATGTAAAAGTAATTTCTTGTAAATGTTAAAATAATATTTAAGATATCTCAAACAGATTGATATATTTTTAGATAAATCTGCTTTTTTTGTTAGCGTTTTTTAAAAAGTTTATTTTAAAAATAAAGAAACACTATCGTATAAATAAAAGTGTTTCAAATGGTTACGTGTGTCTTTTTTTTAACAAGTGTTTATCGGACAATTCTGTTTATTAAAATATCTTTGGCTTTTCTTAAAAAATGATATAACAACGATATGATTGATTTAAACACACTCGTAGAAGAAACCGGAGCCGAGTCAGGATTAACTTTTAACATCGATGGCATTTTGCTTGAATCGGTTAATTTAGAGTATGACGGCAATGTAGCAGCAATGATAGGAATGATACTGAAGATGTGTTTAGAAATGTCTGAAGATGTAAATAACGGAGATCTTAAACAAGTCATGATTAAGAACAAAAAAGGTATTGTGGTGGCCAACAAAGACGAATACGATAACTGTGTTGCGCTGCTTTCTAAAGATATAAGTAAAATGGGACTTTTGCTGCGCAAAATGGATACCGTTTTCAATAATTAATTTAAATACAATTAAAACATGTCAGATTTTTTACAGAATTTCCAAAACGATTTAAAAGAAAATATCAACGGATTTATTGCTGTTTCAGTAACCGAAGTTGAAACAGGAATGTCTTACTCTTCACTTTCTTTAAATCCTAATTTTGACCCGGAATTAGCATCTGCTTATAATTTAGAAGTGGTAAAAGCAAAGTTAAATGCTATTAAAGCTTTGGGATTAGATCAAAAAATCAATGATATCTTAATAACACTTACAGATCAAATACATATTATAGATGTTTCTGAAGATGGTAAGTATTTTATTTATTTAGCGGTTGACTCAACAAAAGCGAATCTTGGATTAACAAGAGCAACTTTGTCTAAATTTAAAAAAGACATTATATCAAAATTATAAGTTTGCCCCTAATAATGAGAAAAAGGCTGCTCAGAATTTTTGAGCAGCCTTTTTTGGTTTTATAAAGTGGATTAATTTATTCGAAAAAATCCAATAAAGTAGTTTTCAATTCTTCTTTATTTTCAATCTGGCTCATGTGGCCATCTTCAAAAGAAACCAATTTTGCGTTTGTATTTTCGATTTGAGTAATACTTTCTTCGTAGTTTAAAACCGGATCTTTTTTGCCCAAAATCAGTAAAACCGGAAATAAATTCTTTTGTAAAAGTGATGCTCTGTCTTTTCGAATTTTCATTCCTTCGAGCGAAGCTACAATTCCTTGTAACGGAGTTTTTAAAGCTTCAACTTTTGCTTTTTCTATTTCGTCAGCCAGTCGTGTTCGGTTGTTTTCGTTGAATAAATTACCAATCGCCAAACTTACAAAGTTTACATAATTTTGTTTTACTGCTTTTATAGCACGATTTCGGTTTATTTTTTTTTCGTGACTGTCTGCTTTTGATGTAGAATTGAGCAGAACCAATTTATTGATATTCTTTGGGAATAATTCGGCGAGAGCCAAACCAACATAACCTCCCATAGAGTGGCCCACAATTGTGGCTTTTTCAATTTTCAAATGTTTTAAAATTTCCTGCACAACATTTGCATTCTCCTCCATAGAATGAACATATCCCAACGAATCAGACTCACCATGACCTAATAAGTCGATAGTAATAACCTGATATTTTTCAGAGAAAAGTGCAACATAATCGTCCCACATTTTTTTGTTTTCAAGAAAGCCGTGAAGCAAAACAATTGCAGTTCCCTGACCTGAATCAGAATAAGAAATCCTGGTATTTTTATATAATAGAGTTTTCAAAATGATGAATTAAGTTTAAAGTACAAAGATAAGAAAGCCTAAACTATATGAGTTATATAACTTCATTTGAGTTAAAAATAGTAGTTATCGCGTTCAACTTTACGCTAAATGTTTAAACCATGTAAGTAATGTAAGTTCATTTTAGTTAAAAAAAAAGTTATTCGGTTCACTTTTATGATAAATATTCAAAGCATATAAGCTTATGTGAGTTTTAAAAAAAACATAAAGATTATTATTTAAATGAACTTACATTACTTACATGGTTCAAAAAAATACGGTCACTTAAACTGTTTTTAAGAACATTAAACGATTTTGTTATTTTAAATTAGTCTTAATTATGTTTTTTATTGCTTTAAATTCTATATTTTTGCATCGTTATTATATTTTATCAGAATGGCATTAGTTAGTGATTTGACCACGAAAGTATTATTTGAAACCGAAAAAGGATACAGTTATCAATGTGATTTGACCAATAGTGTAATCATCAATTTTGTTGATACGGTGTCAAGTTATAAAATTCATGATTTTTTGATTTTTCAAAGAAAGGTTAATAGCGTTGACATTCTCAATATGCTTTATGACTTATCTGATCAGTCAGATGCACAGTTGATTGAAACTACTAAAAGAAATTTTTCCAGAAATCTTACCATCTGCGAAATAGTTCAGTTAAGAGATTTATTAAACGGAACAAAATTTACCCTCACTCTACATTCTTTGCTTTGCAATACTGTCAATGTAGAGCTTATTTAGATTCTTACTTAGATTAAATCCAAATTTTAAGGCATTTAGAGCTGCCTTCTATAATTTTTGTAATTTTACATAGATAAAAACAAAGATTATGAAAGATTTACTAAGAACAAGTACTTCATTAGTTGAAGGAATAGAAAATATATTGAACTTACAGGCAAAAATAGAAAGTGACGCTTCTAATAAATATCTAGCTATGGCTGCATGGTTAGATAGAAATGGTTTTGCAAATACAGCATCTTATTTGTACAAGCAAGCCGAAGAAGAAAGAGAGCATTTTCTAAAAATTTTCAAATATATTACAGATATGGGAGGGATTGCAGTTACGCCATCTGTTCCGGAAGTGCAGCAGGAATTTGCTTCTTTTAGAGAAGTATTTGAAATTGCTTTGCAAAACGAAATTGCAGTTACTCAGGCAATTAATAAAGTAATTGCAAAATGTAGAGCTGAGAATGATTACGCTACAGAAGATTTTATGATGTGGTATGTAGCTGAGCAAAGAGAAGAAGAGAAAAATGCAAGAAGAGCTTTAGAGCTTTTTGAACTAATCAACGGAAATGAAGCTGACGGCAAATTTCAATTGGATGTTCAGATTTCAAAAATCGGATAAATATCGATTTATTATATAAAAGCAAAGCCCTTAATATTTATTAAGGGCTTTGTTTTTTATCATGATTTAAGAATTCATCAAACTTTCGATTTCATCAACCTCGATCGGAATATTGCGCATTAGGTTAAAAGGTGCTCCTTTTTCCTGAACCACAACGTTATCTTCTAGACGAATCCCGAAACCTTCTGCCGGGATATAAATTCCAGGTTCAACCGTAAAAACCATATTAGCTTTCATAGGTTCGTGAAGCAATCCGTAATCGTGCGTGTCAAGTCCCATGTGGTGAGAAGTTCCGTGCATAAAATATTTTTTGTAAGCTGGCCATTCCGGATTTTCGTTCTGAACATCAGCTTTATCAATTAATCCTAAACCAAGCAATTCTGATGTCATGATTTTACCCACTTCAATATGATATTGTTTCCAAAGCGTTCCTGGAGTCAACATTTGTGTAGCTTCGTTTTTCACATTCAAAACAGCGTTATAAACTGCTTTTTGTCTCTCAGAGTATTTTCCTGAAACCGGAATTGTTCTTGTCATATCGCTTGAATAATTGGCATATTCGGCAGCAACATCCAATAAAATCAAATCTCCTGCTTTACATTGCTGATTGTTCTCGATATAGTGCAAAACATTCGCATTATTTCCCGAAGCAATAATTGGCGTATAAGCAAAACCTTTAGAACGGTTACGAACAAATTCGTGAATTAATTCGGCCTCGATTTCATATTCAGTAACATTTGGTTTTACAAACGGCAATAATCTACGGAAACCTTTCTCAGTAATATCACAAGCTTTTTGGATCAAATCGATTTCTTCGCTTTCTTTTACAGAACGAATGCGCTGCAAAATAGGGTTGCTTTTCGCTACATTATGTGCAGGATAATGCTCTTTCCACCATTTTATAAAGCGAGCTTCGCGAGTTTCAGTTTCAACCGATGCGCGGTAATGTTCGTTTGTATTAATGTACATCGTATCTGCATACGTCATCATTTCGTTCAAAACTTTATGAAAATCCTGCAACCAATAAACCGTTCTGATTCCCGACACCTGAAAAGCGCGTTCTTTACTTAATTTTTCACCTTCCCAAACCGCGATATGATCGTTGGTTTCTTTCAAAAAAAGAATCTCTTTTTGGTTCTCATAAGGCGCATCCGGAAACAAAAGCAAAATACTTTCTTCCTGATCAACACCGCTTAGATAAAAAATATCCCTGTGTTGAGCAAACGGCAAAGTACTATCAGCACTAACCGGGTAAATGTCATTTGAATTGAAAACGGCAACCGAATTAGGTTTCATTTCTGCCGTGAATTTTTTGCGATTTTTTACAAAAAGAGCGCTGTTTATTTGATGATATTTCATAATAATGTAAGTTTTGAACTTCGAATTTCAAAATTACTAATTTTTGAAGAAGTAGAACAAAATAGGTTTATTAAAGTTTTCTTATTTGTTTTCATTTTATTCGATAGACAATATTCCGGCAATTATCATATTAATCGTAAACAATACCAAGACAGGAATGCTGATTTCCTGCCAATATTCCAGAAACGAAAACTGCTGAAAACTATCGACCACCGGTATATCATTTATGTTGCAAATCACGATCGAAGCTACACAGCAAAACGAAAAAGGAACGGCAAAACGATAAAGGAAACTAGGTGCAATAACCTCCACGCGTTCAAAAAACATGATTGTTAAACAATAGAGCATTGTACAAATAAAAGTAATTGGAATACCTATCAATATACCCATTGTTTGATTGAAAGAATCATTTCCTTGAGTGCTAAAAACGATAAAAAAAAGTAACGTAATTATTATGGCGCAAGAAAAACTTTTCATCATCGGCTGTTTTGTTTTCATATTGCTTTAATTTATTGGTCTGATAATAAAGTAAGGAGAGTATTTTAAGATAAAAAAAGCTGGATTTATTGGGTGGCTCTCATAAACCAAATCTACCCGATCACTCCATACTTCAGTTTTTATTTTTAAGGTGTCATTTTTCACTACAATATCATAAAAGGCATTTACTTTCCATATATCATTACCAAGCTTGCTTAGCTTGTGAGTGTAAACAGGAGAAAGTGTTTTTGCTATGGGGTCAGAAACAGTTTCTTTAAACAAACTTTCCCCATACAATGCATACCATTTTTTGTCTATCAAAAAAATGGCTTTGTCAAAATATTGGCCTACATCATAGCTATTGTAATTATGTTTTTGAGCCTTAAAACAATAAACCGAACTGGCTTTTTTGCTTAATTTATTATACTCTTCCTCCGTACGTTCAAAAGTCCAGTCGGCTTTTGGGTTAAGTTCGATATAATTATGGCGAATAGTATCATTGTCAATAATCCACGAGATATAATCTTCTTTTGAGAGTATATAAGATTCATGAATTTTATACGAATCATATCTGCGCGTTTTTAAACTGTCAATCAGTTTTCCTTTGTTGTCAAATTTATAATACAATTTAAACTCATCGTTATCATTACCAAAACCTTCTTTTCCCGATTCAAAAACAACAGTTTCTGTTATTGGAGAAAAGTAAGTTGTATTCAGATTAAGAGAATTGTCTCCTAATTTTACAATCTCATAATGCGCAGATTTTACAGTATCTTGTACACTTTTGTAAGCTAAATATTTAACAGGTAAATCAGGTTGCGTAATAGAATTTCTAAAAAAATAACCATACAAAATGTAACTCACGGCTATAAATAATGAAATGCATACAAAGTATAAGTTTTTCTTATATAGGTTCATAGGTCGAAAATAGTGGTATTGGTTTAGGCTCAAATCTAAAACCTTTTTTTGTGTCTGCAACTATTTTTGTACAATAAAAATTACAAATTGTAAAAAAAGCTTTTGTCTTGTTTGGGCGTGCTCCTCCGGATCGGGGAATCATGAGTGTTTAAAATCTGTTGCTCTGAAAGAGCCTTAGCAATAGCATAGTGTGAAGCGCTATGAGCGAAAAACGATTGTAATTTTTAAGCCCTGTAAGGGCGGAAGTCTAATTTCAAAAAACACGTTTATCATATTTTACTAAAAAAGCCACTTTTTCTTTTTCAGCTTCAACCAATCTTTCGTAAAGCTTTTTATTCTCTTCAAAAGCTTCAATAAGTTTATCAAGTGGATTAAAAGTGCAATTATTATTTTTTATAGAAGAAGAATCGTTATGATAAGTATTTCCAATAATATTAAAAACAGCTTCTTCAGAAAAATTCTTTATAACTTCAGCAGGAACTCCCAAAGCTTCATCAATTGCTTTTAGTTTTTCATCGTCAACACTTTCGCTTCCTTCAATGCTAGAAATAGTTTGTTGACTTACACCAATTGCAATAGCAAGTGCTTCTTATTTCATGTCTCTATGCCCTCTAATTCGGCTTATGTTTCGGCCTATGTGTTTTGGTTTTACTGTGCTCATAGTTCAAAGATATTTAAAATTCTTTTACATTTTTGGTTTTGGTAGAAAACAAGCTCTCGTTTGTGAGATACATTTTGTAAATTGTTTCCGTGATTGTAAAAATACAATTTTTCTGACTATTTTGATTTCGAAGAGAATATTCTTATTTGCATCATTTTTTATCATTTCTGTCAATGACAAGATTTTGTAATATTGTTGTATCAAAGAAACAACCAAAGGTTATGACCATACAAAAAGCAATTCCAGGCGATCATGAAATCTTAACCCAAATAACCAAAAAGTCAAAAGCATATTGGGGATATTCTAATGAACAAATAGAAATTTGGTCTGCATTTTTGACGGTTTCAGAAGAATATATCGAGACGAATCCAGTTTACAATTTAGTTTTTGACGACCAAATTGTTGGCTATTATTCATACTTTCACGAAAGTGAAAATAGTATAGAACTCGATAATTTGTTTGTTTTGCCTGATTTTATCGGAAAAGGATTCGGGAAAATATTAATGAATGATTTTTTTATGCGTGTAAAGAGCTTAAGTATTCAAAAAGTAGTGCTGAATTCAGAACCAAATGCGGAGAGTTTTTATAGTAAATTCGGATTTGTAAAAATTGGTCAAATAGAAACCTCGATTAAAGATCGATATATGCCAATAATGGAGTTGAATCTTTAAATCATTAACAACGTCCTCGCGAGGAACGAAGCAATCTCACTAACAAAAGAAACTAATGTTATATACACGATACGATTGCTTCGTTCCTCGCAAATACAAATTCAGTTCAATAAAAAAATAAAAATGCAGAATTCAAACTTTAAACTAATCACAATAAAAGAAGTAAAATCGCAATTTCCATTTCTAATCGATCATGAAGGATTTGATTATTTTGACGAATGGGACGATCAGGATTTCTTTCTTGTTGCAAATGAAGATGTTAATTTAAAAGGCAACTTCTATCTGGATCTTTATGAAGATAAAGAGAAAAAATGGCTTTCGAAACTATTAAATTTTTCAGTAAAAGAAATCGATGAAATAAGAATTGAAGGAATTTTAATAAATGGAAATTTCTCTACATCCGGAACCATTATAAATGCCGAAGGCGATTACGGACCTTATATTTTTATAAACGGTAATGTCGATTGCCAGAGTTTATTATTAGGCGGTTCTTATGTAGAAATAATAGGAAATCTAAAGGCAAAAGAAGTGGTAATGAATTCGTATAATCACGGAAATTTTAAATGCTCCGGCGTTATTGAAGCGCCCGTTTTTATAGTCGAAGATCATAATACAGTTTTTGCAGATCGAAAAAATAATTTGTTTTATTATAATGACAGAGCAAATGATTTCGGCCCAAAAAATGATTGCGAATACGACGATGATACCGATGAAGAGATTATTTCGGCAGAATTGCGCAAACTTCTCGATAATCCATTAATAGAAACTTTTGAAGAATTAAAACGTGAGTTAGAAAATGGTAAATTGGTTTTAAAACAAAATAATCCGCCAGCGAAAAATTATGAATATTGGCAAAAGAGAGTATTGTCTAATTATCGCGATTTAAAATTGGTTCCCGCTGAGTATAAAACCAAGGCATTATGCGAGCTAGCTTTAGATATTACATTTCACGCATTGCCATTTGTTTCTCAGGAATTTATTACGCCCGAACTTTGCGAAAAACTGGTAACTAAAGATGGATTTGCTATTCAGAAAATACCGCATGAATTTATAACAAAAGAACTTTGTCTAAAAGCATCTCAAAGCGGGACATTGATTTCGATTATTCCGAGTGAGTTTTATTCTGAAGAATTGATTTTAACGACATTTAAAAATGGTAAACATGAACCCGACATCAATGACGTTCCCTCTGAATTTATTACCGATAGTTTACTTGAAGAATATGTAAAAATTGGCAAAGGATTATGGCTCGATAAGGTTTGTAAAGAGAACGGAAAAGATAAATTATCGATCTTAAAACGGGTAATAGATTCGGGAATTGAGAATCTTGATGCTGTTTTCGGAAGTCATTTTAGTAAAGAAGTTGTCGATTATGCAGCCGCAATTTATAATAATGAAAATCATAAACAAGAATGGAATAATTACGTTCAGAAATACAAGGTTAAATTTGAGCGTCTTGAGTTGAATGAGTATTTGTAGATTAAATATTGTGATTATTATGAAATTTAAAGCAGCAGTGTTATTCTTAATCGTTTTACTTCTTGCAGTAAGCTGTAAAGAAGTTCCTGCATCAATAAGATTAAGAATTGAATTTGAAAATAAGTTAAATCAAGATCTTTCTAAGATTTATGGCATTCAGGTATATAAAGATGGAAAAATTTTTAAAAAATTTAGCTCGTTTGAAAAACCATATATTAGAAAAGAAATTACTTTGGACAGTTTGACAAAAGGAATATATAAGTTCGTGTATGAAAACTTAGTTAATCAGACTTTACAGAAAACAATCGAAGTAAAAGATAATAAGGTTTATAATATTTCTATATACCCGGATTATTCTAATTATAAAGATTTAATAAGTAAATCATTTGTTAGGAATTTGGAAGAAAATGAAAAAGTAGAATTTTATTTTGAAAGTATTGGCTGTTTTCACTCGACAAAAGAGAGTTTGATTATCACTAAAAAAGGAAAAGTATATTACGCTGAGAGTAAAGGACAATCTAAAGAGCTAAGTAAAGAACAATTAGATGCAATAATAAAGATGGAATGTGAATTAGAACTTATAAAATATGGAAGCTGTACTACATCAGATCATTATGTTGTCAAAGCCGGGAAGCAAGAAAAAGAATTTTATGATGAGAGCTGTAAATGGAATGGGTGGATAAATATGTCTAAAAAGTTAAATTAATTTAAGATATATATGAAACAATAAAGCGATGAATTCAAAAGTAGAAATTAGAAAAGTTGAGAAGCAAGATTTAAAATTTGTTTACAAAGCAATATGCGAACTCGAAAATGAAGTTTTGGATTTTAAAGTTTTTGAAGCAATTTTCAATGAAAACATTTCAAATCCTAAAAATGTATATTTAATAGCGGAGAATGAAATTGAAGGTTTAGGCTTTATTAGTTTTCATACACAAAACCTCCTTCACCATTGCGGATTGGTAGGTGAAATTCAGGAATTTTTTATTCATGAAAAGTATCGTGGTCAAGGCATTGGTCGTTTGCTGATAAATGAAATTGAAGATTTTGCAGATCTTAATAATTTAAAAAGTATTGAAGTTACAACAAATAAAAAACGTGTAGAAAATGTCGCAAAATACGAAAGCCTCGGTTTTACTTTGAGTCATAATAAGTTTACGATTTATAAGTAGCTTTCCGGTGATAAAAAGAGTGGACATAAAAAAACTGCTATTTTGTGGTAGCAGTTTTAATGAATTAATGATTATGTCATTATCATACTAAATATTCCATACAGATACTATCTGATGCTGTTTTGTATAAATACCAACCGCAGATGTTTCTTCCAATATAAGAAACTTCGTTACCGGCACATATCGGATATGGTACGCATTTTACAGCTCCACCGTTGATTGATTTCAATTCTTCTTTTGATAATTTTTGCAAGTTTGATAAATTTTGTAAATTTTTCATAGGTAATTTATTTTTTGGATTTTCCTACTCTATAAGTTTTTCGGATACGACTGTGATAAAAATACAAATTATTTTTAAATAAATACTTACAAAAAAAAACTAGTGATCTAAATTTATTTTTTAAATAGTATGTAAAATCTTCGTTTTAAAAATTGGTTTGTGGTAATTTACTTCTTTTATATTTTTTGGTAATTGTTGATCTTGAAAATAATTGGAAAACTGATGAATCTTGCTTGAAATAAGTTGAATTAAAGTTTAATATTGTAGAGTAATAATCCCTTTAAGAAAAAATGAAACAACTCAATATATCCATAAAACACAATCTGATAGTAGGTTTGCTTATCGCTTTATGGCTTTTTGTTTTTGCATTCATTATAAAACCTTTCGACGATGGAACTATCAATTTTAGAGCTTGGTTTTTAATCAGTTTTGGTTTTAGTGTGATGGCTTTTTTATGTTATTGTCTTTTGACTATTCTTCAAAGAAATCTTTATAAAAGAATATCAAGATGGAATATCAGTTTAGAAATTGCAAGTATACTTTTGTTTTATTTGATTTATTTCATTGGAGTTTACACTTTTTACAAAAGCTCAATTTTAAAAGGTGGATATAATTTTTCAGAATTCTTTTCTATAATCTTTATCAAAGTCGCTTTAATTTTGACTCCCGTAATTATTCTGGCAAGAAGATATTTAATTAAACTAATTCCTTTACCAGAAGATGTTATAACTTTTAGAGGAGAAAATAGATTAGATGTTTTAAAAATTAAAAAAGAAGATTTGGTTTGTGTTTCAAATGCTCAAAATTATGTTGAGATTTTTTATATCGAAAATGGTAAACTTGTTTCAAAATTGATACGTTCTTCGCTTAAAAAAGTTCAGGAAGATTTTGATTTTTTAATGCAGATACATCGTTCACATTTAATAAATCCTGTGCATTTTAAGTCCTGGAGAAATCAAAATACAATTATTCTAACCCAAATAGAACTTCCTGTTTCTAAGAATTATAAAGAAACTTTATTGGCATTATAATTCCGTACCTAAAACCGATAGTTTTGTACCAAAGTCAATAAAACAGGCTGTTAAGAAAGATCTCGATATTAGTTTTGTTTCATCAATTTAAAAAAAAATAATTATGACAACAAAACAGCTTTGCCTTCTCGGATTATTATTTTTCCTGATCAGTTATCTATTCTTTTCAAAAGTTTTACCTGACTTTCAAGTACCAATCGATTTTGCGCATTGGTTTAATTTAATTGGTGCTTGGTTGTTATTATCTTTTAATGATGTATTTCCTAAAAACAAATTAAATATTGTTGCTTCGATTATCACAGCTTTAGGAGTTATTGCGCATATCGGGCTTTGTACAATCGATTTTATAATGTGGAGTTTTGGTAATAATGAAGTTGCTAAAGAAGCATTAAGTAATCAAATAAGTAATGCGCCTTCAATTTTATATCCGTTTATTATAGTTGGTCCGTCTTTACTTTTTATTGGTTTGGCCATTCATGCCTTGAATTTTTTGAAAACATATACCATAATTGCTACGATGGTTATTGTTGGCGCTGTATCGATAGGTTTTTCTTTTTTTATTTTAAAAAACGGAATTTATATGTTGTTGAGTTGTGTAGTTTTTGTTGTAGGATTGGGATTGTTGCTTTGTAGAAAGGAAACCGAAAGAGGAGATACTAAACAAAAAGAGTTTGGAAAATTGTAGGTTTTATTTTATTTTGTACTTTCGTTCAGCTTGAAAAACAATAATTACACACAAATCGATTGAATAAACATCTAAAATATCTTATCTCACTCTTTCTGGTTTTTGCCATGATTTCGAGTGATGGGGCTTTAGATTCTCAATCAAAGTCGGCAGATTATTATCAATCGTCATTTGTTGTTTTAAGAAGCGAATTAGATTTTGCAAATTCTCGGTTTTATAAATTCGGACAAGCTGTTTCTTCTGAAAAAACAAGATTTTCAATTGTTTTAAATTTTTTAAAAGTTGAAAATGTCTTTACTTTTCAAATTAAGAAATTGCTGAAATTGCAAAATTTGCTTCATCAAAAACTAAGCTCATTTATAAATCAATCTGTTTTTATAAATGAAATAATCACTTCAAAACACTTCGCTAAAAGTTTGTACAGAGCTTAAGAAAATTTATTTCTAAGCACAGATGAAATAATAATGTCTAATCATTTATCATTTTCAAAATGTATAAACAAAATAAAAAATCTCGCTTGCAGCAGTCTAAGCGACCGCTTTTTCATTGGATAAAAAGAAAATTTATAATTGTAATTACAGCCTTTATGTTAGGAATGGCAAACGGAATGAATGCTGAAGATCGTTCAATTAATGGAAGTTTTGTTCAGACAGAACAACAAGATAAAAAGGATTGATTTGATTATTTTCACGAGCAACGTTTTTCAAAGTTTTAAATTTTGATAAAGGTTGTTTAACCCAATCTTGTCATTCTTCGTTCCTCAGAATGACAAACTCTGTGAAAATAAAAACCCGACAGATTGATCTGTCGGGTTTTTTACTTGGAATTTGGAATTTCTTTATTGATATTTAAAATTTAGTCAATCCATTTATAATATCTCGCTCCAATCAAATTAGGGATTTCTTTTTCGATTCGATCTAAAAACCATTCGTTTTTAGGAGTTCTGATGCTTTGTTTTTGTTCTTTTTTATGAAGGCTTTCGTAAGTATTGAAATCAATTTCCGTGCTTTCTGCCAGATTCTCAAAAAGTTTAACTTTAGCTAAAGCCGATTGCCATTCCGCTTGAATTGTTCCTTCAAAAACTTTTGATTTCGATCCGCTTCCGTAAGCCAGGAAACCAAATTTAGTTCCGGCAACTTCCTGTTTGGTATCATAATAATGAGCCAAAGTTGATAACAATCCCATAAAAATAGATCCTGTATAAAGATTTCCTATTAAAGAAGAAGCCAATTCAGCAGGTTGCAATTTCTCGGTTACAAACTTTCTGTACTCATCAGATTTTCCAATTTCTTTAATTTTAGTTTGATAATCTGCCGGATCAATGTTTTCTGTAATAATTTTATCAGCGTGATCTAAAGCATAAATCTCAGATAACATTCTGCGTCCCTGAAAAGAATACGGAAGATGCATGATAATGCTGTTCCAGGTATTGTATAAAGTTTCGGTTTTGTTTTTTAATTTCTTAAACGAAAAGTAAGCAGATCTCGTACGATCCATATAACACTGATTCGAATATTGACCATCAAAAACCGGTTGATCTTTATGAATTTCGATTTCGGCTTCTAAATTATCAAACCATGGATCGTTATTTTCATTTTGAGTAATCGCTTCTTTTGCGATAGTTCTGTAAGGTTTAAAAAAGTCAAAAACCCCTTTTGTGCTTGTTGCCCAATTGTCATCAAAAGCAATAATTTTAGGGTTCGAAGTTACAAGCATTGCCAAAGCTCCCGCGCCTTGTGTATATTCTCCGGTAGACTTTAAATCATATTTGGCAAAATCTGTTGTAACTACAATTGCTTTTTTATTTGGATTTAATTTTACAAAGTCAATACAGTTTTGCAAAGCATCAACACCGCCAATACAAGCAAACGTAAAATCGACAACATCGCATTCTGCCAGAGAATTTTCTCCAAATTTTTGTTCCATTAAGCTAATTAAAAAAGAACTAATAGGTTTAGAACTGTCGATTCCGCTTTCGGTACCAACGTAAATCCGGCTAATTTCGTTTAAGTTTATTTCGTTTTCCATAATAAGTTTTGTCAAAGCGTTTGCTCCAAAAACCACCGCGTCCTGATGAATGTCCGGTAAAGTCATTTTTATTAATCCAAGACCTTTTTCTAATTTTTCGGGTTCAATATTTCTGGCAACAGCCAAAGTTTTTATGGGTAAATGTATGTTGGCTACATCAAAAGAGATAGCGTCAATTCCTGTTTTCATTATTAAATTTTAAGCCGATAAAGGTAAAATTATGTTGTGGAATGACAATTTTTTTAACCTTATAAAATTTAGGTAAGACGTAACTTTTGAAGAAAACAAATTAAAAGTTTACTTAAAATAATAATATGATAAACTTTTATGTATCGATAAGCTCGTTATTATGCTGAAAATTCGGTTAAATGACACTTTTGTTAGTTTTATAATGAAATAATTTGGGATACAGCAATATTCATACGTAAAAATACGTATTACGTAGTCTATTTTAAAATCATTATAAATAACAGCGAAATGGTTGTAGTTCTTTGTTAATTGAGTTATTTTTGTGTAATTTTTTAAAACAAACTACTTAAACAATTATGGCACAATCTGCACTATTGAATGCTTCCATCTTAAAGAAAGTGGCTATGGCCCTTTCGGGAATATTCTTAATCACGTTTTTAGCGCTGCATGTTTCCTTAAATTTTATTTCTATTATTAGTGAAAATGTTTTTAACGAAGCATCTCACTTTATGGGATACAATCCGCTGATTCAATATGTAATGCAACCAGTTTTGGCAATCGGAGTAATCTTCCATTTCGTTATGGGATTCGTATTGACTGCTCAAAATACTGCTGCAAGACCAATTGCGTATGCAAAATACAACGGAGCTGCAAATGCTTCCTGGAGTTCTAGAAATATGATTATTTCTGGATTGGTTATTTTGGCTTTCTTAGGATTGCATTTTTATGATTTCTGGTTTCCGGAGGTTAACTACAAATATATTGCAGGTGCTACGCCAGATGCTACAAGGTATTATGGAGAGTTAGTGCATAAATTTCATGATCCAATTCGTACAGGATTGTATTGTATATCTTTTGTGTTATTAGGTTTTCACCTTTGGCACGGATTCGGTTCATCTCTTCAGTCAATGGGGATGCACAATAAGTATTCAAGATTTTTAAGTAAAGTAGGTTACGGTTTTGCAGTTGTAGTACCGGCACTTTTCGTAATTATCGCATTATTTCATCATTTCAATAATTAATATAAATTATAATGGCATTAGATTCAAAAATTCCACACGGCCCAATATCGGACAAATGGACAGATTATAAAGATCATATTAATTTAGTAAACCCTGCAAACAAACGTAATTTAGATATTATCATTGTTGGTACAGGTTTGGCTGGAGGTTCAGCTGCGGCAACTTTGGCTGAGCAGGGATATAACGTAAAAGCATTTTGTTTTCAGGATTCACCAAGACGTGCGCACTCTATTGCAGCACAAGGTGGTATCAATGCAGCAAAAAATTATAAAGGTGACGGTGACTCAGTTTACAGATTATTTTATGATACTGTAAAAGGAGGTGACTACCGTGCACGTGAGGCAAACGTTCACCGTTTGGCTGAAGTTTCTGCTAATATTATCGACCAGTGTGTGGCTCAAGGGGTGCCATTGGCTCGTGAATATGGTGGATTATTAGATAACCGTTCTTTTGGAGGAACTTTGGTTTCTCGTACTTTTTACGCACAAGGACAAACGGGTCAACAATTATTGTTAGGAGCTTATTCTGCAATGAACCGTCAGATTGGTCGTGGTAAAGTAAAAATGTACAACCGTCACGAAATGCTTGACATTGTAATCGTGAACGGAAAAGCGAGAGGTATTATCGCTCGTAACTTAATCACTGGAGAAATAGAAAGACATTCTGCTCACGCGGTAGTAATTGGTTCTGGAGGATACGGAAACGTATTTTTCTTGTCAACAAATGCTATGGGAAGTAACGCAACAGCAGCTTGGAAAATTCATAAAAAAGGAGCGTTTTTCGCAAATCCTTGTTACACACAAATTCACCCAACTTGTATTCCGGTTTCAGGAGATCACCAGTCAAAACTGACTTTGATGTCTGAGTCGTTACGTAATGACGGGCGTATTTGGGTTCCTGCAAAACAAGAAGATGCTAAAGCGATCCGTGAAGGAAAGAAAAAAGCAACTGATTTAACTGAAGCTGAAAGAGATTATTTCTTAGAAAGAAGATATCCTGCTTTTGGTAACTTAGTACCTCGTGACGTTGCGTCTCGTGCTGCAAAAGAAAGATGTGATGCTGGTTTTGGTGTTAACAAAACAGGAGAAGCTGTTTACTTAGATTTTGCTGCTGCAATTAAACGTTACGGAACAGAAGAAGCTTTCGTAAAAGGTTTAGATGCAAACGATGCGGCTTTGGTAACTAAATTAGGAGCTGAAATCGTGAAAAGTAAATACGGAAACTTATTCCAGATGTATTACAAAATCGTTGACGAAGATCCTTATACAACACCAATGATGATTTACCCTGCGGTTCACTACACAATGGGTGGAACATGGGTTGATTATAACTTAATGACTACAATTCCTGGATGTTTCTCTATTGGAGAATCTAACTTCTCTGATCACGGAGCAAACAGACTTGGAGCTTCTGCCTTGATGCAAGGTTTAGCTGATGGATATTTCGTATTACCTTATACTATTGGAGATTATTTAGCTCCGGACATTAAAATGGGAGAAATTTCTACAGATTTGCCAGAATTCTTAGCAGCAGAAAAAGAAGTAAAAGATCAAATCGACAGATTTATCAATAATAAAGGAACTCATTCTGTAGATTATTTTCATAAGAAATTAGGAAAAATCATGTGGGATAAAGTAGGTATGGCTCGTAATGCTAAAGGTTTGACTGAAGCTATCGAAGAAATTGCTGCTTTACGTGAAGAGTTTTATAAAGATGTAAAAGTTCCTGGAAGCGCTAACGAATTTAATCAGGAATTAGAGAAAGCGACACGTGTTGCCGATTTCTTAGAGTTAGGAGAATTGTTCGCGAAAGATGCATTACACCGTAATGAATCTTGTGGAGGTCACTTCCGTGAAGAATACCAAACAGAAGAAGGAGAAGCACTTCGTGATGACGAAAACTTTGCATACGTTGCAGCTTGGGAATACAAAGGAAAACCAAGCGATGCAGTATTACACAAAGAACCTCTGGTTTACGAAAACATTAAATTAGTTCAAAGAAGCTACAAATAGTATTTAAAAGTTGATATACTTTTTGATACTTAAAACTTATACAAAATGAAACTTACATTAAAAATATGGCGTCAAAAAAACGCCCAAGATAAAGGGGGAATTGTTGATTACCCAATCGACGGAATCGAACCAGATATGTCTTTCCTTGAAATGCTTGATGTTCTTAACGAACAATTGATCAACAAAGGAGAAGAGCCAGTAGCATTTGACCACGATTGTCGTGAAGGAATCTGCGGAATGTGTTCATTATTCATCAACGGAGAAGCGCACGGACCAGACAGAGGAGTAACTACTTGTCAGTTACACATGCGTATGTTTAAAGATGGTGACACGATTTTTATCGAGCCATTTAGAGCAAAAGCTTTCCCGGTAATTAAAGATTTAGTTGTTGACAGAAGTTCTTTTGACAGAATTCAACATGCAGGAGGATTTATCTCGGTAAATACTTCAGGTAATACAATTGATGCAAATACAATTCCGATTAACAAACACGATGCAGATAAATCATTTGATGCTGCAGCTTGTATTGGTTGTGGAGCTTGTGTTGCAACTTGTAAAAACGGATCAGCAATGTTGTTCGTTGGAGCAAAAGTGTCTCAATATGCATTATTACCTCAAGGTAAAGTTGAAGCAGTTGATCGTGTTTTAAACATGGTACACCAAATGGATTTAGAAGGTTTTGGTAACTGTACAAATACAGGTGCTTGTGAAATCGAATGTCCAAAAGGAATTTCACTTGAAAATATCGCGCGTATGAACCGTGAGTATTTATCTGCAAGTTTGAAAGGATAATTTGAATTACTTTTAGTTTTAAATAAAAAAAAGGTTCCGATCGTCGGAACCTTTTTTTATGTCTTATTCGTAATACAATTGCGAAGCACTTATTTCTTGTTTTTCTTTTCCTTCTTGCTGAATGAAACACGTTAAAGTAGTTCCGCCAATCTGATCAAAATAATCAATGTTTATTTTGTGGAAACCTTTTTCGAGTTTTACTGCTCCATACGCTTCGTTGAGCCAATGAATTCCGTCGTTATTCACAACTAATTCATTATCGATAAAAAGCTTCGATCCGTCATCTGAAAGCGTCGAAATTGTATAATTTGCCGTTTCAGGAATAAAGATGTATCCATCGAATTTTAAGCCGATATAACGCTCTGTTTTCGTCTTCCATTTTTCACTGCTTATTGCGCCTTCAAAAATGCCTGAATTAACAGGTTTTGCTAAATCTAAATCCTGAACTTGCTGGAATAATGTTCCGATATAATAATCGAATTTCAAACCTTTCTTAGTTGGTTTTATGGCTAAAGCCGATTTTAATTCCGGATTTTTAATCAATATTTTACTAATAGAACTTCGTCTTCCGCTTGGACTAATCTGAACGGTTTTAATGGTTCTGAATTCTCCTTTTGGGATATTTATCGTTACCGGTTTGGTGTAAAGTTCAGCCGTTTCATCTGGATTATATCCATCAATTGTGTAGAAGATTTGTCCGTTTTTGATCGTTGGTTTTAAATCCAAAACATATTTTGAAGTAATAAAAGCTGTTTCATTAGAACCAAAAGGACTCGGAACTTTGTACAATCTTTTTTGTGCTTCCAGTTTTTCTAAATGATATGGAATTTGATTTAAAATAAAATGATTGTAATTTTTATTTTGAGGTTGTGTCCAGGCAATTTCGGACAAAGCAAATACGCGCGGATAAATCATGTAATTTAACTTCGCCGGACTTGTTAAGTATTCAGACCAAAGATTAGATTGCACACCTATAATGTACTTTTGTTCCTCAACGGTTAAACTATCAACAGGCGTTGGATTGTAGTTGTACATTTTTTCAACCGTGGTTAATCTTCCAATTGTTAAAGGCTCTTGCGGAGAATATCCCTGGTTATAATCCAGATATAAAACTTGTTCCGGATTCATGATTACATTATGTTTTTGTCTTGCAGCGCTAATTCCTCCGGCTTCGCCTCGCCATGACATTACAGCCGCATTTGGCGCAAGCCCACCTTCGAGCATTTCGTCCCAGCCTAAAATTTGTTTTCCGTTTGCATTCAGGAATTTTTCGATTCGGGTAGTGAGGTAACTTTGTAATTCGTGTTCGTTTTTCAATCCTAAATCTTTGATTCTCTTTTGACAATTCGGACATTCTTTCCATCTTGTTTTTGGGCATTCGTCTCCACCAATATGAATGTATTTACTTGGAAATAGATCCATCACTTCGGTCAGGACATCTTCTAAAAAAGTAAAAGTTTCTTCTTTTCCTGCGCAGAAAATATCATCAAAAATACCCCAATATTCTATCACTTTATATTGGCGATCGGGAAAACAAGATAAATTAGGATAAGCGGTAACAGCTGCTGTTGCGTGTCCAGGCATTTCGATTTCGGGAATGATATTCACATAATGTTCTTCTGCAAATTTCACCACGTCTTTAATTTCTTCCTGAGTGTAAAATCCTCCGTAGGGATTTCCGTCAAAAAAATAAGGTGATCTTTCAAATTTATTTCCCACTAAAGTTTGTGCTCTTTTCGAACCTACTTCAGTTAGTTTTGGATATTTTTTTATCTCAATTCTCCATCCCTGATCGTCTGTTAAGTGCCAATGAAAGTTATTTAATTTATAACTAGCCATTTGTGCTATAAAATCTTTTATAACATCAACAGAGAAAAAATGACGACAAGCATCTAGGTGAAGCCCGCGGTAGTTGTATCTGGGCTCGTCTTCGATGGTCACACAAGGCAATTTTATTTCCTGACTTTTTGGTTTGTTGGGTAAAAGCTGTAATAAACTCTGAACGGCATAAAATAATCCTTCTTCACTTCCGGTAACGGTAATCTTTTTTGGAGTAATAACAATTTTATAAGCTTCTTTTTTTAAAGATTCAGCCGGGTTTTTAGTAATGAATAAAACTTCAATGTTGCTTTTTTTGTTTGAAGTATTCGAGTTTATAGCCGACTCGAAAATTTGAGCGGTTTTAAGTTCTCTTGCGCTGAATTTGTTTTTTTCAAAAGTAAACTTTATCTGTCCGTTTAAACGAATACTATCTCGTGTTGCTTTGTATGAATTGGGAGCAGGAATAATAGTATTGTTTACAAAAGAGGTTTGAGCATTTCCGAAAGAAAAACAAAATATTAAAAAGAGGAATAGGCTTTTTTGCATGGTTGTTTTTTTTGTTTTGTTAAACAAATTTAGGGTTTGTAAATTAGTTTGCATTTTTTTTGCAAAATGATTTTTTGTTTAAATGTCTTTAAAATAGATGAATTAACTTTTTTATTGCATTGTGTTATAATTTGTTTCGCAATAATATTGCATTTATTGTTTACATTTGCTTCAATAAAATTGAATTTGCATGAGTAATGATAATGAAGTGGTTAATTACACTAAGGAAGAACGTAAAAATCTTATTTTAAAGGAGATTAACTTGCATACTCGTGTAAGTTTTGAAACACTTTCTGCAAAATTATTTGTTTCAGAAGATACGGTAAGACGTGATATAAATGAACTTGAATCAGAATCTTTATTGATTAAGGTAAAAGGTGGTGCGATGACAAAAGCCTATCACCATTCTTCGGCTAATAATCAAACTTATGCAGGAGAATCAAAACAAATCATTGCGCAAAAAACCTTAGATTTACTTCATGACGGAATGGTTTTGTTGATTGGCGGCGGAACTACTATTCGTGAATTCATCCGCTTAATTCCTGATGATTTAAATCTTACTATTTTTACTGTTACCGTTTTATCTGCGGTGGAACTTCTGGACAAACCCAATGTTAAAATTATCATGATTGGCGGCAGTATTTCATCTTACAGCCAAATGTGTGTGAGCGGCGATGTCTATAATCAATTGGCGAATATTAAAGTTGATTTATTAATATTAGGTACCAATGCCTTAGATATCGAAGGTGGTTTCTCAGATTCTGATTGGGAAACCGTTCAGGTAAAAAAAGCGATGATTCAGGCTTCTGAAAAAACCGCTATTTTGACTATTTCTGAAAAACTCGATACGGTTCTAAAAATGAAAATTGCCAACTTATCCGAGGTTAATTATGTGGTTACAGAAGTTGATCCAACCGACGAAAAATTACAGTCGTATAAGAAGGCAGTTCCAAGTTTAGTTTTTATTTAATCCCAATTTTTCATTAAGAAATTGATCCAGTTTTGGTGAAAGATTTTATTTAAATCTTCATCAGAATAGCCGTTGTTTTTAAAGATCAAAACCAATTTTTGCAAATCGGCAATGGTGTCTAAATCATACGGACCTTGTTCTGTACCAAAAGCGCCATCCAAATCTGAACCTACACCAATATGATTGGCATTTCCGGCCAATTGACAAATGTGATCCATGTGTTTGAAAACTGTTTCAAGATTGCAATTGGTAGCTTTTGGTGTCGAAACGCCTCTTTCCCAATTTGGAACCAACATCCAGGCATCTAAAGCACCGCCAATAACGGCTCCACGAGAAATTAACGCTTGAATCATTTCATCGCTATATTGACGATTGTGATCCACCAGACTTCTGCAATTGTTATGACTTGCCCAAACTGGCCCTTGATAATGATCTAAAGCTTGCCAAAAAGCATCATCGCATAAATGTGTTGCATCCAGAATAATATTCAAACGCTCCATTTCTTTTAATAAATCAAGACCGTTTTGGTTCATTTTTCCGGTTGCGTCTGTTCCGTTTGCGTAACGTCCGGGTCCGTAATGTGCAGGACCAATCGCGCGCAATCCGTAATTATATGCTTTTTCTAAATACGAAACATCAATAATAGAATCTGCGCCTTCCAAACTCAAAATATAACCAATAGGTTTTTTATCGTTTGGCGTTCCGTCATTCCATAAATCAATTTGTTTTAGTAATGATTTTTTATCGGTAATTGCTGTGATTTCTCCGGATTCTTCCATCGCTTTGTACCACGCAAGCTGACCTAGTGTTTGTGCCCAGGCTTGTTCAGGAGAATTCCAACCCGGAATAATACTGTCCGGTTTTACAAATCGTGCAATTTGAGTGGCGACAACAATACCAATATTACCGCGTCGTAAATCCGGAAATGAAACCGTTGCGCGTTCGCGATCTGGTTTGTCCGTCATTCCTTTTTCGAGATGACGCAAAGTTGGTACGTCATTTCTTAAATCTCGATTCCATTCCATCGCATTCATGCTCAGGTCTAAATGGGCGTCTATTATAAACATATTATTTTTTTTAAGTCACAAAGGTTCAAAGGCTCAGAGGTTCTCTAGACAAGTGTTATTATGAGGTCTATTCTCTTTCTTCTTCGCTCTATTTTCTATTCTTTTTTCTTTATTCTACTTTTTCTGCTGCTAGATATTAATTTTTCTGCTGCGGGCAACAACCAGCCATTGATCGCAAATTTCATGTTCCGAATTCACAACCTGAACTGAATCGTAAAGGGCGCAAGTTGGACAAACATGATACGGCTGGGAATAAATGGTATCACCAATAGCATACTCGTTATTTCCTCTGTTTTCTATAATTAAATGTTCTTCTGAATGTGCCGTCGGGATTAGGTTTTTATCATTAAGAATAACTAATCTTTTATCGATCGGGTTTTCAGAAGCTACGGCTTTGTATCCTATATCAATACAAAAAGTAGAGCTCGTTGGTTTTGAAATTATGGTTCCAACGATAACCAAAGCCGGTTCAAAATGCTGTTCCGGTAAATGAATCTGGTAATTAGAATCCCAAAAAACAAAAGTTCCGGGACTGCATTCTACGTTTTCCTGAGTTGCATAAAACGGAAAAGTGTTCGATCCGCCGGCGACAATTTTTAATTCGTAACCCACTTTTTTATTAATCGCCTGAATTTCTTCATTTATGCTAAAAAATAAATTTGAAGCGGTATCAAACCGATGTTCTAAATCTCCTTTTAAATGACCGTCGTAAATATGAATTCCTGCAAAATGAATGTTTTTTAATAGAACAATTTCATCGATTAAACCTTTCCAGTTTTTAGAAACCGAAATTCCAGTTCTGTTCATTCCGGTATTTAAATCGAGATAAATGGTAATTTTCAGATTGTTTTTCTCGGCACTTTCATTTAATGCTTTCGCCGAATCTAAATTGTCAATAATAGTCGAAAAAGCAACATTGGGATATTTCTGAATCAAGGCAATCCATCTCTCTTTTTTAGCGCCAACAGGCTGATAGGCGAGAAGTACATCCTGAATTTCATGTATGGCAGCCAATTCAGCTTCAGCAATAGTGGCACATTTTATTTTATTGATGTTGTAGGTTTTGAACAAATCCAAAATCTCACCAATTTTATGCGTCTTGATGTGAGGTCTTAATTTTTGAGTTTCGCCATTTACTGATTCAATCAAACGCTCGATATTTGCCTGAATACGATCTTCGTAAACAGCTAAAAATGGCGTGTCAATGCGGATTTCGGAATTAATTTTCCACCAATTGTTTTGCATAACTTTAGTTTCTGATTTTTTCTACAACTTCAATTAAACTTTGAAAAGCCTGTAATGATTGCTCATAATTTAAATTCAAAAGCATTTCTTTCGAAAATAAATTAGAACCAATTCCCACGCAAACCACTCCGGATTTGAACCATGATTTTAAATTGCTTTCTTCGAGCGTTACGCCTCCGGTTGGCATTATTTTTAAATTAGGAAAAGGTGCTCTAATGGCTTTTACATATCCAGGACCGCCAATTTTATCGGCAGGAAAAAGTTTTACGATTTCGGCTCCTAATTTATTAGCATGAAGAATTTCGTTTAATGTTGCAGCTCCTGGAATCCAGTAAATATTATTTTTAAAACAGTAATTCCCAATTTCTAAATCAGTGTGAGGGCAAACAATGCAATCTGCTCCCAACTGATGAAAAGCTTCAGCATCATCGACACTTAAAATAGAGCCAACGGCTATTTTTACATCTAAATTATTGGCTTTTTTAAAGGCAATCATTTGAGTAAAAACTTCTTTAGCATTATCTGCACGAGCAGCAAACTCGATAATTTTTATGCCAGCATCAGCCGCCGATTGCAATACAATTTGGGCTGTTTCAATATTGATTTGTGTGACTAACGGAAGTACGCCTTGTGCTTTTAAAATGCTGTACATATTCTTTATTTATCTGTTAATTCTATTACTTGAGCCATTTTTAATAAAATGACTTATTTCGTCGAGATTTGTTATAGCAAAATCTCCGTGAATACTCTGTTTGATTACGCCACAGGCCGTTGCCCATTCGATACATTCCTGTCCGGATAATTGATTCGATAATCCGTATAATAATCCTGCGTTGAAAGCATCTCCGGAACCAATTTGGTCTGTTATAACATGTATTTTGTGTTCTTGTGTTTGGTTAAAATTACCTTCATGAATCAGTAATCCCTTGTATAAATGTGCCGGTCCATTTGATTTTCTAAAACTCATTGCCAGTGTTTTTAGATAAGGCATTTTTACTTTTAATAATTCGAATGTTTTCTGAAAGCGATTTTCATCTGATTCGTTTTTATCGGTTTTGATTCCGAAATAAATTTCAATCGCGTCTAAATCAGCCACTGTAATCGTGCTGTATTGAAGCAAATCAGGCATAATTTCAGATGGATGTTTTCCGTACTGCCATAATTTTGATCGAAAGTTAAAATCAGAAGAAATAGGCAAACCTTTTTTGTGTGCTGCCAAAATCGCTTCTTTACAAACTAAACCTGCTTCTTCAGAAACTCCGGGACTTATTCCTGACCAATGAAAATGCATAACATCGGCGAAAGCCAAATCCCAATTAATTTGATCTTTTTCGATAGTTGCGAACGAAGAATTACTTCTATCATAAATAACCTGCGATTGCCTGATTTGATTTCCGGCTTCTACAAAATACAATCCCAAACGTTCTCCGCCATACACACATTTTGAAGTATTGACTTTGTATTTTTGAAGTTCGTTTAAAGCCAGTTGAGCCAAATCATTTTCGGGTAATCGTGTAATATAATCGGTTTGAATCCCGAGTTGGGAAAGTAAAACACAAACATTTGCTTCGGCACCGCCAACATGAATTTTTATTTCATTGGCTTGCGTAAATCGGTTTCCATCTGCAACGCTCATTCGAAGTAATAATTCTCCAAAAGTTGCAATTCTAGTTTGTGGTGTTGTATTCATATTTTTTGTTTTTTGCCACAGATTATATGGATTAAAATGATTTTTAAATGTAGCGCTTAATTTTTTTTAACACATAGAGACATAGTTTTTGAAATCGTATAAAAGGCGTTTCACTTGCATTAACAAACATGGCTATGTGTAAAAGCTAGCTTTTTTACTTACTTCTAGTATTCAAGTAAAATCTATGTTTCTATGTGTTTGAAAATTTTGTTATAGTTTATTGTCGCCACCAATTTCACGAATTTTCACTAATTCGATGCGTAAAAATAATTCGTGCTAATTCGTGAAATTCGTGGCAAAAAAATAAATCTGTGCAAACCTGTTTAATCTGTAAAATCTGTGGGCTAAATTCTTTAATCTAAAATAATTCGAAAACAGCTTCAACTTCAACAGGAATATTGTCTGGTAAAGAACCCATTCCTACGGCGCTTCTTACGCCAATTCCGTTTTCTTGTCCCCAAACTTCGGCAAACAATTCACTGCAACCGTTTATTACATACGGATGTCTCAAGAATTCGCCATTACAATTCACCATTCCTAAAACTTTTATAACACGTTTTACTTTATTCAGGCTCCCGAAATTGGTTACAATTGTAGATAGCATGGTTAAACCGACTTGTCTTGCTGCTAATTTTCCTTCTTCGATATCCATGTCATCGCCAATTCGGCCAATGATTAGGGATTTGTCGTCGTTAACAGGCCCGTGACCTGAAAGGTATAAATATTTACCATCAACTAAATAGGGTTTATATATTCCTAATGGCTGAGGCGCCGGCGGAAGAGACAAACCAAGTGTTTCAAATTTTTCTTGTGGTAATAAATTCATGATATTAATGTATTATAGAGTTTAAAATAAAAACGAAAATGATTCCTAAAACAGATACTAGAGATTCCATGACGGTCCATGATTTGAACGTGTCTTTTAGGCTGATATTAAAATATTCTTTGAACATCCAGAAGCTTGGATCGTTTACGTGAGAACACATTAAACTTCCGGCTCCTACGGATAAAACCAATAAGTTAGGGTCGAGTCCGGTGGTTTGTAGTAAAGGTAATAAAACGCTGGCAGTCATTAATCCGGCTGCTGTAGCAGAACCAACACAAACGCGTATGATTGCCGCCATCATCCAGGCCAATAAATATGGATGAATGTTAATTTGTGTTAAAGTTACTACTATAGTTTCGTTTACGCCGCTTACGATCATTACTTCTTTTAAACCTCCGGCTCCACCAACAATTAGAACAATAAGAGCCACATCTTTTATCGCAACGGCATAATCATCCATTACTGATGTGATGCTTCTGTTCATTCTGATTCCTAATGTATAGGTACAAATCAATAAAGAAATCAGCATAATCATACTTGGTTCTCCAACTGTTTTGCAAATATTTGCTACTGTTTCATTTTGTGAAATCATAGGTAATATCGATGTCAGCGTTAAGCCAAAAACCGGAAATAAGGCGGAGAATAAACTAAGAGAAAAACTAGGTTGTTTGCCTTCGTTAGCTATTTCTTCGACATTCAGGATTTCATGATCCGATTCGGTTTTGATGTTTTTTAATAAATTCGAAAATAACAAACCCGCAATAAAAATTGTTGGAATCGCAATGATGATTCCGTAGACTAAAACTAGTCCAATATCAGCTTTTAAAATACTGCTTAAAGCCATTGGAGAGGGATGTGGCGGCAAAAAACCGTGTGCTACTGAAAGCGATGCCAGCATTGGGATTCCCAGATATACTTTTGACAGTTTGAATTGATGGGCTACTGAGAAGATTAATGGAACTAACAAAACAAATCCAACACTATAAAATAGCGGTATCCCAACAATAAATCCGGTAATCATTAAGCCAAGGCGAACGTATTTTTTGCCCGTCCATCCCATAACAGTTTTGGCAATGACATTGGCGGCGCCTGATGAAACGGTAAGTTTACCAATACAGGTTCCGAAAACGATAATCAGAGTAATAGATCCTAACATTTCGCCTAAACCTTTTTGTACGGTTTGAGACAAAGTAGCTATTGGCAGACCTAAAAAAAGGCCGGCTAATAAAGCTGTTATGATAAAGGCAATAAACGGATTGATTTTAAGCCAAGCTATCTGAATGATTAAAAACGCAATGCATGCCGTAAGAATTAAAATGCTCATTTATCTTTTGTATTAAGAGTCTTAATTTGTGCCGTTAGGCACTTAATATTGGTAAAAAATGAATCTCAATGTATGGCGTGCCGTAGGTACGTAATAGTTATTGTTTTGTTGCGTACCTGCGGCACGCCAATGAATTTGAAACTTTATAATTACCAATATTAAGTGCCTAAAGGCACATTTCAACTCTTGATTTGTATTATTGTTTATCCCACCAGATTCTGGTTGTAAAACTATCCTCGCCCTGACGTTTAACCGCTTCTGCTAAGTTAATTGAATTCACTGAATATTCGCTGGTGGAGTATTTCAAACGTCTTGGAATTGTGCCGTTTGTAACGTTACCGGGAAAGTTTACAGGAACTAAAACAGGATATCCTGTTCTTCTCCAGTTGGCATAAACTTCTTGCTCGTCTACAAATAATGCTACGTAAATCTGTGTATGAATTTGATTCATTTTAGCTTCAAATGATCCTGCTGCATTATATGGGTTAAGCGTTAAATAAGCAGTTGCATCCGGGATAGCATAACTGGCACCATAAATTCCCATGTTCAGGAAAGATGCTTTAACTCCTTTTTCGTATAGATCTTTATCAGTTTCCCCTGTATACCAACCTCTTGCAGCAGCTTCGGCTAAATATAAATTTGTTTCTGCATTGCTTAAAAGTACAAGTGGCGCATCAAATTTAAGAATTGTGCTTTGGTTAGGTTCAGAATAAGTGGCTTGTTCAACAGGTGTTGGTGCTATTTTTGTTCCGTTAGGAAAACCTTTTTGAACTGCAAGAGTGGTGTTTTGAACCGTTCCCTGCCAAACTCCTGAATAGACACTAATTCTCGGATCGGCAGTATCTTTTAATAAATCGATGAATGTTTGGGCTAGTTTTCCTCCTTCAACATTTTTTTGACCATACGATCCTGCTGTAAAATCTTGTCTTCTGGCATCGAAACCAACCGGGTTTCTGTTGAAATCATTTGGTCCGTCAGTATATTTCATAATGGCATTATCAATTCCGTTAAGGATAACTCCTCCGGCAATGGCTTTGGTTACCCAGGTTTTTGATAATGCAGGATCAACTTTGCTTAATCTCAATCCTAAACGAAGCATTAGAGAGTAAGAGAATTTTTTCCATTTTGCGACATCTCCATCATAAATAAAATCGGCTTTGCCAAAACTTGGTTTCGCAGGATCTAATGCAGTTGCAGCTTCATCCAGTTCTTTTAGTAAATCTTTGTAGATGAATTCCTGAGAATCATATTTTGGAAGAAAAACTTGTGTGCTAATTGCTCTCGCAGCATCTGAATATGGAATGTCTCCATATAAATCTGTAGTTCTATGGTATAAATAAGCTCTCCAGATTCTGGCAATATTAAGTTTGTTGCTGTCATTAGGATTTGCTTTTAAGGCATTAATTACAATTTCAGTTTCGTTTAAAGCAGTTGGATACAATTGATTGAAATAAGCTGAAAAGTAAACTTCATTGCTTAAATATTTGTCACCCACACCCGAAGCTTCTTTGTAAGTAGCATAATGTTGAATCATTCCGCCACATTCGAGAATATTGGTAAAGAAGTAATTGTTGTTTAAACCGTCAAGTTGTGCTTTACTAAAAACGAAATTCGGGTTTGGTTTGTCAACAGAATTGGGGTTAGTATTGATTTCTTCAAAATCATCAGTACAGGAAGCCATACTTCCTAAAAGTATTCCTGCAATATATAATATGGTAAACTTTTTCATGTCTTTTAATTTAAAAATTAGCAACTAAGTGAGTTTAAAATTTAACATTTAAACTTAAACCGAAACTTCTGGTTTTTGGTACTCCAAATTGTTCTACACCCTGAGCATTTCCTGCGCTAAATACAGATTCCGGATCTACGTTTGGTGTTTTCTTGTAAAGAATGAATAAGTTTCGTGCGATAAATGAAATAGAAGCTCCCTGAAGTTTTGATAATCCTTTGATGTTTTGAATAGGTAAATCGTACCCCAGAATGATTTGTCTTAATTTTACAAAACTTGCATCATAAACAAACGTTGACGAAATGTTTCTTAAACCGTCGTAATACGTTCTTAAGTTTTCTGGAGCAATCACCATATCAACAGGATTTCCGTTGGTATCAACCCCTTTTATTGGTAATCCGTTCTCACGGCCTTCAAGCGTTAATTTTGTTAATCCCATACGAGTTCCGTATAAATCAGTCCCTGAATATAAGCTTCCTCCAAATTTACCATCTATCAAAAAGCTGAATGAGATGTTTTTGTATTTGAATTCATTGCTGATTCCTGCTGCCCAAGGATGAACTCCCTGACCTAATTCTTCAAGCGGACCTTGTGCTATCGTTGCAGAACCTCCGCTTACATTATAAACAGTATTTCCTTTTGCATCTACACGAGGTTTGTATCCTTTGATGATACTGTAAGGACGACCAACATCACTCGTTATGGTTACATATCCGTTTACAGATGTTGCCATTGTAATAGAGTTCAACTGATCTGTAAGTGCTTCAACGGTGTTTTGATTGTAAGATCCGTTGAAACTTGCATCCCATGAGAAATTTTCAGAATTGATGATTTTTCCACTCAATAAAACTTCAACCCCTTTGTTTCTCATTTTTCCTAGATTCAATAAAGCAGTGCTTGATCCTGAAGCGTTTGAAATGGTAGTTTCTACAATGTCATTTGTTGTGGCGCGGTTGTAGTAAGCAAAATCAAGATTTAAGCGATTATTGAAAAATCCTAAATCGGTTCCAATTTCAAATGTGGTAGAGGTCAACGGACTTAAAGTTGAATTAGGAACTCTTGAACTTGTTGGTCCTTGTAATTGCTGACCATTGTGCCCGCCCTGAATCATCGAATACGATTGGTTCAATGCATAAGGATCCGGTGTTGCTCCACCAACCTGAGCCCATGAAGTTCTTAGTTTGGCAAATGAAATAAATTCCGGCATTTTTACAATGTCTGAAACAATGATACTCGTTCCAATAGAAGGATAAAATACTGTATTGTTATCTTTTGAAAGTGTAGAGAACCAATCCTGACGGCCTGTAATGTTCAAAAACACGATGTTTTTATAATCTAAATCTGCTGCAGCATAAACCGAATTTGTTTTGGTTTTTCCGTAAGGATAGCTATAAGTAAGAGTAGATAAATTGCTTATCGCATAAAAATCATCTAATACAAAGTTTGAACCTTCAAATCTGGTTTCGTCTCTTAAATTAGTACGGGAGTTTACCCCAATTAAAGCATTTAAAGAGAAATTATTATAGATGTTTTTCTTGGTATAATTTAAAATAGCTTCAGAATTCAGGTTGGATATTTTAACTCTTGAACCTTGTGCGTAACCAATCGGATTGTTTAAAGTTGTTTTTGGGATGTATCCAAAGAACTGATAATCTGTAAAATCCTGGCCAATTCTACCTTGAAGGAATAATTCTGGTGTAAAGTTTAGTTTTACATTCAACATTCCGATAAAACGATTTTTAGTATCATTGTTTTTTATTTTGTTAACTACAAAATACGGGTTGGTAGCCACCGCAACAGGATTCCATGCCTCTTCTACGCCATTTGCATCATATCCCGGAGCAAGATTTCTAATGTCAACACTATTAGCAATCATGTAAGTTCCCCAGTTTGGATTTGCTTCAGCATCAGAAACCGTAACTCTGTTATTTGATTTCTCTAAATTATATTGCGCTACAACATCAAACTTTAACCAGTTTGTTAAGTTTACATTACTGGCGATGTTAATGCTTTTTCGATTAAAATCAGAATTTGGCACAACACCCTGATTGTCCATGTTCGAAAAAGAAAGACGTCCGGTTGCTTTTTCATTTCCTCCTGATAAAGCCAGGGAGTTAATGAATGTAGTTCCTGTTTCGTAGAAATTCTTGATATTATTTTTTTGAGCTACATAAGGCCTTGCAACTCCGTCAAACTGAACGACATCTGTTCCGTCCAATTTAGCACCCCAGGACCAACGTCCGGCAGCAACAGCTTCCGCTTGTGTTGTTGGTTTTTTTCCGTTTGCTCCTGAACCGTATTCATATTGCCAATCAGGTATGATCGATGGAGTTTCGAAAGTAAATGAAGTATTATAATCTACTCCAATTCCTTTTTGCGCAGATCCTCTTTTGGTTTGTATTAAAATAACCCCATTCGCAGCATTTGCACCGTATAATGCAGCGGCCGTCCCACCTTTCAAAACGGTAATGGTTTTAATATCATCAGCATTAATTACTGATGTTCCGTCACCTCGGTCAACATTTATTCTGGTAGATCCAGGTCCGTTTCCAATTCCAGGCAAGTTTAGTTGGGTATTGTCTATAGGCAAATCGTTGACCACATACATCGGCTGGTTATTTCCGTTTAATGATCCGTTACCTCTTATTACAACCCTGCTCGAACCGTTAGGGCCAGTTGCGGTGCTGCTCACGTTTACACCGGCAATTTTACCTACTAATGCATTTGCGATATTGGTTTCTTTCGCTTTTGTAAATTCAGTTCCTTTTAGTTCTGTTACTGCATATGCTACAGATTTACTGCTTTTTTTGACTCCCAATGCCGTTACCAAAACCTGATCTAAAACATTTTCGGCTGGTTTTAAGCTTATAACTAAATCTTGTTTATTGTCTAATTTATATTCTAAAGAGGCATAACCCATGTAAGTAACGATGATGTGAGTTTCGTTTTCCGGAACATTTAGTTTGAATTTTCCGGTTTCGTCAGTTATGGTAGCTATTTTATTATTGCCCTTTGCATAAATTGTTGCTCCGGCAATTGGCATTCCGTCATCCTGACCAACTACTTGGCCTGAAATTTCTGTCTGATTGCTTTTTTGTTCAAAAAGGTGCTTTTTAATTGCAGCCTCTTTTGCATTTGCTGAGAAGATCATCCCCCCAATAAACACTAATGAAATTAGCTTTGTTTTCATAATTCTTTGGTTTTCATGTTTTTTTTGGTTTTTATTGGCGATCAAATATAAAAATTTATTTTTCACATTTGCATATTTTTTGCAAAATGTACATGTTTTTTGCAATATTTTTTCGTGAAACATTTTTAATATCCAAAAGATATGTGATTTTACGAGGTGTTTTGAGAAAATTTTGCAGATAATGCTTTTTTTCAAAAAATAATTTTAATCTTAAAATTCGTATTTTTGAAGTATGAAAATCGCACTTATACAATCAGACCTTTATTGGGAAGACGCTTGTAAAAACAGAAAAAGCTTCGAATCGAAAATAAATCAGATCGATGCTGAGGTTAATTTGGTAGTACTTCCAGAAATGTTTTCAACCGGATTTACCATGAATGCGCCCGAAGTTGCTGAAAGCATGCAGGGTGAAACAGTATTGTGGCTCCAGTCTCTGGCAAAACAAAAAAACTTCGCCATTACGGGAAGTTTGATTATTGTCGAAAACGAAAAGTATTATAATAGAATGTTGTTTGTTTTTCCGTCAGGGGAAATTCAGTATTATGACAAACGACATTTGTTTTCGCTTGCCGGAGAAGATAAGTTTTACACAAGCGGAAAAGAGAAAGTAATTGTAGAATATCTTGACTGGAAAATTTGTTTACAGGTTTGTTACGACTTAAGGTTTCCGGTTTTTGCCAGAAATGTCGAAAATTATGACCTGCTTTTATATGTGGCCAATTGGCCAAAAGTACGTACCAATGCCTGGGATACTTTGCTAAAAGCAAGAGCAATCGAGAATTTAAGTTATGTAGTTGGTGTAAATAGAGTAGGACTGGACGCAAACAATTACGAACACGTAGGGCATTCGCAAGTGGTTGATTTTCTGGGGAATTTTATTTTAGAACCACAGGAAACCGAAGCTGTTTTTATCGTTGATTTAGATAAAAATGCAATGCTGGAAACTCGAAAAAAACTTGATTTCTTAAGTGATAAAGATATTTTCCAAATTAAAATCTAGAATGCTGTTCTCTTTTTGGCGTCTTCTTTTTTCTTTTTCTCGATTTTCTTTTTTTCTACTTCAGGACTAAAAGGAACGCTTAAATCAATTGCCTGGTCAACATCCCAATTCGTTCTTACGTCAACTTCTGTTTGATAGTAAAAGACTTCTTCTGCGTAGGTTTTATTCAAAAAGTTTCCTGAATCGTACTTTTTGTTTTTATTGTCGTCGTATATAATTCGAATGGTGAATTTATCGGGAACCATTAAATTAAATTCCATTTTGGTTTTGCCTTCGGAGTAATCACTTGCATACACAACATCTCCTTTTGCATTAGTAGCCTCAACTATTATAGGAAAGCGTTTTACGTTTTGCAAATTCAAAACAAGATTTCCGTAATCAGAGTGTTCTTTTGTGGTTAATTTATAAGCCAGAGTATCGTTGGTTTTTTCGTAGAAATCAGTCAAAGCACCAGGGAAAAAGGTAACATTGTATTTTTCGACTGGTTCTTTTTTAAAGTCGACATATAATTTTTGTTCAAATTCATCGTATTCTGTCGTAAAGTCTACAGCCACAGAGTCTTTATTGACTAATCTCATTTTTGATTTGTCAAATTTCACCAACGGTGTTGAAGATTCTAATGTAAAACGATCTCTGAAATTAATCACTCCGTTTTGCAATGCCGTAATGTTCAAAGTATCTTTCTTTTGATCTTTTACTTTAAAAGAGAACTTTTTATTAAAGTTTTCTCTGCTTACTTCCATTGATAATGAATCCGCTTTTATCGGCTTGTACCAAACTTGCAGGGAATCTTTTTTAGGAAAAGCGGTTACGATTGTTTCTAGAACGTCATTGCCGTGTTTAAGAACAATTTTAGGTTTAGAAGTTTTAAAATCCTGTTTTCCTTCATAAGGAAGATATAATCTGTTTCCTGATGCCTGAATTGGTTTGAATGTTTTTAGGGGCAATACTTCCTTAAATAATTCTAATTCAAATACAGTGTCATTTGGTACTGTGATATAATGTTTGAGGAATCCAATTTTATCATCTTTCGGATTGTATCTGTTGTTGCTGCCTTTGTCTTTTAATGCTACTAATAAATATTTCCCGGCCTTTAAATTTTCTAATTTAAAAGTTCTCAAACTGTCCAGAGTATTTGTGATATATCTAGGGCTTTGTTTGTAAATTAAAGAATCCTTAAAAGTGTCATTTACCTCATAAAGCATTACAGATACAAAATTGTCTACGTTTTTTTCGTAAGCATCTTTTATTTGTCCGCTAATAGATAGTGAGTCAATATAAGGTCCTGTAGAGAAAATATATTTGAACTGATTGATGGCATTCCCTTCGTTATTGTCGGCAATACTTTGCCCGAAGTTAAAACTGTAAGTTGTGTTGGGTTGTAAAGTGTCTTTTATTTTTATCGTAATAACTTTACTTGCATTGGTAGGCAAGATAAGCGGCTCATGCTTCATAGGAGGCGAAATAATAAGCTGCTTGTTCAGGTTTTTAAGCTTTACGTATTCATCAAATCCTAAAATGATTTCATTGCCTTCAAAATTAGTAGTCATGTTTTTTGGAGAACTATATTTTAAAACCGGAGCAAGAGTATCTTTTAATCCACCGGTAATGCTGCCTCGTTTGGCGCAACTCAACATTAAAAATACCAGTAAAAATGAAATATATCTGAAGTTGTTTTTCAACATAATGTTTTCTGAATTTGATTGCACAAAATAACGATTATATTTGCTTTAATTGAAATTTTTTATCCATTTATTAGGATTTACAGCTTTCATTTGTTTCTCTATTTTTTTTGAATTTGAAATCATCGCCACGATATAATTTCTTACTTTTGATTTCAAATATAATTTTTCCAGGTTTTGACAAAAAGATTTTTCGTTGGTTTAGTATTCCTTTTGCTAATTTCTTGTGGTAAAAATGAAAAGCCAATCGTAGCTTTTTATTATTGGAAAACCATCTTTAAATTATCTGAAACCGAGAAAGAAGTCTTGAAGGGTAATGATGTGAGTAAGCTTTATATTCGCTATTTTGATATAGGTCTGTATCCTGAATCTAAAGAACCAATCCCTATAAGTCCCGTCCGGTTTCAGGAAAACATCAATGGTTTTAATGTTGTTCCTGTAGTTTTTATTCAAAACAAAGTCATGTCACTGCCTAATCTCGATATTGATGATCTGGCTCAAAAGACCGTTCATTTGGTCGAAGAAATTAATGCTAAGAATAAAATTGCTTATCAGGAAATTCAAATCGATTGTGATTGGGCATTAAAAAGTAAAGACAATTATCTTAAATTTATAGAACAATTTAAAAAACTCTCGAAGAAAAAACTTTCGGCAACAATTCGTCTGCATCAGGTCAAATATTTTAAGAAAACAAAAATTCCAAATGTCGATTCGGGAGTTTTGATGTATTATAATATGGGTACAATTGCACCGGATGCTGAAAATTCTATTTACAGCCAAGAAACCGCAGGAAAATATTTGAAGAGTTTAAAAAAATATCCACTGCATCTTGATTTTGCTTTGCCAATTTATTCTTGGGGAGTTCATATCAGGAATCAAAAAGTGATCGGATTACGTTCCAAACTAAATGCAAACGAGCTTCAGAAAGATATTAATTTTGAGAAAATTGACGCTATTTTTTTTAAGGTGAAAAAATCAAATTATAAGAATGGCGTTTTTTATGAAGAAAATGATTTGCTTAAAATAGAGGCAATTTCCTCAGAAGATTTAAAAGAAATGGCAGATGAACTAGATGATAATGTAGTTCAGCGCCCAAGAGAAATTATATTTTACGATTTAGACGAATTCAATATTAAAAACTATGAAAAGAATATTTTTAAGCAAGTTATTTCTTGTTTCTAGTGCTGCTTTACTTTCTGTATACGGAATAATTTATGCTTGTGGAGGGGGCGATGACTGGGATTTCTTTGGTTATAATTCAAACTTCACTCCTGAAACATTTACTGATAAATCATATTCGCCACTTTTTTTATCAGGTGCTATTTTTTACGGAATTGGTTTTGATACCGAGCATAACTCGCGCTTCAATGAAAATATAAAATCAGATTGGTCGAATTACCTAAAAGGAAAAGTCGATACTACAACTGTAAATTATTTTTTAATTGGCGAAGAAACGACAAGATATTCTTCAGAGAAAAAAGCGCCACAGAACAAAACAGATATTGCACAACTTCATGTTTTCTTTAAAAATAAAAAAGAGAATCAGACGTCATTAAAATGGGGTAAAAAGATTGCTTTAAAAGATGCCAAAGTGAAGAGTTTTGTCGAGTTTTTGTATTTGGCACAAAAAATAGAAACAGTTTCGATAAATACTGATTATTGGAGTTATGATCCCGTTGTGGCAAAAACTTTTAATGATCTCAAAATGATTCAGTCTATAGAGAATGTTTATAATACAACTTCAGATTCGTTCTTGAAAAACAGGTATTGGTTTCTTACTATGAAGGCTTATTTTTATAGCAGCAACAAGAAAAAAGCAATTGAGTTTTTTAATAAAACCGAAGCTTCGGTAGTGAAAAATACTTTGTATTATCGTGCGCTGTCATATGTGGCGGGAATAAATTACCAGCAGAAAAAATATTCGACTTCCAATTATTTATATGCACAGGTATTTGATAAATGTCCTGAATTGAGAGTTGTTACAGCTTATAGCTTCCGTCCGCAAAATGATGCCGATTGGAACAAGTCTTTGGCAATGGCAAAAAATAATAAAGAAAAAGCAGCACTTTGGGCAATTCACGGATATTATAAAGATGAAACCCAGGCTATCGGAAAAATTTATGAATTAGATCCTAAAAGTGAACACTTAAACTTTTTACTAACCCGATTAGTGAACAATCAGGAACAAGCAATAAATAATTCGTTTGAGGTAAAAACAAATACTGACGATTATAATTCGCCTGTTGTTAAACAAACAGTTGCAGAAAACAGAGAAGCAAATAAAGCTAAAATGAATACTAAAGCGTTCGATTTAGTGTCTAAAATTGCCGCTGCCGGAAATACTGAAAAACCATATTTATGGGATATTTCATTAGGATATCTGCAAACCTTAAAAGGGGATTATACTGCCGCAGACAACAATTTGAATAAAGCGGAAAAAACAATGCCGAAGACTGAATTGGCAAATTATCAATTGCGTTTGCTTCGTTTTGTAAATAACATGAGTAAAATAGATAAACTTACTGATAAAAATGAAAAAACAATCCTGGCCGATTTGAATTGGTTGTATCAGGAACTTCCAAAAACGTATAAAGGGCAAGAATTCCGTTATCAAAATGCGGCGCAATGGAGTAAGAATTATTTGGCTACATTATATAGAGCGAAAGCAAATCCTGTAATGGTAGAATTGTTTGGTGGTGATTCTCATTCTAATTTGTATTATTGGGGAGGTGGAAATGCCTTTTATGATAACGAAAAGAATTTGTTAGATATGAAAGGATTTTTGGCTAAGCCAAATAAAACTGAAATCGAGAAAATTGGAGCTAGGATTTATTATCTAAAATTGAAAGATATTAATAATTTTCAGGCAGTTCAGGCAACATTCAAAAATAAAATTCCCGAAGCAATTACATATATTCAGCAAGCAGATTCAGTTCAGTATTATACTTTTTTAGGAAATCCGTTTAACGGAAATATTAAAGATTGTCACGATTGTGATCACTCGGCTTATCAAAAAAAGAAATATACACAACTTGAATTTTTGAATACTATAAAAGCAATGCAGGATAAACTGGCACAAAAAGAAGATGTTTATACGAACAGTTTATTGTTAGGGAATGCGTTTTATAACATCACACATTTTGGGAACGGCAGAACTTTTTATGAAATCAGTATTGTAGGTTATGGTTCGAATCCGTATTCTTTTAGAGATTCAATGAAAAAAATGATTACCAATTGTGATGTTCCTAAAATGTATTATCAAAAAGCTTTTGAAGCGGCGACTACAAAAGAACAAAAAGCAAAATGTATTTATATGCTGGCAAAATGCGAGCGTAACGACTATTATAATAATAAGTATAATGATCTGAAAAACTGGTGGGAAGCAAATGATGATAAAATTAATTTTATAGCCTGGAGTGGTTTTAAAGCTTTGAAAAGAGATTATTCAGACACAAAATACTATCAGGATGTAATCGCCGAATGTGGTTATTTTAATACTTATATTAATCAGTAAATTATATTTAAGATGGTAAATAAAATTGAACATATCGGAATTGCAGTAAAAAATATGGATGATGCTAATGTTTTGTTCGAAAAATTATTAGGCGTTCCGTCGTATAAAGAAGAGGCAGTTGAGAGCGAAGGAGTCCTGACGTCTTTTTTTCAAACCGGAACCAATAAAATTGAGCTTTTAATGGCAACAAATCCGCAAAGTCCAATTGCTAAGTTTTTAGAAAAAAAAGGAGAGGGTATTCATCACATCGCTTTTGATGTTGAAGATATCCATGCTGAAATTATTCGCCTAAAAAGCGAAGGTTTTGTCTTGATAAATGAAGTTCCGAAGAAAGGAGCCGATAATAAATTAGTAGTTTTTTTGCATCCAAAAAACACAAATGGGGTTTTGGTAGAGCTTTGTCAGGAAATTAGATAAAAAAATGTCTTCTAAAGATGTGAAATAAAAGGTTGAAAATCAATTGTGTTCTAAAAGGACTCGCTATTATTTAAAATTAATTAGAAATCATATCCCAAAATATTTGGAGTGAATTAAAAATAGTAGTAATATTGCATCCTCAAACCGGTCCTATAGCTCAGCTGGTTAGAGCACCTGACTCATAATCAGGTGGTCCCTGGTTCGAGCCCAGGTGGGACCACAAAAAGCCTTTACAGCAATGTAGAGGCTTTTTTTATATGACACAAACCCAGTATTCATGGGCTTTTGAAAAATGGATGATTTCAAAAGTGGATCAAATAT
>NZ_JADKPQ010000013.1:0-178684 GCF_015350725.1 Flavobacterium sp. CSZ
CCCATCCTTGTAAAATGAAAAATTATTCATAATATTGGATTGGTTAATTGAACGATAGTTAGATTAGCTAGGGTCCTCTATGTTAGTTTGCTGACGAGATAGAGGGCCATTTTTTATGCATTAAGTAAACGTCTTAATAGTCATAAAGAAGTTGTTTGTTTTCTACATGAATAAACGCATTAAAAGGTTAAACTTTTATTGTATTGCGATATCATGTAAATAAAGAAATAAAAGCGCTAAGAATGCAAGAAAAGTTTATGACAATAAAAAAGGCATGGAACTCATCTTACTGCACCGTTGGTACTGGTATACCTTGCAACAATAAGTGAGCCCACGCCATATGACGTGAGCATCTTACTTATCATCTCGTTGCTAAAATTACCAGTTTTACGATGCGAGATTCAAAGCGAATGCTTCAAATATTTTATGTGAAGAATCGCAAAAATACATTTTCTGTATGTATTTGAAATGCAAATATATAAAAAACTTTAAAACATGGTCTAATTCGACCATAAATTTTTTCTTAGAAAAAATCAATTTAGTAGAAAAATTACGTAATGGATAGTAAAGAGATTAATTTACAACTACGAAAAAAAGTTGGAGACAAAATACAACTCATTAGAAAGGATGAGTCATATGAAAAGATTGCTTCACGATGTAATTTAGACGCAAGTAAAATCAGTAAAATTGAAAAAGGGCGTGTAGATTTTAGAATTAATACAATATTTGAAATTGCAAAAGGTCTAAGAGTTCATCCAAAAGAATTGCTAGATATAAAATTTAGCTTTGAAGATTACTATAAAGAAATTGACCACACATATAAAGGAACTTAATACTATTAAGTTCTAAATATATGAGTTCATAACAAATTATAATCAAAATGATAGTTGGAAGAATATAAGGCTAAATAAAAAAGATGCGCAAGCATCTTTTTTATTTAGCGGAAATTATAAAACACGTATTTATACGGTGTCTATTTACTTATTAAAAAACTAATTTGCCATTTAAAAGGTCAATTATGGAAAACCTTAAAAGAAAATGAAAGTGGCCCTGTAAGTTTGCGAAGGGTGGATAATTATAAAGTGAAAGTATTTAGATTAATTTAACTCATTTTTGATAATAATAATCAATTACATTATAAATATGATAGATAGAATTACCCAAAGTTTATTAAAAGATTTTCAATCTAAATTTGATTTCGAGGATGTACAAGATAGCGATCTATTTGAACATTTTGTGAATTATACAATATTAGAAAAAAAGTTGGAAGACAGATTAGATGAAGACGCACTTAATCTTGTGAACATAGGAGTTAATGGAACTTTTGGATTAGATGGTTTTGCTATACTTATAAACAAACATCTAATAACTTCGATTGAGGATCTAAACGAAATTCTAAATAATAATTCTAAACCTACAGCTGAAGTATTTTTTATTCAGTCTAAAACATCTAATAGTTTTGATGTTAAAGAAATTAGTTCGTTTGGGAATTCCATAGAAGATTTCGTTTCAATCGCGCAAAAATATTCATGGAATCAAAACGCTAAAAATTTTATAGAACTATTTAAACACTTAACAAATCGTGCTAATGATTTAGAAACAAATCCTTCTTGTCATATATTTTATTGTACTCTAGGAGAATATTTTAATGATATTAATACAGAAGCGGAAAGACAACGGATTTTAAAAAATATTGAAGATCAACGAGTTTTTAATAAAGTTGATTTTTATTTTTTTGATTATAATACTTTACAATCGGATTATAAGAAGATCGGACAAAAGATTTCGAGAACTTTTGCGTTCAGTCAAAAAACTCTAATCCCAGATATTGATAATGTGAAGGAGGCTTACATTGGAGTTGTGCCAGCGACAACAATAATTGATTTAATAGAAGAGGATTCAGAATTAATCTCATCAATTTTTTATGACAACGTTAGGGATTTTCAAGGCTTTAATAAGATTAATCAAGAAATAAAAAATACAATTTCAGACGAAAACTTAAAGTATGCATTTTCCGTTTTAAATAATGGGATTACCATCATTGCAGAAAAGCTTGTTCCATCACGAGATAACGTAACTATTTCAAATTATCAAATTATAAATGGTTTGCAAACATCAAGAGTTTTGTTAAATTCAAAAGAGTTTATAGATGATAAAATTTTTGTTACTCTTAAACTCATAGTAACTGAAGATGAAAATTTAATTTCTAAAATTATTCGTTCAACAAATAGGCAGACTGAAGTAAAAGAGGAGGATTTATTAGCATATTCTGATTTTCAAAAAAAATTAGAAGATTTCTTTAAGACATTTAATGATCCCGATAAATTGTTTTATGAAAGAAGGTCAAAGCAATACAATGGAACTTCCACTGATGTAAAATCAATAGTTGATAAGTCTACGTTAATTAAGACGATGGGGAGTTTCTATTTCTTAAAGCCACAACTCGCAACAAGATATTTTGGTGCATTATTTAATGAATTCGGCAAACAATTATTTCTTGATAGCCACAAATTATATCCATATTACACTGCCGCACTAATTTATAATAAATTAGAAAATAGATTCAGAGCGAATAAAATCGATAGAAAATATAAAAAAATTAGATATTTCATTTTAATGATGTTACGTTTAGAATATAATTTAGAGTTTCCCAAATTTGAATCGAATAGGATTGATAAATATTGCACAGACTTAATTAAGTACTTTAATCTTAAAGCAAATTTTGATCAAAAGTTAAAAAATGTAATTCAGAAAATTGATTCGTTAAATTTAGATTTGGAGAGTAATGAATTATCGAAGTCTAATAAACTAGTAGATAACATAAAAAGATTGTATTTTAAATAAGTACTGCACATAACATTCATAACTAGATTATGATTAAGTATTGATTTACTGATGATTTTATATTTAGAGAGTTTATGATTATTCAGAAAATAAATCTTATTTAAGTTACAAGCATTCTGGACCATTGGACGTTAGCTGCAATATTGACAAAATCAGATAAATAATAGATATGAAAACAGTTTTAGATCGATTCAAAGTAACTAATTTTAGATCAATTGAAGAAAGTGACTGGATAGAAGTTTCCGATAATTCTTGTTTAGTCGGAACAAACGAGGCAGGAAAAACTAACTTGTTAATTGCTTTATGGAAATTAAATCCAGCAAATAACGAACCTCTAATTCCTTTGAATGATTTTCCTAGAAACATGTATAGCAAGTATAGAGTGGACAATCATAGTGAAGATGTTTTTATAAAAGCTGACTTTATATTAGATGATAAATTAGCAAATGAAATTTCGAAAGAACTCAATTGTGATTACGAGCAAATTAAAAGAGTTTTAGTAGAAAGAAAATATGATGGAAAATATTGTATTAGTTTTCCCTATTCAGAAGTTAGAAGCTTTTCCTGTGAAAGAATTATTGAAACTCTAGATAGTTTTAAAAGTCAAATTGAAAAGGAAGAATCGTACATAAAAGAATTAGATGTAAATAAAAGATTGTTAGTTGATTTTATAGAAAATGAGAAAAATAACTATCTAGAAGATTATTTCAATAAATCTCAAGTTGAGAAAACACTATCAACATTAAATTTATTAGTTGAAAATAACTTTAAACGTAAAAAAAATATTCCCGAATTTATTCAAAATAAATTAGCAATCAAACTTAATTTTTTCATTGATGCCTTTGATGCAAAACCTATTCAAACAACCAAAGAAATAATACAAAAAGTACTTGAAAAAATACCAAAATTTGTATTTTATTCAGATTATGGTAACTTGGATAGTGAAATATTTCTACCTAGAGTAATCGAGGATCTAGAAAGAGATGATTTATCAGAATCTGCTAGAGCAAAAGTTAGAACTTTGGAAGTTTTATTTAAATATGTTGGCTTATCTCCACAGGAAATTTATGAGTTAGGAAATGATAGAAAAGTAGTCGTTAAAACTTTAGACTATAACAGTCGAGTTGTAAGCACAGAAGAAGAAGATTTAAGTGAGGAAGAAGTTAAAGAATGGTCTGAAAAAAAGAAGGAAAGAGGAGTTCTACTTCGTTCAGCTGCAACGGAATTAAGCACAAGTTTTAAAAAGTGGTGGTTACAAGGAGATTACATTTTTGATTTTCAGGCAGATGGGAACCATTTTAGAATCAATGTATCAGATAAGTTAAGACCTGAACAGATAGAATTAGAAGGAAGAAGCCGAGGTTTACAATGGTTCTTTAGTTTCTTTTTGGTTTTTCTAGTAGAAACTAAGGAAGAACATAGTAACACTGTACTTTTATTGGATGAACCAGGTTTATCTTTGCATCCAATAGCACAGTATGACCTAGCCAAATTCTTTAAGAAATTATCAGACGATAATCAACTAATTTATACTTCTCATTCTCCATTTTTAGTTGATATGGATAATTTAGCAAATGTGAAAGCGGTGTATATAGATTCTGAAACTGGAAGAACAAAAGTATCATCAAATTTGAGATACAATGATTTAGATTCGGAAAAATCAATTTATCCAGTTCACGCGGCGTTAGGTTTAACTGTGTCTGACACTTTACTTTTAGGATGTAAACCAATTTTAGTAGAAGGACCAAGCGATCAAATATACTTGACTTTAATAAAGCGATTTTTAATTGGTATTGGAAATCTGAAATCTTCGAAAGAAATAGTTTTCATTCCGACTGGCGGCGTTAAGGGCATGTCTCCAGTTTCAAAACTTGTTGCTTCTCGTGACAATGAATTACCGATTGTATTCCTTGATTCCGACAAAGCCGGTGAAGATTTCCAAAAACAATTAAAATCTGGAAAATATATTGAACAGAAAGCCAAAGTTTTGGGCGTAAAAGATTTTATCGGAGATAATATCTATGAGATAGAGGATTTAATAGAACCAGAAACACTTATAAAAATTATAGATAAAAAATATAGGGCTGAAAACGAATTTGAAGATTTTTATAAATCTAATCATCCAATAGTTGACCAAATTGAAAATTGGGCAAAGAAAGAAAATATTGTGTTGGAAAAAGGATGGAAAGTCGATTTAGCAAGAGAATTGCAAAATAAATTCGATAAAAACTTTAATAAAGTAAATATTAGATATATTGATATTTGGACTAAACTTTTTGAATCATTTTTGAAATAAAATTAGATAATAATATACACAGGTTACCACTTTAATTTTACTATAAAAAGTGATTTTGATATAGATAATAGTATCGTGAACCAAATCCGGTCAGAAATTTATTTTTTTTTTGACACTGTCCTAAAAAGTGTCTAAGTTTAAAAATAACGGGGTTTGACTTTTTAATTAAAGTTGAACCCTTTTTTCAAATATAGTTAAGAACTGATTGATTATTAATCCCCAATTATGGATTGGCATCGTCCATTTTTTGGTAGCTTCTCTTAAAGCAAAATATACAGATTTTAAAACTGCTTCATCGGTGGGGAATGATAATTTATTTTTGGTGTATTTTCTAATCTTACCGTTTAGATTTTCGATTAGATTAGTGGTATAAATTATTTTCCTAATTTCAACTGGGAAGTCAAAGAATACTGTAAGCTCTTCCCAATTGTCTTGCCATGATTTTACAGCATATGGATATTTACTATTCCATTTATTAGCAAAATCTTCAAGAGAAGCCCTGGCAGCCTGTTTGGTTGGAGCATCATAAATCTGCTTCATATCTTTAGAGAATTCCTTCTTATCTTTCCACACCACATAACGCGCTGAGTTGCGTATTTGGTGCACTACACAGATTTGAGTCTGTGATTCAGGGAATACATTTTTAATAGTCTGAGTAAAGCCGTTTAGGTTATCTGTAGCCGTAATTAATATATCCTCAACACCTCTAGCTTTTAAATCTGTTAAAACTCCTAACCAAAAGCTGGAACTTTCATTCTTGCCCAACCACATACCCAAAACTTCTTTTTTTCCATCTCGATTCAGGCCAACAGCAAGGTAAACAGTTTTATTAATAACCTTTGAGTTCTCCCGAACTTTAAAGACAATCCCATCCATCCAAACGATTAAATAAACAGGTTCTAACGGGCGATTTTGCCAAGCTGTTATATCACTGGAAACTGATTCGGTAATTCTAGAAATAGTGGAGGTTGATATGTCAAATTTATAAACTTCTCTTATTTGTTCTTCAATATCACTAACGGTCATTCCTTTGGCATAAAGAGAGACAATAACATTCTCTAATCCATCAACCATACTTTGACGTTTTGGAATAATCATGGGATTAAAAGAAGCTTCTCTGTCCCTTGGAACCTGAATGTCTGATTCTCCAAATGAAGTTTTTATCTTCTTTTTGGAAAAACCATTACGAGAATTAGTTGAAGGCGTCTTTTCGTGTTTCTCATATCCTAGATGAGAATCCAACTCTCCTGATAGAATAGCTTCTATTCCTCGTTTTTGTAATTGGGCAAGAAAACCGTTTAGGTCTTCACCTGTTTTGAATTGTTTTAAAAATTCATCTGATAATAAATCTTCTTTTTTCATAAGACTGTGTAAATGTTAAAGTTAAAAAAAAATGATGGTGGTTTAATAACCCCATCATTTTTTAACTTACACAGTTAGTGAGACACTACCTTTTTTTTCGGAAAAGAGTATATCCCGCAGGGACCCTTAAGGGTTCTTTCCATTGTTATCCGTTTATTTTGTCCTTGTGATGCCGCTTTAGTCTCTTGACTTTTGACACATTAGTCTGTTACACGTTATAAATCTATTTGCTATTTATTAAAAATCTCTTTAAAGAATTACAACCTTAAAGAAAGACTAAAAATATTTCGTTAGAAAAGGGGATTTTTTTGTGCGTTTAGTTCTTAATTTACAACAATTAAATTAGATTTAATTCAAAAAAATTACGCTTTTCTATTTGATGATCTCTTCTACTTTTTGTACCGCTTCATTAAAATTTAATGCTTTCGACTGTGAATTTATGTAACTGTTTTTAGACTTATCTATTAATTGATTAATGTGAAATGATTCATGATCTAAATTTTGCTCTTTAGCCCACAGTTTAATGCTCATAAGTTCGGTTTGCACCAAATCATAACTATGTTTCGTTTTAGATAAATTTGAAACATAGGCGAAAATAAAATTTTCTAATCCGCTAAACCCTATTTCTTCTGAATCTCCTCTATAAATTTTATCAAATAAAGTTTTTAGAATATTAAAATCTTCTACAGCAGTATAATTTGCGTAGGAAGCCTGACTTAATGAAGGCAGCTTGTTTTTGTTTAAAAAGCTGGAAACATATCGCACTGCTGAAATTGAATTCAGTTCAAATAATATTGACAGGGCGGTGGAGCTGTAATAATTCTTTTCATCTTGGATTTCTGCTTCAAGATATTCTGCGGCTTTCTGCTGGCAGAAATCCTGTTCAATTTTTAGATCCATTAGAATTTTAAGTGCAGACCAGCATTTATGGCTTGTAACATCTAGGCAAAGATTTTTTAAGAGCCCAAAATCTTTTGTAAGATTAACGTACAGCTCAAGTTTCTTTTCAATATTATAATTGTAATCAGGCATTAAGAAATGTTCCCTGATTTTTGTAAATGCTGCGCTTAAATTATGGACAAGTGCATATTGGATATGAATATTTAAGGGCAGAAAAACCAAGTTTTTAGTATTAATATTGTCTATAATCCTTTGATTAAAAATAGGGTCATCATTAATTTTACATTTTAGCCAATCAAGTCTGTCATCGCCTTCGTTTGAATTATTTACATCTACGAATTCAATGCATTTTAAAAGAAACTCCTGGGGCAGGTCAAAATTAAATTTGATAATAAAAAATAATACTGTTTTGAATTTGGGATAGTCTTCAAGGGGACCATATCTATCTGCGGTAACATACCGCAATATCTTGTCAAAACGGATTTCCTCTGATGCTTTTTGGCACCATTTATTTAGTCTGTTTTGCTGTTCATTACTGATTACAAAGTTATTATGGGTATTACTTAATGTACCAATCTGTGATTTGATTTCATTTATTAAGGTAGCTTCATCTTCCAGAAGATGCTCGACATCTTCAAATTTCACTTCCGTATTTTGCTGATGGATGAGCCTTCTTAATAAAGAGATTGCAATGTCTCCTTTATTGGCATGACCATTTTTACGGTACCAATCCGTTTCAATTTTTCGAATCATCTCTGAATTTATAGATGACCCGTGCTGTTCAAATAAAGATTTTATTCTTGAAATCAATTCGGATTTATGGAATAACAGATCAAAATTCTGCTGTGGCAAACTCTTGAATTTTGTAACCAATTCATCATATTTTTTATCAGTTAAAAACGGTTCGTTAAATTTGAATCCTTTCTCCAGCATAGTATTGTTGAAGTGCTCGGCAAGAGATCTTTTCCCGTGATTTGCCATTATATTTCTGTAATAATCAAGATTGGCGGCTTCCACTGAACCGTCACTAAATTTATTGATAATTAACTCAATAGTATTCTCATTGGTAATGGAAGCTAGAAAATAACTAACCCTGTCAAAAGAAAAACGGCTAATTAAGCAATCAAAAGCTTCTAACTGACTTCCGGGCTTTAATTTTAGAAGCAACGTTTTTAAAGCATCTTCTCTATGGTAAAATTTTGTTGTATCAAGAAGTGAAGAAAGCAGTTCAGTAAGAAAAGATTTTTCCCTCTCTTCAAAGTAAAGGCATTTGTTTATTAATTTTTCAATAAAGTCATTGCTGCTGTAGTCATCTTTTTCATCATCAAAATAGTATTTAACCAAATTGATAAAATGAGATGATTTTTCTAATTTAAGGATTAATTCTTCAAGTATCCAGCTTGTTCCTCTTATTACTTCATCTTTTATCGCTCTTTCATTATATCCTTTCTCCAGTAGAAACTCCATTTTAATAAACCAAAAGAAAGTATCAATTTCTTTATGGTATTCAATCAAAGAGAGCAGCGATCTATTGAGCTGTTTGTTTGTTTCCTGTTTAAAGAGTTCAAAAATGTTATTTAAATACTTGGGATCTTCATCACATAGTTTTTGATCTGCAATACAATCCAGTATATGAGACTTGATCATTTCTGAGTTTTCCGGGCTGGTAAGGAAGTTAAAAAATAGGGTTTTAAGATTTTCTTTTTTGTATTCAGGTATTGTAAAATAGCTTAAAAGTTCCAGTGCCGAGATAACTGCTCTAAAATGATTGTTTGGACCCGTTATGAATGAAACCAGATAGTCAAAATTGTCTTCGCAGTCTCCAAATTCTGCGATTTCTTTAATAGAGAAGGTTCCCGATGAAATCCAAAAAGTTTTTTCGATACACTCCGATTTAAAATAGTCCTGAAAGACTTTAACTCTGAAATTTACTGTCCTGCTTTTATCAGCCTTAATAAGCAATTCAGGATTGTTTACAGTCAGCCACTCGATTAATGAATCGTATTTTTCATCTTCGAGAATATTAATCAAAAAAGTGATTGTATTGAATAGTGTAGGGTGCGTCTTTTCTATTCCCTGAATCGAAATAAAACTTAAGATCTGCTCAAAACTCAGTTCACTGATGGCTGCTGCCGCAAAATACTCCTGATAATTCTTATGGATAAATTTAAAACTGCTTTTATCAAATGAATTTTCTATTAAACCCAGTTTTGCTAATTTTTTATATTTAATTCCAAAAAGGTCTTTGAGCTGCTTCTTATCAACACTTGTCTGTTTTGTCAGTTCTAAAACAAGCGATAATATTTTATACACTTCCAGATCATCCTGAGGCAGTTCTTCTTTGATATCATCATAAATGCTGGAAATAGAGACAGGTAATTTTTTATGGTTTTCGTAGTATGTACCAAACCTATTGAGCATAAAGGGATCCTGAAGTATATCCTTAAAATTGCTTCTGCTGATTTTATTGAATTTGCTTAATGGAATATTGTATTTTTTGTTGAGCAGTTCAAAACTTTGATCTGAATTGAAATTATCCAAATAAAATGCTGCCGGCGCCAAGGATTTTAGTTCATCATTGTAAGCATAGGTTCTGCAGGAAACAATTATTTTAAAACTTATATCCTTATATGCCAATAGATTTTCTATTACCTTGTTTAACTCGTTTTTAAATTCAAATTCATCCAAAGCATCAAGAAGCAGAACAATTTTTTTATTCAAAGCCCAATCGGTGGGTAAAAGATCATCCAGGGTGTCAAATTTTTTGATGCTGGATAAACTTACAAATATGGGGGTGATCTCAAATTTTGAAATGTTTTTCTCGAAGTACTTTGATACATTGATCAGTTCAGTGGTTTTCCCGCTTCCAGGTTCGCCTAACAATAAAACAAGGCTGTTTGTTTTAATTACATCCAAAAGGTTTTTATCCTGAAAGGAGAATGAAAATTTATTTGTTTTTAATTTCCTGCTGATATAAAGTTTAGATTTAGAAACTGATGCCTGTTCCAAATATTCCTTTCGTTTTTGAGACAGTTTGAAGTTTGGAATTTCACCTTTTGAGTAAAGCAATTTTTCAAAGTAATCCAGAATGCTATTATGAGTATCAGAATCCATTTTAGCATAGACTTCACCATTATAGACTTTGCAGAATATTTCTTCATTGAGAGACAAGATTTCCTTTATTTTATTATTTGGAGTTAGAATAATAATCTTAAAGGGATTAATTTTATTGAAATAATCTTCCAAATGTTTTGGATTTGAGTCTTGCGTACATTTGCTCAAATCAATTTTTGGAGACAAAAAAATAAATATTGAGTCCTTTTTTTCATAGGCCGATCTATCAAACTGCATTACTTTGGTAAGCAGATGTGCCTGTTCAAGTATGGATTTCTCATAATTTTTACACTCAATATATATAGCCCGTTTGAAAAAAGCATCATTTAAAATCGCAACTTCAAATCCTACGTCAAAACCATGTTGGAAACCAGCCTTTTGAACCCAGTTATTATTAACCTGAATTTTTAATTGTTTGAATAAAAACATAAAAAAATCATGTGTAATTTTTTCAAAGCTGCTGCCTTTCTCCTGATTTGTCATAATTAATAATTTTCTCTCAAATATATTAAAATACTCCTTGCTGAGTACTACAATATTGTAGCTAAACGAGCACATAGCAATACATTTTTTATGTACTTAAGAAAATAGGAGTGTCTTGATAGTATAAAGCGGAAAAACCGAAATCTCTTCGGTTTTTCCGCTTTTAGGCTTTTTCCCTTTTCTGCTTTTTCATCCGGGAACGAACCTGATAGAGGTTTTTCTGCATGAGTTCTATAATGATTTTATGATGCGGGGATTTGTTATTTTTCATGCCACGGCACTGGGCTATCTCCATTTTGGAAAGGGTAACCTCTATAGTTTCAATTGGTTTGTTGTCAATACGTGCAGAGAAGAGCAGGGAATCTTTCTTTTTAAAATATTCGTTGGTAAAAACGCAGTGTCTGAGACTGTCGCCCTCGGTCATAAATTCCGCAACATTCTCCAATACGGAAATAGTAATTCCTGCACCTGAAAAACAAAGCCCGAAAGACTGTTTTTTCTCCTCAGCATACAGACTTTGCGCCTCTAGAATTTCAAGACGCATTTTCTTAAGGTATTTTTTTCTCTGCAACTGCTGTTTTTTCTCTACTAATTTATCATGCTCCAAATGCAAATCAACAGGACAAACTAGCAGAGCAGAGGTGGTGTCTTTTTTTAACCAGCGAAGCAACTCCATATAGTCCTCCCAAATTCCAAAATCGAAAACTGTATAATTGTTTTTAAGGCAGATTTTCACTGCCTGCCAGTTACGCACGATGTGCTGATCGGCAGACTCAAGGTAGTATCGGAGCCATGAAGCCTGCCCTGATTTGAGAAGGGTTTCAGCTATAGCGTCTTTAAGAAGTTATGAAAGTAATACGTGAGGTGATAAGTCATAAAACCCTTTTTAAAGCCGTTTCTTTTTAAAAACCGAAGCACTTTCAAGCTTGGATAAACCCTATAGGGATTGATTCGGTATTTAGGAGATTTCTGAAAATCCTTTGGGCGGATTTCAAGTGGCGAATAGTACTGCCATGCATCTTAAGCGTGCGAAAAAACATTGATGCTGATTGACATGGTGCGGACTTCGCCTTTTGGGTTTATCCAAAAGACAAGTTACTACTGCGCTGTATTCTATTTCCTTGAAATGTATCTGGTTGCAAACGTGCATTTTAAGTTTTTCTTTACAGGCAGTACACTTGGTGAATTTCGCAGACTGCTTTTTGGATTCGGGTTTCCAAGCATGCCTGTAGTCCAGACAGTGAAATTTTCCACGTGATAAAACGCCCCATTTAAGAAAAATGCTCTTTTCTGCCCATGAGAACATTTCAGGGGTGAGAGGTAGAGGTACAAGGGATTCGCTTAATGCTACTATCTGTCTTTCTATGGTGGTATGTGGTTTCATAAGTCAAAAAGTGTTAAGGTTTTCTGTGCAGGTTTCGCTGTTTGTACGACTGCAGTATCGGGTCTTGCGACCTGCGGAGTCATTGCAGGAACAGAATTGAATAAATCAGCCATTACAGGCTGATTTACCACCACTTTGCAGTTGATTTTAGCAGGTGCACCAATACTGTCATAGTTGTAGTACTTGAACATGTCAAAGATTTCATGATTGTCAAAGGCGCACAATCCTGTTTTTTTCACCTCGCCGAAAATGTAATTAAAACAGCTCTCGATGTTTTTGGTTTCTTTGGCAAGGCTTCGGGCAAAGGATGAATCGCCCTGCGCAGTTGTATTGAGATAATTCTCTATAGCGGTTTTAAAGTCGTCAGATGGTTTCATGATGGAAAAAGTTTGATTAATAGCTATTGTTCAAAGACATCTCTGTAAATGCCGTAGCAGTACTCCTCAAAGCAGAGCCAGCATAAAAAGGTGTAGTGGGGCAGTTTGTAGCGGTTGGCAACAGGCTCTCCGAATGCTTCTTCCAAATCATCCTTAATCCCTTCCCAATCTTCAAGGTGTTTGATGTAAAAAGCTTTACAATCGTTGTGGTAGATAAATTCTCCTATCATACCGCTGATACAGCCTCCTTTCTGTAAGTCTTCGAGGAAAGACTTCAACTGCTGTTTTTTCTTTCCGTTATAGCTGTCCAAATGGCTTAAAATGATTTCGTTGAATACCTGGCTTACATCGTAGTCCGGATACTCGTTTTTGTCTAAGGCTTTCATAATGTGATTTTTTGTCGTTTATAAATACAATTTGAACCCTGCCTTAAAAAGGCAGGTCATCGTGATCGTCGGACTGGTTTTGTTTTTTAGGCGTGATAACAGCGCCCGCAGTCCCATCATCTTTTTTGGCAAAAGCCAAAATTTAAGGCTGTTGATGTGAAAGGTCAAAGACCCCATAGCCGAGCCGTCGTGACCGATATAGGTATTAAGTCCCACACGCCCGAAAAGCTGAACAAGCGCCCCTTTTTTAAGCCATTCGACAAGTTTTGCGTTCAGCCAGTAGGAGCAGTCGATAAAAGTTGTAATCTGCTTGTAATCAGTGCTTCCTTTGGGTTTGTAGCTGTCATTGATGGTAATGGAGAAGTTAACGACCTGTTTTCATTTCCCACTTTGCGGGCTAGAGCATCTTTTGTAATACGTTCTGTGATTTCCATGATTTTAAATTTTAGTGATTACTGTTGTTTAAAATTTCTTTCTCCCTGCACTCCCAAAAATTGTTTTCAAAAGAAAAAACGGGAAAAAAGAAAGCAAGAATCAAGTGACCGGTCATGAGGATGCGGAGTGCTATAAGTCCCGAAGGGTGGCAAGCGAAAGCGGCGCCATTATCCGCATGCAGCATACGGCGGCACTATCTTGGCTGCCTTTTTTATGCCGTTTCGAATGAAAATTAAAATTCTGAACCTTATTTATAAAGAAAATAGTTGTATTCTGGGAGTCAGTAAATAGTCGTGCAAATGGAAAAACAAAAAAAATAAATTTGGTAATTATAGTTAATCAGGTATATATACTTAGGGGTAGATTCCATTGAATTTATATTTTTGGCTGTTAAAATGTGAATGAAAGAGTACGGTTTTCCGTAAAAAGATTAATGGAAAAATCTTCATATTTGCATAGATGAGGGAGGAAGTGGTCCACTTAAAATATATTAAAGGACAAATCATTTTTTAATTTTAATGATCAAAAATGCACATATCTAAGATTCACATAGAAAATTTCAAGAGCTTTAAAGGTTCATTCAACCTGATACTTGAGAATGGTACAAACATAATTGTTGGAGATAATGAAGCAGGCAAATCAACTATTCTAGAGGCTGTGCATTTAGCTTTGACTGGGCTGATTAATGGCAGATATTTAAGCACTGAATTGACGCAATACATTTTTAATCATCAGGTGGTTGAAGAATATCTTTTTAACCTTGAAAATAAAGTCAATTGCACACCACCGGAAATACTTATTGAAATATATTTGGAAGGAGATGATTTGGATGAATTTCTAGGCGACATGAATAGTGAGAAATCTCCTTTTCAAGGTTTTTTTCTAAAAATTTCTTTTGATGAAAAGTATAAGAGGGAGTATGAGGAGCTAATTAAAATCGGAGGAGTTAAATCTTTACCAATTGAATATTACAATACACTATGGTCCAATTTTGCACGGGATGAGAATATAACTTTAAGAACAATTCCCGTCAAATCAGCATTAATAGATTCCGCAAGCAGCAAATTTCAAAATGGTTCAGACATATATATATCGAGAATAATTAAAGAGTTTCTCGAAACAAATGAAATTGTTGAAATATCCCAATCTCACCGAAAAATGAGAGATTTTTTTAATTCAGATGCACCTATAAAAAAAATAAATCAGAAAATATTAGATTCTGCCAAAATATCGCATAAAAAAGTAGAGATATCTGTAGAATTATCTTCTAAAAATGCATGGGAAAACAGCCTAATGACCTACTTAGATGATATTCCTTTTCACTATATCGGAAAAGGTGAACAATGTAGGATTAAAACAAAGTTAGCATTAGGTCATAAAAAGGCAAAGCAAGCTAATATTATTTTATTGGAAGAACCTGAAAATCATCTTTCACATACCAGTTTAAATCAATTAATATCCGATATCAAAACTGGAGGTGAAAATAAACAGATCTTGATATCTACACACAGCAGTTTTGTTTCGAATAAATTAGGTCTAGAGAATTTAATACTGCTGAACAATAAAAAAACAATCAGATTAAAGAATCTTTCTGAAGGTACCGAATTGTTTTTTGAAAAGCTGGCAGGGTATGATACTCTTAGATTGATTCTTTGTAAAAAAGCAATTCTAGTTGAAGGCGATTCAGACGAATTGGTTGTCCAAAAAGCATTTATGAATGCAAATGACGGCCTGCTGCCGATTGAGAAGGGAATAGATGTAATTTCAGTAGGGACATCATTTCTGCGATTTCTAGAAATAGCGGAAAAACTTGACAGGGAAGTTACAGTCGTTACTGACAGCGATGGAGATATTGAAGCCTTGGAAGAAAAATACAAGGACTATTTGGGTGAAAATGCAAAAAAGAATATAAAAATCTGTTTTGATCGGGATATAGATACAGGCTCATTAAAAATCGGCACCAAAGATTTCAACTATAATACACTTGAACCAAAATTTTTAAAAGTAAATAATCTTAGTAAATTAAATGAAATATTTGGGAAATCTTTTACAAACGATGAGGATATGCACAGGTATATGAAAGCACATAAAACAGAATGTGCGGTAAAGATTTTTGATACTTCCGAAAATATAGAATTTCCGGGTTATATTTTAGCTTCAATCAGGGAGTAGATGGAAAATAACAAACTTATTATTGCCACCGCAGGTTCTGGAAAAACAACTTATCTGATTGATGAAGCGATAAAGAATTCTGACTTAAGAGTTTTAATTACCACATACACGCAGGCTAATGAAGCGGAAATTAGAAAGAAAATCATTGAAAAAGTAAACTATATTCCTGATAATATCACCGTGCAAACTTGGTTTTCCTTTCTTCTAAAACATGGTGTTAAGCCACTACAAGGCGCTATTTTTGAAAAGCGAGTAAACGGACTGCTGCTGGTCAATAAAAAATCGGCAATGTATGTCGCTAAAAGCGATGTTGAAAATTATTATTTTACAAAAGACACGAAAATATATTCAGACAAGATATCCGAGTTTGTATGTGCAGTTAATGAAATCAGTGGGCAAGCTGTAGTTAACAGAATGTCAAAAATTTTCCCTAAAATATTCATTGACGAAATTCAAGACTTGGCAGGTTATGATTTGGAACTGCTAAAACTTCTGTTTTGTTCGAATTCCGAACTGATACTTGTGGGCGATCCCAGACAGGCCACCTATTCTACAAATAACTCGGCAAAGAACCGACAGTTTAAAAAAGCGAATATTGTAAATTATTTCTTTGATGATAAATCAATAAATATTGCAACTGACCAGACTTCGTTGCTGGTCAACTACAGGTGTAATGAACTAATTTGCAGTTTGTCTAATAGATTATACAAAAAATTTTCAGGTGCGCAATCCGGCAACACTTATAAATCTGGACATGACGGCATTTTTTTTGTCAGGGAGAAGGATATTGAAGATTATCTAAAACTTTACAAGCCACTTCAATTAAGAGACAGCAGGAGGCAAAAAGTGAATGGAAACTATGCGGTTATGAATTTTGGCGAATCCAAAGGACTTTCTTTTGACAGGGTATTAATTTATCCAACTAAGCCTTATATCAAATGGCTGTTAGATAATGAAAGTGAACTGGCAGATACTAGCCGTTCTAAATTTTATGTTGCAATTACCCGAGCAAGGTATAGTGTTGCAATAGTTTACAGTTTTACCAATAAGACAGCTGTAGCTGATATTGCCAACTACGATTTAAATAAATAAAAAGAGAATATGTATACTTGGTGAAGTATATTTAATTGGATATTAATACTAATTTGCAATAAAAACAATGATATTTAGAATCCTTGATACTTGGGGAGATTATGACCCAGAGACCAAAAACGAAATATGTCTTGTATGGGACAATTGGAACGATTTTAGTTTTTATACCTTATTTGGAATTTTTTACGTTGATAACGAATCACAAAAGCACGATATAGGCGGGTTAAAAATTGGATTTAAAGGTCAGGAAGAAAGCGATAGAGTTTTTGGAATTGATTATACCTTTGAGTATATAGGAGATGAATATTTTTCGGTTGGAAACTCCGAGGAATATTATGAGGCATTGAATAAATTGGGAGATGAAATGAGGGATTTCATTCTTAATCAATTAAATGATATTGCTAAAAAGCCAGAGATTTTCAATAGTGTAAAAAATGAAAGAGTTGTAGAAGTTTCTTTTCTTAGAGATTTGCATCCTTATACTATTACGGGGCAATACAAAAGAATGGCAAATGGGGGAGCAACATTAACCCCCTACAGTTTTAGATTTATAAAAGAAGAACGGGGACAAATAGATTCTTTGGATTTTTTATTTGATGTAATTCCCGAGTCTCTTCCTCCAACCAATATACACGTTTTAATTGGAAGGAATGGAGCAGGAAAAACTACTTTGATAGATAATATGATTCATTCCCTGGTCTTACCTTCAGATTTTCTTTCTGTTCCCGGAACTTTTCTTTTTAATAAAATAAATCAATATGATCTTGAGGAAAATTCATTTGCCAATCTAATTTCAGTTTCTTTTAGTGTTTTTGATGATTTTGAGATACTAGAAAATGAAAAGTTTATAAATGACATGAAATATTCCTACATAGGTCTAAGGGGGGCCAATGAACATCGTTCAAGTCTTGAAATTAAAGATTTAAATATTTTGTCTGAGGAGTTTTTTGAAAGTATAAAAGTATGCAAGTCAAGGGGTTTAATTCCGCGGCTTGTTGAATCGCTTAAAACTTTAGAGTCAGATCCTAATTTTCAGCGAGAACGATTTGTTGAATTAATTGTACGTCATGATTTACCGGCCTCACAACTTGTCATCATTACAGCTTTCAGAAGGCTTAGTTCGGGACATAAAATAATCTTGCTTACCATAACAAAATTAGTGGAAAAGCTGCAGGAAAAAAGTCTGGTGTTAATGGATGAGCCTGAAGCTCATCTTCATCCACCACTTTTGTCTGCATTTATAAGAGCTGTGTCAGATTTGCTGATTAAAACAAACGGGGTAGCTATTATTTCGACGCACTCTCCGGTAATTCTTCAGGAAGTACCTAAAAGCTGTGTTTGGAAAATTAGAAGGAGCGGCAATGTGACGGTTTCTGACCGACTTACACGAGAGTCTTTTGGAGAGAATGTTGGTGTTTTAACGAATGATGTGTTTGGATTGGAGGTCACAAATTCAGGTTTTTATAAAATGCTTTCAGAGATAGTCGCAAACAATAATTACAGTTACGAAGAAGCGTTACAATCATTCAATAATCAACTGGGAGCAGAGGCCAAATCAATTCTTATGGCTTTAATTGCTAATAAAAAATGAAATGCGAAAAATAGATAAACCAACCTTAACAGCAGCTGTAGTATTTCCTATTTGTGTTAGTACAGTAGGCAATGTGGCATTTCGAGGCAGACTCACTGCTTGCCAGACATTAGTAAATGATGCGGAAAATGAATTTGATATTAAAATTACTAAAGGTCTAATTCACACCATTATTCCTGAGACATTAGTTAATGGAAATGTAACAAATATCGAGCTGAAAAAATTGTACACAGGTCAGATGGTTGCTAAACCGCAAGGCAGAGTGTATTATGACGAGCTTCTAATGTCGGCACCTCAAGGATTATGTCCGCTTTGTTCACATGGCGAGGCCACGACGCTGGACCACTATCTCCCAAAAACAAAATATCCAAGGCTGTCAATTGTTCCTGTAAATTTAGTGCCAGCGTGCAAGGACTGCAATACTGGTAAATTAGCGGATAGCCCTACTGGTCCAACTGATGAGACTCTACATCCTTATTATGATGATATTGAAAATGTAAAATGGTTAAGTGCAGACGTAAATAAAACCCAGCCTATTTCATTGACATTCCGGGTCTCAGCACACGCAACCTGGGATCCTTTATTGTCGGCTAGGGTTATTTCACATTTAGACTGTTTTAATTTAAACATTCTATATGCTTCCCAAGCAGGTAGACGATTGTCTGGAATGAAGTTTAATTTAGAAAATATTTTTTCTAGTTCTGAAGGTACTACGGGCGTAAAAAAGTATTTGACTGCTGAGGCTGTTTCATATGAACACGTAAACTTAAATTCATGGGAGAGTACAATGTATAGGGCATTAGCAGAAGACGACTGGTTTTGTTCAGGAGGTTTTCGTTTAATTGCTAGCTGATATATAAAAATATTGCGAAGTAATTTTCGAAAATGTTTTCCATTTCAGGTGATAATCTAGTGGTTATGGAATTATTCTGTTTTTTGATAAGACTATACGTCATTGGTTAGCCGCACGAAATGTCATCATAATGATTATATTCTTTTTCTTTTACAAATGTCGTTGCAAAATTTCGAACCATTTCTTTTGTTATATTTTCTAAAAAATCTTTTCGCCAGTTAATAATTTCATCTCTTAATGAACTGATGTTTGTATTTAGGAATTTCTCGATTTCATATCTTTTTATTTGACAGGAATACAGAATCTTTTTATCAATAAAATTTGTTGATTCATCATTTTTATATGATGGTATGGAGAGGGATATTTGATCAAGCTGTTCAAAATCACGTAAAGCTCGCACAGAATTTTCAAGAAGTTTTTTTAGAGCGTTATATTCGGTATTTGCATATTCTTCTTTGAAGCAGATTATACGTTTTTTATAATCAGATTTTTTTTATCAAAATATGCTGTGTTTTGTCTGTTTCTTCGATAAAATTCCGATTTTGAAAGCTCTAATCCTTTTATATTTTGATTAAAAAAATAGTCAACAGTTGGTTCAATTTCATTTAGTTCATTGAACTGCAAAATATCAAGTTTCAAATTGGAATATTTCACCCTGTTTTTTGCTGCTTGGGAATATCCGCGATTTGTGATCATTAAAGCAAAATTAGCATTTACATCCTGCATTATTCCGATAAAACTTTCGACTGTTTTTATGTCAATTTTTTTGCTGTAATATATACAATCTACTATTCCTAAAATTCTTTTGCCAGCCAAGTTTCCTCTAATAGCAAAATCAATTTGTCTTTCAATCTTACTGTAAATTCCAAAAATAGAATCGTCAAACTCAATTTCGCATTCTGGATAAGTCTGTTTAAAAAAATCAAATAGTTTAGTTTCGTATTTTTTCCACATAATTTTGTCGTTGCCTGAATGAACGCTGTGTCTTTTTATTATAAATGGGTATTTTTGGAGTAAAACCTAAGTCTGTCTGATGTAAAAATTATGCTGCTTGAAGCTGTAATTACTGAACAATTAAATTTAATTTTATTCGGGGTTATCTGTGAATTTTTCTATTTCGTCCGATGTGGAAACTGTTTTTGCTTTTCCTTTAACCATAGTTTCGTGCACGAAAATAACCTGTCCTTGTTTGTTAGCAAAATAATCGGAGTGAAATATCCTAAAATGTCCTTTTCTGAAATGCGGTATTTTTGACAACTGTGAATTTGCATTTTCTTTAATCTTCTCAGATGATTGAAAAGTAAAGTTTTTTGCTGACTTATTTTCGTTTCTTTCTACTAAGTTATTTGGAACTCCCTCAGCTACGCAATCAGGGAAACACTTCATGTAGGCAATTGTATTAATTGCAAGGCAAAACATTTTTGATTGAGTAAGTGAAACAGCATCATTTTTCTTAATCACATCTGCGTAGAATCTATCAGACATTCGACCGCAATTTTCCCCTAGTGCAAAATATAGATCCACACTTCCATCATTTTCAATGCTTAAAGAAAAAGCATAGCCATCTGCTTCATAAGGTAAATGGAGGGCAAATTTATATACCACATTCTCATGTTTTTCATTTGAATACAAATGAAGAACTTCTCTGTTCTGTCCGTTTTCATAGAGGAATTTTTTAATGCCGTCTATATCCGATAAAGGGGTTTTTTCAAGAAAATCCCGCAATTGCCTATCCATAAAGAAAATATGCAAAAGCTCACCTTTGTAATCGTCTCTCCATAATTCCAGTCCAGATATTATCAGCCCTCTAGACTCGGGACTTTCGGAGACTCCCATGGGAGCACCTATAATATTATTACGAAGTAACGTAAATATTTGATCATTGGTAAAATCAGGGGTATATTTTTTCTGAGTTCCATAGAAATGATGCCAAAAATATTTTAATGGTTTACTGTAGTATATTTTTTTTGCCATATCAATTTACTTTAAATTTAGTAATGTATTGAATAGTAGTAAATAGCGTTTAGCGATTTTAATAAGTTTGAAATTTTTATTCCAGAACTAACCTATTGAGATTCCAAATTTATAAAATGACTGATTATTCCGGTGAAAGTTTGCTCCGGAATACCCAAGTGACTATTCTATCAAATAATATTTCAAAACTCCTGATTGTTGTCGTTTTGCCTTTTTAATCTCATAATTGATTGTTTTAGAGTTTTCAAAAAGTCTCTATAAATAAATGATGTAATTCCTTTACTCGGCAATGTTTTAATCTTTCTTTCTATTTTTTGAGTCAGGGCCTCAATAAATTTTAGTTCAGGTAATAAACCAGTGTAAACGTATTCAGGATATCGCTGTCGAAATAACCCGACAATCTTCATTTTTATTTCTCCGCTTGAATTTATAAAGATGGAATAAAAATTTCTAACACTGAAATTTTCAAAAACAGGCTCATGCCTATAATGATCTTCTTTATCGATTAATTTCAATATAAATTGTTCAGTATCTGTTTTATATAAATTTTCAATTTCCCGATACTTTTCATTATTGATTTCTTGAATCAGAGATTCATTAATTTCAAGGGCAATTTTTTTAATGTTTTCTAGATGCATTTTATTGCTGGACGAATCTTCAACATTTAGATGTAAATCCAATGAAGGTGCATAATTAAAATTGGCTGCGCCTTTGTGTAGACCTTTAATAATTCTTTTTTCTAATTTTTCTAGATTTAAATTCAGGGGATTATCAAAGCGGCTTGCAAAATAAAAAATAGTCAAACAACTTTGTGGCTCATACATTCCCTGATCTGAGTATACCAGCATTTGTCTTGTCAACATATTGTACTCTCCATCTTTCAATGAAAAGACGGCAGGGTAATTTAACTTATTAAAAATATCATAAGCAGGGAGAATGTTATTTTCCTGAATATGAAAATGTGACTTTAATTCTAAAATTAAATCTTGAGGATTGAATATGGAACCTCCTGTAATGAAATCATAAACCGAAGGAAAAAAGTTATAAATATCGTCTTTATAGTATTTTTCCAAAAAAATTTCACGAACACTTTTTTCTTCTTCTGTCTGTGTTTTTGCAGTTCCTTTCCCATCATATAAGAAGTCCTCAAGATTAAAAAAGTCAAATTCCTCCAGATTTTCCCTACGTTTGAAACTTATGGTACCTAATTTATACAGGCAGCCAATAGAAATAGAAAATTTTAGAAGTTTTGAAAATACTTCTGTTTCATATTTTTTGAGTATATCATTTTTGGAAAGACCAGTAACGTAAGATGAAAAAATAGTATGAAAGTAATCGAGTATAAAGCCTAAAATTCTCAAATTAACTGATCCACGACTAAATATGTCGAGAATGAATGATTTATGAGTTTTTAAAAATTTGATGTAGGTTGGAAAATCTGAAAATTTATCATTAATAAGTCCGTCGTAAGCACTGTTCATATCTTGAATGAACTCAATACTGTTGCCAATAACTTTTTCTTTTAAAGCGTGATAATTTTCTTTAGAAATTTTATTTTCATTTGCAAGTATAATCACTTTAATACTTTCGTTTTCTACCAGCGAGTTTATAAACCCCACTAGTTCCTCAATACTTAGATTTTTGCTAAGCCGTTCGAAATCGTCAAAACAAAGTACAATTTCATTAAAGTTAATCCAGTCATTTTTACTTGTCTCTGTTTCAGATAGAATTTGCCCGTATTCATCCAAACCTTTTAATTTAAGCATGCCTTTCACTAGCGATTTCCCGATACTAGCGCCAAGTTTAACAGTCTTGTTTTTAAGCATAGGAAAAATTGAAAGGAATATCTCTGTTTGAATTTCTTCAATTGTAGACAATCCAAATAGGGAAATAATTATAGGTTTATAATTTTTGGAGGCATTTTTAAAAGTAGGTGTGGATGCAATTTGTTTCGTTAAAGTTTTTTTAAAATAGAATGTTTTTCCTATACCCCATTCGCCAGTTATCATTATAGCGTAATTGGAATTATTTTTAAGATAATAATCGACGATATCGTTGAGTTGTTTCATTTACAAATTTTTTTAATAGTATACTAAAGTTCTATTTTTTGTTGATTGCGGAAAAGGCAGAACAATAATTAATTTATTTATGGTAAAACGTAAAAGTGATTTTACCACGAAAATTAGTAATCTTGCCAAATGGCTTTTAGTGGTTTAATTTTTCGTTTATTAACTCTCCGTCTACAAATTTTAAAAGTGTAATATGTTCCTCTCTATTTTGGTCAAGATAATTTAATCTTAAAACTAAGGCATTAAATTTTTCTGGTATTCTATGCTTCATTATTTCATCTGCTTCCGCTCCTGTCCCTTCCATGAATAGAGAATATTTTGCAATTAAATCAATATTCTGAAGAGAAGGAATATTATTTACTTTGTTTAGTTTGTCTATGTAAGTGAAATGCTCGTTTCCAATACTTTCAACACTGACATTAATGGCAGGGAAACTCGAATTGTTGTAAATGATAAAATTGAATTTCCATTCAATTTCCCAATAAATTAGTGGATGATTACTCACGTCATAAACCGTTCTTCCATCAATTTCTTGTTTTGGGTTATTGACGCTGTACCCTTGATTGTATCGCCCTCCATTTGTCCAAATTAAGTCAGCTTCAAGAAAAGGGGCTTCAGCTTTTTTAACATGCAAATCTCCTTTTAATTTTTTTATGCTCTCTTGTTCAGCCTGAAGTTTCCAATCATTCAATAATTTGATGGAATATTTTTTTTCATCTTTGTCAATCAAAGTAGCACAATTACTGCAAAGCCAAATCCCGTTGTCAATGTGAGTTCTTTGTTCAGTTGTTAAAGTCTCATCAAATCTAGGACCTCCAGGTGAAGCTGCAGTTATATGGGCAGCTATTCCTATTGAAGTTGATTTGTCAGGAACATCATTTGCTCCAATTGTTGATTTTCTACAATCAGGATTTGAGCATAAATATCCAACTCTTTTTGGAAGAACATCAGTGGTTACTTTTTTGAAATCATCTCTTGACATAATTAATTTAAGGTTTTTTAAGCTTGTCGACGATGTTCCAAAGCATGACAACAGCGCTAAGTTCAGAATCAAGTATTTTTTTAAGGATAAAATTTCTTTCAGAATGAAAACAAGATTTCCTAACAAAATCTGCAATCTTTTAACCGCCAATTATCTGCAATATTCATTGACTTGTTGTAATGTAAAACTTAATCTTGTAAAATAGTCATTTATTAAATCAGGTAAGATTTCATTTAACTTTGTATCATTATCAAAAAATCTTTTTCGATTTTTGTACGAATTAATAATGCCATCAGTAAAATCAGGTAAAAGAATAAATTTCTCTACAATTTTTTTATTTTCCATTTTTTGATAAACTTTAGGAATGTTATCGATTGAAGCATTATGTATAATTTCATTTCTCAAATATTCGATCATTTTTCGATAATCAGTTTTTTCAAAAAGTGTGTTTTTCATTTCATTGAATTTAGTTTTTTTTGCATAACCAAACAAAGTATCCTTTGATCTTAATTTAGGATATGAATCAAACTCTAATTGAAGCTGCTCTACTTCATGAACGATTTTAGTTATGAAATCTAAAATACTATAAAGGCAAATAAAAATTCTGTTTACTAATGAGGTAATATTTACCACAATTCCACCAGCAGCATATTGAATACCATCATCAATAATTAATACATCTTCATTTATTAGAAAGTTATTTACATTAAGCTGCTTATAAAATTCGCCAACTGCATAATGGGTTTCGAGAACACTATTTTGTAAAGTACCAATTAAGTTATCAATATCAAAAAAGTACAGCATTCTGAATATGGTTTGCTTATCTTCATATTCGTTAACGAATTTTTCAAAATCAACCTTTGACACTCTAATTTCTGCATCTATACCGGCTTGCGCAACTAAGGGATAAATCGGATGCTCAAGTATGCGATGATATTCAGATATTGATCCAAACATTTTGATCGCAAGTAAATTTCTTAGTTCAATAGATAATGATTCAATTTCATGAATTTTTTCAAAACCAAGATAAGTAAAATTTCCAATAGTATTTTGAACTACATAGAATCCATTTTTGTTTACTGTTTCTTCACGTGTAAGATTTTCGAGAATTCCGTTTATATTATAAATTTCCATTGACGTAATTAAAATATTATAAGTAACATTCCACACTTTGTAGAAGCCAGGATTTTTGTTTCTATCGTTTGATTATTCAATAAGCCAACAAAACACAAATAGAAGTTGGGTTTTTTCTCTAAATTCCAATTGCTCAAAAAACTTTGCGGAAGATTTATTTTTTACTTTTTTCACATTCATTTAACCTCTTTGAAATGTTTTCGACAACTTCTAAATTTACCAATGAATGTTCTTTTCTTTCGAGCGTTGTTTTATAAACATCTCCTGCAAATCCTAAAGCATTGAATATTTCTACGGCATCCTTACCTTGATTTTGAAAAAAATTGAAAAGCTTAAGGTATTCTTTTGCAAGTTCTAACTCATCCTTGTTAACTGGATTTATTGCATGAAAGAGTAGATGATAATTTGTTAAAGAAATTCCAAGACCGCATCCGCTATCATCACAACACATAGCATCTCCAATTAGGCTTATTAAATCTTCAGAACAATATTTGCAAAACCCATCTCCATCGTAACTTTCGCAGTCTTCATCAGAAACATAGTTTCCACCGTATCCAGGACAAGTATGCAAAGAGATTGGATCTGGTACAGAAGAATTCCCGCAAAAGGGACAGCCATTTTCGTACAGTTCTATAAAATTTGAGTTAACAGGTTCGGCAGATATACCTTCTTTTTCTATTAATTTTAAAAGTGCTTGATACAATATTAAGCTAGAGTTGAATTCATCTGTTGTTATTAATGTACTAAACTCCGCATCTCTTATTACTTTTGGTTCGTAAAGATTTTGCGAACCAATAATAACAGAATTATCTATCATATATAATTTTCCATGAAATGTTTCATCACTAACAACTAAGGCATCTTTTGGTTTATGGGAGCTATCACTTCTACAAATTGTTAAAGTGAAAACATGTTCAGGTATTAACTTAGTGAATTTATTAAATGACTTTTCTCCAATATAAGCACTCATAAGAAAGACTCTTTCTTCAGCATTTTTTAAAAGTTCTTCAAGTTTGTCCCAGAATTCTTGACCATATAAAAATTGTAATGTAAGTGTTCTCATAATAGGTGATTAATTTAGTTTTTAGATACTGTTTGTATCCGATGCACTGGTGAATATGTAGCCAAAAAGATAAATTATTGATATAGTTTTTCAGCGTAAAAACAAATATATAAACAATCTTTTTATTACAAATAAAATAGTTTTTATTTATAATTAAACTTTTAATAATCGCTAGAATTTAAAAAAAATATCATAATACTAAATTTAATAAATTATAGATATTGCAAAGAGGATAAATCTTTAGGATAATATATAAAGGATCAAAATTTATTTTGCAGTATATTTCTTAAAAAATAGTAATACAAAAGAAATTAAAGAAGATTAATTTTTTTTTCGATTTTGCCTTTTCTTTTTCAATTGTTTAGGCAGATAATCAATTGGCATTTCTGGTTTAAGTATTGAGTCTAATAAGCTTATAATAGCTGAAGAATCAAATGCTTTATTAGACAAATTTTCAATACAGAAATTAACATTCCGGTATTTACTGAGGTTTACAGATGTCGAGGTACAATTAAGATACAAATCTCAACAAAATAATACGAAACAAAACAAACAAACTTATCCTTTTTTTTTAAAGAATGAAGAATTTTATTAAACAGTAATAACATCTTTTTTTAAAACACATTAATGCAGTGGTTGAATCAAATTTATAAAAATCATTTGATAGGAGATAGGGTTTATTGTATTTCAATATAGGTTTATTAGACTGGTCATTTTCATTATTTTATCCAATTTTACTTTTTTTAAATTAACCAAAACCGATGCTCAGGGATATATGTAAAGAGCTTAAAATCAAAAAACATATTGCAATATTAATAAATTATTAAATGACCCAATAGCAAAAAATATCACTACTGGTTTATTATACTTTTGTAAGGGTCTTCTTTAACAATTTAAAACTACAATATGAGCTCTAATTTGGTAATAAGGTTACGTGCCGGAGATGATTCTTGTTTTAAGGAAATCTACGATATGTATCATTTTAAAGTATTTTGTTTTGTAAAAAAATATACAGCGCAACTGGCAGATTCAGAAGATGTGACTCAAAATGTATTTATTCATCTTTGGAAATACCGTGCAAAATTAGATCCAAATGTAGAACTGGAAGCGATATTGTTTAAAAGTTCAAAACAGGAAATCTCAAAATGGTATAAAAAGCAAAACAGAATTTTTTCCCTAGAAAACGACCAGTTGATAAAGGAACTGGATTATGTCCAGGAAGTAGATGAGGATATAAGTGTTAAATTGGAGAAAATAGAATACCTGCTCAATAAAATACCTGCAAAGAGAAGAAAAATTTTCAATCTCCATAAGTTTGAAGACCGCAGTTACAAAGAGATAGCTGCAGAGATGGATATGTCACCAAGTGCTGTGGCCAACCAAATTTCTAAAACCTTACAGTTTCTTAAAAAAAACTCGGTGCAAAATCATGAGCTTTATTGGTTTGCTTTGTTCTTTGTAAGTCAGGCTGAATTTATATCTTAGAAAAACAACTCTGCTTTTTGCTTTTAAAAGAAATGGTATTGGGCTCATTCTTTCTGAAAACCACTAAAATTCTTTTTTTTTCACTCAGATCAAAGTTAAGCAATTGGTCTTTTAGATTAAGAAAACATTAATAGTGATAACTGCCCGTGATATTTAAATCATTGGAAATCTAATATAGTTGAATCCAGCAGATTCGTGTATAATTTTCCAAATACTAAATGCTATTTAATGAAATCCAGAAAATTAAAAGAAGAGTGGGATGCGATACCGAGTAGAGGTATGTTGCCAAATGAAAGTGCAATGCGTATGTGGAATACGATACGCAAAACAACAATTGATAGGTATAAAAACTTTTATAACTGGAGCGCTGCGGCAAGCGCTGTAATTATTCTCTCTTTAAGTTGCTATCAGGCTTTTATTCAGTCTGGTGTTTCTAAACCCGAGATTACTTCCACTGTAACATTTAATCAAGATATCCGACTTTTAAATTTACCCGATGGAACCAGAGTTTGGTTAAACGAAAATTCTAAAATTGAATATCCTAAAAGTTTTTCGGGAAAAGAAAGAACAGTTACACTTAAAGGAGAAGCTTTCTTTGAAGTAAAGCGTGATGTTTCACATCCCTTTGTGATTCGCTCGGGGGCTATAAAAACCACTGTTTTGGGAACTTCTTTTACTGTTAAAGCTTACGATAATAATAAGCCTGAGGTAAACGTGAGAACCGGTAAAGTAAGAGTTGAAAGCGCGCAAAATACAGTATTACTGCAAAGAGGAGATAAAGCAATTTATGAAGTAGCAACTTCTATATTAAATAAAGAAAAATCCCTTGTATTAGAACCTGAATGGAAAAAAGTTTTAATCTATGTTGAGGGATTAACCTTAGAGGAGGTTCTTGAAAAACTAAAAGCAGATCATCAATTCTCGATGACCTATTTAGATAACGATTTAAAAAATCTCAAAATACAAGGAACTCTTGATACCAGACAAGGTTTTTACCAAATGCTTCAAAGTATTGCTTTTGCTCTGGAAATCAGAATCCAATCTACAGGAAATAATACCTATCTCATTAGTAGGTAATACGATCAAAACATTTTGATTAATGAATTGCCACTGCATTAAATCTTAAAAAAAAGATTTAATGCCAGTTGTCAGGCAGGCTCTGGATTATGCTAAAAATATTAACCCAAAATATCATATTAAAATTAATTCTATAAACTAACAATTATCAATTATGAACAATGAATTTTCCAGGCGATTTGCCATTGCCTTATGGATTTTATTTCTCGGGGTCTTCCTTAGAACCAATACAATTTATGCACAAAGCGGAACCGTGTCGGTGGATTTTAAAAATGCTCCACCTCAAAAAGTTATTGATAATTTAAAATCCCGCACGCCTTATCAATTTGTTTATCAAAAAGATTTAGATCTGACCCTACCTTTAATTACCTTAAAAAAAGATAATGTTTCGATAGATGAAATTTTAAGGGATTTACAAAATCTGACCAATTTAAATTTCAGACGAAATGAAAATAATATAGCCGTAAATAGTAAAGAGGGCGAGAAAAAAAAAAAGAAGGGAAAAATTACCGGTAAAGTTGTAGATGTCAACGGGCTTTCCTTACCCGGGGTAAACATAAAAGTGACAGAACTGGCCATGGGCGCGCAATCAGACATTGATGGCAATTATATTTTAGAGTTAGAACCAGGGGAATATACCATTGAGATTAGCGCTATTTCTTTTCAAACACAAAAAATTACGGGCGTTAAAGTGCTGGAAGGCGGCGAAACTCCCCTTGTAGTTTCTTTAAAAGAAGATGCGCAATCGCTCAATGAAGTAATCATTATTCAGGATTATAAAAAAGCTACGGCCTCTGTTGAAGGAATGCTTTTACAGCAAAAAAAGGCAGCACAATTCTCTGATGGAATCTCTTCAGAGCAAATTGCCAGAACCCCGGACAGGGATGTGGCGAGTTCTTTAAAACGTATTACAGGAGTGACCACAGTTGGCGATAAATATGTTGTGGTACGCTCTATGGGAGAAAGATGGAATCAGGCTGTTATGGACGCAATTGCCTTGCCAAGTACGGACGCGTATCAGCAAAATTTTTCTTTTGATATTATTCCTACTTCCATTGTTGAGAGTATTGTAGTGAGCAAATCTGCAACTCCGGATATGTACGCCAATTTTGCCGGAGGATATGTAGAGGTTAAAACCAAAGACATTCCAAAAGAGAACTTTACCAATTTCTCTATAAGCACTTCTTATAATAGCAGAAGCGCATTTAAAGAGCGCCTTACAAAGCAGCAAGGTGATTATGATTATCTTGGTTTTGATGATGGCAGACGTAATTTTCCCAGTGCTGAGAATCTTACAGCGCAAAATGTCAAAAGTGATGCGGCAGACCCAAATATTTCTATTGGTGAGTCAAAGCAATTTACCCAGGATAATTTTACCACTTATACAACCTATGGTGCACCAGGAACCACCCTTCAATTTGGTATAGGGCGGGCTTATAAATTAAGAGACAATAACAAATGGGGATTTGTAGGATCTTTAATTTTTAAAAATACACAAGAAAAATTAGATATAGAACACACCCAGAGAGGTAAATATAAAAGTAATTCGGAGTTTTCAGCTGAAAACGAAACAGCGCCATATTCCACTTTTGCAAAATATGGATTTAATAATTCTGGAGCCAATTATAATTATAATTCAACTTTAGGGGGGATGTTTAATGCCGCAATTCAGCTTGGTAACCATAAAATTACCAGCCGCAATACAGTCATGCATATCTATAACAATCAATTGACGCAAATTACAGGCTGGGATAACGGAGATGCGACTGTTGAGATATTAAATGGGAGCTTACTGGCCAGAACAGCTGAGACTAATTATCCGGTTTACACGACTTTTATTCAAAATAAAATAGAAGGAAATCATCAATTTGAAAAACTTGAAATCAATTGGTATGGCGCTTACGGAAATGTTACAAAAGATACCAAAGATGCAACATTTCTAAATGTTAATAGAAGAAAAGTTGGAGACGATGAACTAGTTTATTATGATGTTTATAATCAGGGTCAGAATATTAAAAGAAGTAATTTTAAAAATGATGAGATTGATTATAATGTGGCTATTAATTTTAAGTACTCCTTTAATTTTGGTGATACTTTTACAAACGATATCAAAGCAGGTTATTTCGGTACCTATAAAAAAGCAACCAACGAGCAGGTATCAGTCAAATTAGAAACCTTTGGTCGGGCATCTGACCGGGAATTTATTTATGAACCATTATCAAAATTTTTAGACGGATCAAATTACTACTATGGGGGTTATGGCTGGTTTGGAGGTTTTAAATATGGCAAGCAGTATGTTGGAGATATAAAAGTGCATTCGCCATTTTTAATGCTGGACAATAAAATGGGACGTTTTCTAAGATTGGTTTGGGGAGTAAGAGCAGAGAGTTATCTCTACACACAAATTGAGAGTCAATCTATAGATGCGGGTAATTTTAATCAGGAACAAAAAGATGATAAGCTATGGCAATTTCTACCCTCAGCGAGTTTAATCATTAGTCCTACCAACAAAATGAATATACGTTTAGGCTATAACAAATCGGTTTTACGTCCTCAATTTGCAGAACGCTTGAATATTCCATATTTTGACCCCATTCGCTCTTATTTTATATATAATTATACAGGTGGAATCGTTTCGAGTGTAGCCAATAATTATGATTTTAAATTGGAATGGTTTCCATCGGGTGGCGAAATTTTGTCCTTTGGGGTCTATCATAAAAATATAGACGATCCTATTGAAAGTGTTGGCGCTCTAAATACATCTAATGAGATGAATGTCTACAATATAAATTCTTATAATGCTAAACTTTGGGGTTTTGAATTAGAATTTTATAAAAGTCTTTCTTTTTTAGGAGAAGGAGAAACTCTAAAAGATCTTTTTATTTACGCAAACGCTACTGTAAATTCTACAAAGGTAATATCATATGAACGTATAGACGCAACAGGGGGGCTTTATCAGGCCAATAGACCTTTGTATGGGCAATCGCCCTACAGCTATAATTTTGGTCTGGACTACGTGGGGGATCGCTTGGGCTTTAGTCTTAGAAACACTGGCGTTGGTGATCAATACATACTTGTAGGGTTTGATTATGGCGCTGAGGAAATTCGTAAACCTTACGCAATAACAGATGCCCAGGTAAGCTACAAATTTTTTAAAGAAAAAAATCTGGAAGTAAAATGCAGCCTGAAAAACATGTTTGATGTAGGTATAGAAACCTATAACAACGCCAATAGTTACAGTAAAATTGAGGATGTTCCCCCAGGATCTAATCCAAGAGAGAGATATAGCCTTGGAGCTCATGCTACTGATAAATACGATCAGGACCTTGATCAGGAAATATTTAAAGCTAAAAATGGCAGGACTTTTAGTTTATCGCTTAATTATTCATTTTAAGGTTAAAGATTCTTAAAATCTAAAATTTCAGCAAAACTTTAACTCAAATGAAGACCTGTATTAAGAAACCGTTAACAATAAAAAAAGATGTGATATTTTGATTTTTCAAAATCTAATGTAAGTAGTTCTAAGTATTAGATTTCTTTTTTTGTTTAGTGCATTAAACAAAAATGTAAAAAAATACTTTAAGATGTTCTTTTAAAATTATGACCAAATGAGATATTCTTTTTTTAGATAAGAATTTTAAAAAGAATGGAAAGCGAACCTTTTACTGCGTTAAAAAAAACCTGTGAGTAAAAGATGGAATTGCAGGTGTAAACCCCGATGGTAAAGCGGGATGGTTTACAGAAAAGATCTTTACCAAAAAGAGAAAGACCTAAGGAAAGATATTTTGCTGCTCTCTCCAAAGGCCTAGTTTGTAATAGCAGCAAATATAGCATTAATTAAATTATTATGAAAAAAATTTTTCTATGTGCAATGATTGCTCTGGCTGTGAGCTCTTGCCAAAATGATGATTCATCTGCTGATTCTTCTTTTTCTATGAAAGCCTCTGGTGCTGACTACACAGGATATCCTGCAGCAGTACAAACTGTAAGTGGTGATATTACAACAAACACAACTTGGACCAGCGACAGAGTTTGGGAAATTAATGGAGTTGTACGTGTAAAATCTGGTGCTACATTAACCATTCAGGCAGGTACATTTATTAAAGCTAAACCTTTAGCAGCGGGAGTTGCGACAGGAGTTCTTGTAATTACTAAAACTGGTAAAATTAATGCCCAGGGAACTGCAACTGCGCCGGTTATTTTTACAAGTTACAATTTATTAGATGGTGCTGCTACAACAGCTACTCCAGGAGATTTTGGAGGTGTAGTTATCTTGGGTGATGCTCAGGTAAATAACGGATCAATTACTAACATTATCGAAGGATTGGGAGATCAGCCTAATGTTTCTGATTTTTATTACGGAGGATCTAACAATGCTCATAATGGTGGAGCTTTAAATTATGTTCGTATCGAATTTGCAGGACGTATTTTGGTTACTTCACCTGATGTAGAAATCAACGGATTAACTTTTGGTGGTGTTGGTTCAGGTACAGTTGTTGACCACGTTCAGGTATCATACGGAAGAGATGACTCATTTGAGTTTTTTGGAGGAACAGTAAATGCTTCGCATTTAGTTTCTTTTGCTCCGGATGATGACAATTTTGATTTTGATTTTGGTTATACAGGAACAATTACAAAAGCTATTGCAATTGCTGATAGTAATTCTACTCACAGTTTAAGTGGTGGAAACCCGGATTCTAACGGTATTGAATTAGATAACAACGCGACAGGTACTGCAACAGCTTTAATTACTCGTCCTGTTATTTCTCAATTGTCTATCGTAGGTGTTAGCTCTCCTACTGTTGCTAATTTATATGAAAATGCAATCCACGTTCGTAGATTAGGACAAATCAGTCTTAATAACGTTACCGTTACAGGGTATAACAGAGGAATCAACTGGGAGTCTCCTTCATTGCCATCTGCATCTACTTGGTCAGGATTATCTATTCACGGATTTGTTAATCCAGTATTGCCTGCAACAACAAGTTTAGGTCTTGGTAACACAACTTCAACAGTAAATCCAGCTACAAGTTGGGCGCTTTCACAACCATTCTTCAACAATGGTGCATTAAACTTTACAGGTGCTACAGGAGCTTTCAAAACAGAAGCTAACTGGACTAACACTTGGACAAAGTTTACAAACTTCTAATACTTTTAGGTTAACAAATATTTAATTCAGCATGGGTAGAAATTCTGCCCATGCTTTTTACAAAGAAAATATGAAAAACTTTTTTTTATTTGCCATTATAGCTCTGTTTGTGAGTTCTTGCCAAAATGATGATCCCATTAATTCTTCGCCTCCAGTGGTGGTAGATCCTGAACCTGAGTCTCCTGAAGAACCGGTACAAGGTAGTTTTACAATATGGGAAGATAATTTTGAAGATGGTGATGTATCTGATTGGGGTTTGCTCGATAAAGACGGAAATAACAGCAACTGGACTGCCCGAAAAAACATTCAGGTTGATCAGTCCGGAGCAATTGTAAATGGAACTGTTAATATATTAGGGACTTATAATGTTGATCTAAGCACTGGAGCGCCACTTGAAAATATTGAAGAGAACTGGGCTATAACAGCACCAATTGATTTGTCGTATTACTCAGGAAAAATAGAATTAATTATTAATGCGCAAACTTCTATTTATGATGGCCCGCATGATTTATTAGTATATGGGTCAACATCACCGGATCGGGCAACTTTTAAACTTTTGTCTACAATACATTTAAAACGAGAAACAATGCTCGATGCAGAGTTCAAAGATTATGCATTAGATATTTCACAATTTAAAGGCAATCATAATGTTTATATTTCGCTCTTAAATGAAAATACAAGTTTTGTTGGCTATGAAATTGATAAAATATGGATCACTGCCCAAGGGCTTTTAGAGAATGTTTCGAAAAAAGCACCTAAGTTAAACTAAAACAAATACCGCCTTTTCAAAAAAAATAAAATTTATCAAAAACTAAAAATAAATCAGTAATTGTTTATGCCAAAGAGCAAAAAACAGTAGCTAATTACATATATAAAATGAAAAATAAGATTGTAAAAGCACTTTTTTCTTTAATGGCAATTCTCTTTTTAGGGTCTTGCGCAAATGACGAATTGGTTCCTTATTACCAAGAGCAAAAACCCGGTAAGTTGGTTATTAGAGGTTACAATGCACGGGCGGATTCTATTCAGATTGCTGTTAATGGCAAAGTCGTAAAAATTGGAAATAAGAATGCATTTGTTAAAAATATTGTCAAAGATTACGATTTTGTGATCTATGAAAACCAGCCCAAAAATGTTGTAATTACAAATAAAAGAAGTAAAGAAATTTTGCATTCCTACCACATAACAGGAGGTAAAAGCATCGATACAATTTCGTTTTATCACAAAAAAGATTTATGGGTTGATAAGGTGTTATCTACAAAACCCGGAGTATTAACAAAGAGTGGAAATACCGGATTCAAATTTATTTTCCCAACATTAAATAAGTACTCCAACTCTGGATATAAAGGAAATTTGGACGGAATTATACGAAAATTAGACGGCCAGAGAGTAGGTATAGCAAAAAACATCGGAAAAGAGCAATTTAGCAGTTTTGTTGAATTTCCTGCTTCGTTGCCTCCCATTATTAAAATGGAATTGGTAAAACAGGGTACAACAGAATCTTACATAGCCGGAAAGCAAGTTTTTGTTGTTATATTAATGACCCAAGACAAATCAAGATTGATTGTACTGGATGAAAAAAAGGCAGATAATGGTCAATTTTCAGGTATAGATGCAACCTTGAATTTGGTGGATTTTTTTGATTTCTAGTCGAATTGTTTTAAGAGTTTTTGCGCGTTAATTTTAAAGATTTAAAATGAAATATTCTTCTCTTATCAGAATCTTTTTTTTTCTTTTTTTCAGCCTTTTAATAATTTCCTGTGAAGACGATAATAAACCGGAAGTTTATGAGGAAGGTTCCAATAAATACACAAACGATTGGATCTATAAGCAAATGAAAAAATATTATAAATGGAATGAAACAATGCCTGATAAGGGAGATTTATCTTTAAATTCAAAAGAATATTTTAGCAGGTTATTGCAAAAAGATGATATTTATTCCTATGCGCTTCATCCTGAATTACCCCAAACAGCACCGCAAAGCATCAGATCAAAATACGGATTTGATCTTTCTTTTATTGAATTTCAGGGCAAGTTTTATGGCGTGATTCTATATGTGTTACATGATTCTCCAGCAAAAAATAACGGCTTATCAAGAGGACAATTAATCACAAAAATTAATGGTTCCCAATTGAATCTTGCCAATTATAATAATCTTTATAAGAGTATAATAGCTTCATCTAATTTAGATTTAGAAATTGTTTCTTATTCAGCGCAATCAGGTTTTTCAGGTTCAAAAGAAATCTCCTTGTTGCAGGGATATACTTTTGGACAACCCATAAATTATAAGGTAATCGAGGAAAAAAACACTAAGGTAGGCTATATCGAAATTCCGCATTTTGATGTGGGTCAGGCCCAATTGTTTTTACAAATATTACAGGAATTAAAAAGTAAATCCATTACAGAACTTATCTTGGATTTAAGATATAATGGAGGGGGAGATATCTCATCTGCAACAGCATTAAGTATTATTGTGGCGCCAAATATCCAGTCCAATAATTTGTTTATAAAATTTGAAGCAAATGCCAACGGAGGCAATGTGGATCAGTCTTTTTTACAAGCCTTACAAAGCAATGAGTCTAAAGTAAGTTTTGAGGCATTGCGCAATGCACATCCTTCTATTGACAGAATATATGTGCTTTGTGGAAACCATACAGCATCAGCATCTGAGCTTATTATCAACAACTTAAAGCCTTATATGGATGTAATTACAATAGGGGAGAAAACCTTTGGTAAAGACCTTGCGGGTTTTCCTATAGAAGATGATCGGATTTCGGGAAAAAGAGGTTGGGTATTGTATCTGTCCATCTATAAATTGTTTAATGCCAGGCATCAAGGTAATTACTCCAAAGGAATAAATCCGGTAATGGCCGCAAATGAATTGCAACAGCCAGAAGTGTTTCCCTTAGGGAGTACTTCAGAAGTTTTGTTAAACCAGGCATTAAATGCCATATCTGGAAATACAAGTAAAATCAAGACGGCCACATTGCGCTCATTGCCTCTTTCTACAATTTATACAGATGTAGATCCTTTATTACCCTTTACTCGGTAATGCTGATTTTTATAAAATATTTGAGAAACTTAACTATGCAGGGAATTGATAAGAGAGAACATTTAAATTTGTTAGATATTTTTCAGAAATATGAAAATATCTCACTAATTATTGCCAAAACAGAATCTGAAGAAGATGCCAAAATACGAACTGATATGGCAGAACTTACCCTATTGTATAACAATTTTAAGTTACTACTTGCTGAACTGCAAAGATGTACCAGGGATTATGAAAGTAAAAAAAGAGCAACTCGCAGTATGCTGCATAAAAATATTAGAAAGTTAAAAATAGAAAATGAAAAATTTCGCATCTCAAAAATACAACTATATAGAAACTCCATATAGGTATAAATACCTGTTTGAAAAAAGATTGGATTAAGTGCAATTTTTGAGTATAATATTTTCAATTGTTATTATTTGATATTACGCTAAATACTTTAAAAATTATCAAATCCTAACCATCTTTGCTTGTGTTGTTTATCGATGTAAAAAATATGTTCTTCTTTACCGGTGCTATAATTTTTCAACCATAAAAGGCTGTTTTTAGGTGTGTTATAATGTAATATAGTGTCTTTTGCAGTCTGCTTACCCAGGGTTTTCCAACCTTTCTGCCAGTAGAATAATTCGTATTGCTCTGCAGTATTAATGTGATTGTTGTCATTTCTTACCTGAAAAACAATGCTTCCTATTGATTCTGGCTTTGAGAAATGTAATCCCAGTGAGAAGTCTTTACCTCCGGAAAACGATAGGGGATCATCATCAAAAGCTCCGTTTTCCCATTTAAATTTCCTATTATTTACCTTTAGAACTTCTCCATCTAAACGTTTTCCATCTTCATTGTAGAAGGCCAGCAGGCTTAGGTATGTTTCTTTATCATTGGAGTAAAAGCGAACATATTTGAATTTTTTAACTGATTTTACTTCTACAGTCTGCATATGGGTGCTGTTAAAATTTGATACAGGGTACAGTGTAACGGCGTTTTTAAAATCTTTAGTATCAGATCCTTGAAAAACTCCGTAATTGAGGTTTTTTATCCAATCAATGACTCTTCTGTTTTTCGGTGAGCTTAATCCACATTTTCGAAGTATGGCACTGGATTTAAATCTTGATGTATCGGGCTTGAAAAAGTGAATTTTTTTTGACTTATCAATAAAGAAAGGATAGTTAATTGGAATTACGGTATTGTTCTGAAGACTCGCTGCCATATAAAGAACATTAATGCCCACATCACTAAAAGTAAAATTACTATGGTGGTTCTGGCCAAAAGAAATCGCCTTCCATTGATCATTAACATCAAAAACACATAAAACAGGCCTGTGAGATGAGCTTGAGAAAAGTTTATCAATAGCAATGTTTAGCGTGGGTACATAGCTAGAGGTAACATCTTTTAAGTTGGGCGCATAGAGATAGTTCTCTTGCATGCTATATGTTTTTCTCATCACCTTAGGCAAGCTTTCGTCTATATATTCTTTCTTTAAATCAATATTGCCTACCACATCTGTGGAGTACTCTTCATGGCCGTATTTCACATAAAGCCAGGAATGTCCCAAAGAGGGGTGGTTGCCCCAGTGAGGTGTCATATCACGCGCGCTTATAATACCCAGGGACCTAAATACATTCACAAAATAATTCACACCATCATCACACAAACCAAATCTTGATTTTTCAATCTGTTTTATACTTAGGGTTTGAGGGTAAAAGGATCTCATTTCTATGATAATTTGAAAATCAAATTCACGTGTTATGGAGTCTACTACAAATCGAAGAGATTTTCCTTGGTTGAGAAGCCTGCGGGCCCATGAATATTTTAAAGCCAACTCTTTTCTTGCATTATGATCAATAGGTTCGTCACTGTTTTTATAAGGAAGTATAAAGTTGCAGAAATCATCAAAAGAAGCTCTTTTTTGTTTTGGAATGGTATTCCACGCATTAAAAGCCAGATCAATATTATTGATTAAATATTGAGACTTTATAGAAGTAATGTCGGGAAGCAGTTGCGCTTGATTGATATCGGTTTGTTTGGAGACTGAATCTAAGATGTTTCTGAAAACGGCCTTGCGATAATCATTCATTGGGTATTTACTTATGCTGTCAAACGCATTATCAAATCCCTTGACTTTTCTCTCTGAGTGGTGTCCGGGCATGTTTTCAATTAGAAACTCTGCAGCTTTATATTTTAGGCTGTCAGAAGGATTTTGGCCGTAGTGGTTTAAAACTCTTTGTAATTCCTGCCTGTTATGAGCTGCCAGCTCTAGAGCTTTTAATAAGGGACTTGAAGGCTTGGAACAAGACAGAAGCGATACTAGTAAAAAAAGCAAGTAAATTCTTTTTTTCATTTTAAAATTTTATAAAGTGTTTAAAAATGGTTTAATTGATTTGCCTAAAGCCTGATAAAGCTGATGTATCATCCGGGCCGGTTATTTATGTTTTTAATTTTAAAAGCGCAATTATTTTTGTACTGATAGGCTATAAGGGCTTTTGAGCTAAGAGATGCACCAGATTTAAAAATTATCAAACCCTAGCCATTGTTGCTTTTTGTATTTATCCATTGTAAAGACATGCTCTTCTTTACCCTCAGTGCGATTTCTGAGCCACAATAGTGAATTCTCAGCAGTGGGGTAGTGCAAGACCGTATCTCGGGCCGTTTTTCTTCCCAGTGATATCCATTTTTTGTTCCAGTAAAAAAGCTCGTATTCATGTCCAATATTGATATGATTGTTATCATTTCTGACCTGAAATTCAATGGAGTGGATTGGGGTAGGGGTGTTGAATTGGAGTCCCAGAGAAACTTGTTTTCCTCCCGAAAAAGATAAGGGATTCTCATCAAAAGCCCCCTTGGTCCATTTAAGAACTGAATTGTTTTTTTCAAAAACAACTCCTTTTAAAGCCTTGCCCTGGCTACTATAAAATGATAATTTTGCCAGATAAGATTCCTTATCATTGGAATAAAAACGAACATATTTAAACTTTTTTTTATTTAGTATTTTGACTTTATTTATCTGGGTACTTTTAAAATTAGAGATCCTGTGCAGGGTTACCGCGTCGCTAAAATCTGGATTGTTGGCCCCTTGAAAAACACCACCATTCAGACTCTTAATCCAGTCAATATTGCGGGTACTTTTGGGGCTGCTAAAGCCATATTTTCTCAGTAATTGCGAACTCACAGTTGACTTAAGGGGTTTGAAGTGATGGATTTGTTTTTTTTTGTCTATATAAAAAGGATAATTAACAGGGGTAATAAGAGTCTTGTTTTGTATGCCAATGATGTAGAGAACATTTATTCCCACAGCATCAAAGGTGTAATGTTGATTATCGTATCTCCCCTTGCAAACTGCCCGCCAGGTATTATCAGCATCAAAAACGCACAGTAGCGGCTTTGCATTTTCAGACTGGAAAACATTAGCAATATTGACTTTTACAGTAGGGGTGTACTGAGTGGTTACATCCTGGGAGAATGCAGAAAAAGCATATTGATCCTGGGGGCTGTATCTTTCTCTGTAAACTTTTGGAATACTCTCACCTTGGTATTGGGTTTTTAAATCCACGCCTCCCTGCACGTCTGTTGCGTACTGCTCTGAGCCATATTTTACGTAAATCCACGAATGTCCCAAGGAATAATGATTGCCCCAATGGGGAATCATTTCTTTGGCGCAAATAATTCCCAGAGATCTAAATACGTTGACAATATAATTGACTCCATCATCGCATGTGCCTACTTTAGTGGCTTCAACCTGGCTGATACTTAGTGGCTGAGGGTAGTAATCCTGCATATTGGTGATACTGGAATGACCAAATTCACCCGCTATAGAATCCACGATTTTTTTCAGTGAAGTGTTATTTTGAAGTTCTTTATAGACCCAGGAGTATTTTTGGATGAGCCTCTGGCGTGTATTTTTTTCAATTGGCTCGTTTGCGCTTTTATAAGGCAGGACATATTGGCAAAATTCTTCAAAAGAAGCTTTTTTGTTCTCTGGCAGTTTATTCCAGGACTCAAATGATAATTCGATATTCTCGATAAGGTAACTTGAAGTTAGAAACTCGATATCGGCAATCAATTCTGGGGCTTTTAAACTCACTTTTTGAGAGAGAGAATCAAATATTTTTCTAAATATTTCTTTTCGCGTATCACTCATGGGATAGTTACGCATGCTCTCAAAAGCGTTTTCAAACCCGGTTAAAGGTTTGTAAGACCTTCGATGGGGCATATTCTCTATTAGAAAGACCGCAGCTTTGTATTTAAGACTATCAGAGGGGTTTTTCTTGTAATGCTCCAATACTTTTTCCATTTCACCTCTATTGTCTTGAGCTTCACTTAAGGCTTTAGTTAAACGCTCTGAATGATTCTTGCAGGATGCCAGAATTAAAATCAAAACAAGTAGGTATAAAATTTTATTCATTTCATTCAAGTCAGGTGGTTAGACAATAGCAGTAGTGTGTTTGTTAAAATGATTCTTTACATGATTTACGATTCTCTCGATATGTTAATTTAACAAGTAGTCAAGTTAGTTCCGATCCCGACCAGTTAAATTAATTTGAGTATATGTTTTTATTAAGGCGTGCAAGATTAAAATAACATTAGAATAAAATTAAATAAATCGCCTAATTTTTAATTATTTAATAATTATGTCAAGATTAACGCAATCTTTTTTCTATAAGTTTATAATTAATTTAAATTATTTTTCAAATATATAATTTATTTATAAATATATTTATATTTTTACAATCGATTACATTTTGCTATTTTTATTATTAAGTAAAATAAAAGCCGTTAAAATTATCAATTTAATATTTACAGATAATGTAATTTGACTGCTTGAAACTTAGCATTTAATGATAAATACTGCCATTTTTGTAAGGTGAAATAAGTGTGTTGTAAAATAAAAATAACAAGGTTTTACACAAGAAAAGAAAGATTTGGACAAGAGAATTATACTAAAGTTAAAATAACATAATTACCCTGACAATGATTTTAAAAAATAAAGTAGTACTTCTTTCAAGGTTTTTGAGCATCACTGCAGGCGTTATTCTGATATTAATTCTTCCTCAGATTAATATGAGCAGTTACGCGCAGTCGACAATAACCAGTAAGTTTATTATTTTTGGGTATGCTATTATCTGCCTTATTATCTTATGTACGGCCAACATTCTCCTTAGTAAAAAAACAGTCTTTCTGCTCTCCAGAATTGATTTTGTTTTAGCAGTACTTCTAGGCTATATTACAGTTAACCGTTATTTTATCCAATCCCATTATGGATTCTCCATACGATTTATGGAATTATTAACCCTTAGTGTTTTTTATTTCATTCTAAGATTTCATTCTTTAAAATATTTTCTCTGGTTGCTGCCTTGTATTGTTTTCTCTGGCATCCTGCAAGCATTACAGGGATATTTTCAGTTATTGGGTTTTCTACCTTCCAATCACTGGGGGTTTAAAATCACAGGAAGTTTTTTTAATCCAGGTCCTTATGCTGGTTTTTTAGTAATAGTTTGGATAATTGCGTTGGGGATGTATTTGTTTAATGAAAAAATAGTACATCAGCTGCAAGGATTGCAAGGCAAAACTTCAGCATGGGCAGAGCAGTACTTAAAGTACATTTTTCTATATGTTCCTCTCTTTGCCCTATGGAGTATATCTGTGCTGCTTTTTGTTTTACAATCCCGGGCTTCCTGGATCGCTGCATTTCTCTGCGGTGCAATAGTAGTGGATCTCAAGTTTCATTTTTTTAGAAAACTAAAAAAAAGATTAATGGGCCACTATGCGAGAATAGCTTTATTGGCCCTGTCGGTGCTGATGGCCTTAATTTTAAGTTTTGCTGTTTATAATCATAAAAAAAGCTCTTCACAGGGAAGAACACTCATCTGGAAAATTAGCAGCGAGATGATTCTAGACTCTCCTTTTTTCGGAGTTGGTTTTGATCGTTTCAAAGCGCATTATATGACCTATCAGGCCAATTATTTTAAAGCAAATCATACAATAGCAGAATCAGATCTGGCAGATAATACCTATTATGCTTTTAATGAATTTATTCAGTTTACAGCTGAAAACGGCTCTGCGGGTTTAGTACTACTAATAACACTTCTTTATACAGTATTTTGCGTTTCAACCCAGCCTGCCTTGCAGTGGTATGGGCAGATCATAAAGTCTGCTTTACTGGGAATCGTTATTTTTTCTTTTTTCTCGTATCCTATGCAGATCCTTCCCATAAAAGTGATGATGTATTTTCTATTGGCCCAGTTGGCTAATTTAGATTGCGAAAAATCAGCATTTTTATCTTCTGAGAATGTTTTAAATAAAAGGCTCCAAAACAGCTTTATAGTTTTTCTTGCAGCCGGTAGCCTTGTTGTGATAACCACCGGATTAATACATCTAAGGGAGCTGCAGGGGGCTTTTAAAAACTGGAATGAAGCGCAAAAGGCATACAGTGAGCATGATTACGGTAAAGCTGTTCAAATCTACCATGAAGTGTATCCTTTTTTGTATAATGAAGGAGATTTTTTGATGAATTATGCCAAAGCCTTATCACTCAATAAACAAAATAAAGAGGCTATTGAAATTTTTCAGCAGGCAAAAAGACAGTTAAACACCACTATTATCCAAACCGGTTTAGGAGACGCCTACAAAGGCGAGAGAGAGTATCATAAAGCAGTTTTGGCCTATCAAAGTGCTTTTGATATGATTCCCAGCAGATTTTATCCTTTATATCTCAAAGCAAAACTATATGAACAAATCGGAGATCATCAAAAAGCGGCAGATGTGGCTCGGGAAATTTTAAGTAAAGAGGTTAAGATATATTCAACTGCCATAGGTGAGATGAAAACTGAAATGAAAAAAATAGTTAGCAAGTATGATCGGTGAGCCATTATGTTCTTATGGGATCTTTTTTACGGATTAAGGGCGATAATTAAGCCAGGCTGATTTTTTTTTCAAATCATTTAAAAGTTTGGTCTGCCCTGGGACTAAATGTTCTTTTGATGATTTTTGAAAATATAATGGAAAGCAATATTTTAAAATGATAGCATTATGACTTACGCTGAAAGAAAAGAAAAGGAAAGCTACCTGTTGTATCTAATAGAGCATAAAAGACTGCATTCGCTGGAAAAAGTAGCAGGTGACTATAATTGTAGTATCAGAACAATCAAAAGAATGTTAAATAGTCTGCGATATGAAGGATATAATATTGGCTACTGTAGAAAAAGTAATAAATATTTTATAGCCAAGTAGCAAAGTGACAGAATTTGTCCCTATGATGTTATTGTTTTGTCTAAATAAGACCTCTGGTCTGATAATTAAAAAATATAATCACACATCGTTTAACTAAAAGATGAGCTTATGAAGTAAACTCAAATCAAACCAGAGGAAGTCTTTAATTTTTGTAGACTAAATAATAGTAAAGCAAACTATTGTTTAATATTTGGTAAAGGTAGTATTTCCTAAAAGACTTTTACAAGACATAAAATAATTTGTAAAATTTAAATTTATTAAAATGAAAAAAATTATAGCAGTTTTAGCAGTTTTCACTTTCTCTGTGGTAGTGTTTTCAAACACAGATACCGAGAATCAATCCAATCAAGATACTACACTTAGTAATCTTTTAGAATTAAATTCAGCTAATGCTGAATGTACACCCCCTGGGGCTTCCTCTGCAAATGCTTTTTGTACAGCAAGTGGCAGATGCAGGTATGACACTTCAACTAGAGATTGTCATTTGTAAATTGCTTATGGATAACAATTAATTTATAATTCAAGACCAGACGCGAGTTTGGTCTTGTTTAACAATCTTTCTATGAAATTAATAAACTTTAAAATATGGGGCGGCCTGCTGGTTTTTTGTCTCATTTTATCCTGTACCTCCAATACAAAGAAAATTGAAAATGTAAATCAAGGCAAACTTACAGCAACCATGCAGTTAAGCGAAGTTCAGACAAAGAGAATTATTTTGGATACCAATACGGCTCCTAAGCCTCAATACATTCAGATTTATAAAGACATAAACAACCTATTGAACTTAACTTTTCTTAATACCTACAATAATTCGATCTACTTTTACAATTACCAAACATCAGCGTTTTTAAAGAAAATTTCCTATGATAAAAAAGGACCTGATGGTATAGAGATGCCTTTGGGGTATCATATTAAAAATATGGATTCAATTTATGTATTCAATTATATAAATTTAGAGTTATTGATTGCCAATGATAAGAGTAAAGTATTGGGCAAGATACCACTAACTGAGAATCAGGATTTCAAAAAGTCCTCGAGTCAATCTTTGTATTATTCTCAATTCCTGCCTGAAACTTCTAACCCTTTTTTAGAAACTTCTAAGGAGTTGTTGCTGCCTGCTCAGTACATTCGCACTATTCCCGATTCGTTAATTTCTAAGATAAAATTTCTCGAGAGAGTCAATCTTAAAACAAATGAGTTAACACTCAATGATACTTATCCTGCTTCATTATACGGAAAGAATTACAATTGGGATGACGAAACATTTACAGAGGTTTTTGGTGAGCTGCATCCTGATGGTGATAAATTAATTTACAGCTTTCCAATTTCACATGAACTCTATATTACCAAGATTGGATCCGAGCAATACAAAACAGTATACGGTGGAAGTAATTTTGCAGGAACTATTTTATCCATTGATAAGAAACCAAATAAAACAACAAGAGAAAACTTAATTCAGCATATTGCCAGCCAGGACTTATATGCAGCCATCAAATACGATAAGTACAGAAAGGTATATTATCGTTTTTTACGCAGGGCAATTCCCAATGCAACAATTAAAACTCAGATTAAGGAGAAACCCATAACGGTGATAATACTGGATAGCAATTTTGGCTATTTGGGAGAAACAACTATAGGTACAAGTGAAGATTGGCACTGGCAGAATAGTTTTGTCACACAAGAAGGACTCAATATCGAATTTATAGATAAAAAAGATGTTAATGAAGCAAGTCTGAATTTTAAAATATTTGTACCTAAAAAAATTAAATAAACATGAGAAAATTATTGTTATACACCATACTCTTGCCTTTAATTGCTTTTTGTTTTTCATGTAATAAAAGCATTCAGGACAAAGAAAAAGATCAATTAAGAGATGCCGTGGGGACTATCGGGATAAAAAAAAATATAGACTGGATTGTCATACTTCCTGGTTTGGGATGTTCAGGATGTATTCAGGAAGCGGAAGATTTTTTGAGAAAAAATGCCAATAACAAAAGAATCTTTTTTGTATTGACAAAAATAGAGTCCCTTAAAATTTTACAACAAAAAACAGGGGTGAAAATAGGGGAACATTCCAATATCATAGTAGACAGAGCAAATCAGTTTATTGTTCCTACAGACAATAGCATATATCCTTGTATTATCAAATTTAGTGATGGAGAATTCATAAGTCATGAGTTTCAATCTCCTGATAACTCAAACGCTTTTGAAAAGCTTAAAGCCAGAGTAAGTTTGTAAAAAAAACACTTTGTTTTTAAAAAAGACCTCCCAGTGAGGAGTTTTTGTTTGTTAATCGTAAAATTCTAAAGATAGATTCTATAAAAGCCATTTTAAGTTATTACATAGTGAAAAGCCAAGCCAAATACCATATAGCCCTATTATTGCTAAAGTTTAGCGTGTGTTTGTTCTATACAATATCAGGGGTCTGTTATTCACAAAACAAGACTACTACTGCCGATCTTATAGCCGGCCGGATTCAGACGCTAACCAAAGATCTTCATTTAGATAACGTTTATTTGCAAACCAGTAAAAACATATATGAAACCCAGGAAGATCTTTGGTTTAAAGGCTATGTGTTAGACTCGCAAAGCTTTATTGCTTCTCTGGGCAGTAAAGTTTTATTTGTTCAGCTAATCGAGCAGCAGACCCATAGAGTGGCCTGGGAAGAAAAATATGAAATTGAAAATGGTTTTGTATCGGGGCATTTATATTTAAATGATTCCTTAAAACCGGGTTCTTACACATTGACAGCCTACAGCTCAGCATCTTTATACAAAGGCATCAAAAGTTTTAATTCAGCAGCCAGGATAAGTATCCTAAAAAGCATTAATGACAAACCAAAGACTCAGAGTAAAGCATCTCAAGGAGAAACTGATCTTAGTTTTACACTTTTCCCTGAGGGGGGAAATATGGTCTTGGGCCTTGAAAATAAAATTGCCTTTAAGGCTGTGGATTCAAAAGGATTACCAGTTGATGTGTCTGGAAAATTATATCAAGACAACACAGCGGTATTGGATTTTAAAAGTCTTCATGCAGGAATGGGAAGTTTTTTATTTAAGCCCAAATTAAATAGTAAATATCATATTGAACTGAGCAACAAAACCAAATATGCATTACCTGAGATGCTCACCCGTGGTACTGTTCTGCATTTACTGAGTAATGATGAGAATTTCGCTGTTTTTAATGTACAGAGAAGCGGTAATGCCATCAAGGAGAATGTTTTTTTAAGAGTGCAGTGCAGAGGTATAGTATATAGTGTTGCAATTGGAGTTTTAGAAGATCAATTAACCATTAAAATCCCTCTAAAAGAGTTGCCGCAGGGGATTGCCGAGGTAACTCTTTTCAATGAAAATATAGAACCCATAGCAGAGCGTTTATTATATGTTAATACCCAGAAGAAATTAAATATAGAGACCGTACTGGATAAAAGTCAATACAAAAAAAGAGAAAAGGCCATTTTAAAAATAAAGGTCACCGATGAGAATAATAATCCTGTAGTTGCTCACTTGGGAGTAAGTGTAGTGGATCAATTGTACAGAAATAAAAACGATTCAAGAAATATAATGAGTCATTATTATCTCTTTGGTGAGTTGAATGGGAAAATTTATGATCCGGGCTATTACTTCAATAAAGACAATACCAATAGAGAAAGCGCCCTGGATTTGTTACTCCTTACCCAGGGATGGAGACGCTATGTTTGGAACGAAAACAACTTAAAGGGAGATAATACACCTTCTAAAGCTATTCTATCAGATAGTATTTCGGGAAATCTCAGCCTGGAGAATCCAAATAAAAAAAACACCGCCGTCTCACCAAAAATTATCATGGTCTTTACATCTGATCCCTTAAAAGGACAAGATATTTTTACTGCCAATGCTAATGGAGACTTTTCTATAACTGCGGGTCATTTAAAGATGGGGCAAGGTGAGAGTCTATTTATAAGACCAATGACCCCTGAGAAACCCAAACAGGTAATTTATGTAAAGGACAAGTCATTTGATTTAATAAACGCAAGCAGAGAAGAGATAGGGGATAACTATCCCCTTGAGAGACTGGTAAAGGAAAATTTTGATGATACATCTAAAACATTCATGCGTCTGGATCATCATCAAAGATTAAATGAAGTTGTTATCGGAGATAAAAAAAAGAAGGTTTTTAGAAATAAATATTTAGGAACTCTCGATAGCTTATCGAGATTAAATTCCGGGAATTCGGATTTTGTATGTTTGGAAGGAGGGCCGTCAAGACCTATTTTAAATTGCTTTATGAACAATCACCATGAAGGGAAAACAAGGGCTCCAAAAAACGGAGAGAAGGTTGTGGTGCTTCTGGGTAAAAACAGAGAAATACTAGGCAGTGATTATCCACACCAGAATTACTATGGGACCAGGGAAATTATCTATAAAAATCCTGATGAGGATTTAACAGAAGAACAGCTTTTGAAAAAGTTTAATTTAAAAATGATCAAGGGCTATTATGCAAGGCGGGAATTTTATGAAGCGATCTATGATAGTGTAACGATAAAGGATCCTTTTCCTGATTACAGAAACACCCTGTTTTGGAAGCCCGATCTAATTACTAATGAACAAGGCCAAGCCGTTATAGAGTTTTATTGTTCGGATATCAACACCATTTTTTCAGGACAAATTGAAGGGGTAAATGCTACGGGCCTGCTTGGAATGGAAAATTTCAAACTCAAAGTTGTAGATAAAGAGAATTAAATGATAGGCAGCTCTGCATGATTTCTCACTATAGGTTTTTATTAACTCTTTGTGTTTTTCAGACCCTTGAGGCTAATAATTGAAAATCATTATTTAATAAATCCATAATAGTAACCTGTTTTCTGGTGCAGACTCAGGGATTGTAAAAAAATACCAATTAATGAAATTAACTATAAATTATATCCTATTGATCGTATGTTGTTTTGGCAATTTTTACTCTTTTGCACAAAAGAACATTCTGGTTAATGGCAGAGTAATGAACCAAAAAGGGGAATCTTCAATAGAGTCCGCTACGGTTTATTTAATTCACTCAAAAGATTCCTCTGTAATAGCGTACACTATTACAGATAAAAATGGCCGTTTTAAATTAGAGACCAGATCTAAGGCAGAAAATGTAATATTTAGGATTTCCGCAGAAGGTTATCAGCAAGTTTCTAAAACATTGCAAAATATTAATCAAAATATAGATTTGGGAGTATTTAAGCTTTCGCAATATGAAAACAAACTAAACGAGGTGGTAATACAAGCCATAGCGCCGCCTATACGTATCAAAAAAGATACCTTGGAGTTTAACGCATCTTCATTTAAGCTGCGCCCCGATGCCAATGTGGAAACCCTATTGAGACAATTGCCGGGAGTAACCATTGATGCTGACAAAAAAATTATGGTAAACGGTAAAGAAGTCAATCAAATACTGCTTAACGGTAAGCCTTTTTTTGGAGAAGATGGTAAAGTTGCCCTTCAGAATCTGCCTTCGGAAATTATTAAAAAAGTACAAATTTCCAATACTAAAACCAAAGAAGAAGAATTTACAAAGCAAGCTTCCAGTTCTAATAAAGCGTCTATTAATTTAACAATTGAAAAAGATAAGAGCAAGGGGGTCTTTGGGAAGTTTTTAGCAGGTTATGGCAGTTCTGATCGCTATGAAAGCAGTGCCTTGCTGAGTTATTTCAAGGATAAAAGAAGAATCAGCTTTTTGGCTTCATCCAATAATATCAATGCTACGGGATTCTCTATGGACGAGGTTTTCGATAACATGCGGGGAGGCAGAAACTCAGGTTCCCGCGGACCTGTAATTGGAAGAGGGCCGGGAATTATCAAATCAAATTTAATAGGGGTGAACTATGTTGATGAGTGGTTTAAAGGCAACAAATCAAATGGAAATTATTTTTTTACAGATTCTGACGCTCAAAATAATAACACAACATCAGAACTTACACTCTTGCCTGAGAGCTCTTTACTTGCCCAGTCGACTACCAAAACCAAAAGGGGGCTTTCAAAACACAATGCAGATTTTAATTTAGAGTTTGATATCTCTACAATGACAAAAATTATTGTTACTCCAAAACTCGACAAGGCAAACACTACAGAGAGTGTTTCTTTTCATAGAAAGACCACAGATGAAAACAATCAATTGATCAATACTACTGATTCTGATAATTGGAATCAAAGCGATAATATAAATTTTCAGAATACGATTAGCGTTTTTACAAAAACAAAGAAGAAAGGAAGGTATTTTACGGCTAATTTTTTTAATGAAAATTCAAAAACGGACTCAAATTCAATTGTAGAATCCACTACAATTTATCAACAGGGAGATACACCTGATGACATTCGTAATCAAAATGTTAAAGCAGTAAATCAAAAAGACAGGTATTTAAGTTCTTTGCGTTATACAGAACCCTTAACGGACTCTTTGAGCTTGAATTTTAATATCAATACCGAGTGGGAAAAAATAGCGGATGATAAAAAAACCTATGATCGCAATTATTCGGTGGATCAATTAGTAGACTCCCTTACCAATTATAGTTTCTCTACCAGATTCCAGATTAATCCCAAAGTGGGCTTTACCATCAATAAAAGTAAATTGAATCTAACAGTCTCTACAGGAACCTATTTTGTCGCTGCGCAAAACAATGCAACATATATAAATCAGAGTACATCTTTAAACAAAAATTATATAATTCCTGAGGGATCATTAAAAGGGAGTTATCAGTTTACAGAAGACAAGGGATTTTATATGTTCTATGAACGTAGATTTTTAATTCCTAAAGATTACCAGATTCTAGGGGTTGCTAACCTGGATAATCCACTAGTGAGAAGAACTGGAAATCCGGATTTAAAAGCCTCAAGATCACATGTGGCTTATCTGACCTACACCAGTTACAATTCTCAAACCCTTTGGGGCTATGATATCTATTCTAATACCACTATTTATGATAATCAAATAATAGCCACTTCAGCTTTTAATAGTGCCGGCAGACAAATTGCAACCTATGATAATGTTTATGGTACCTATAATACTCTATTGGGTGTTGAATGGAATAAAACCATAAAGAACAATGCACATGTATTTTTGTTCATGTTTGCCATCAACACGGACTATCTTTTAGATAAAGGATTTACCAACGGGGAGTTGTATACTGCAAAAACAGTGCGTTTTTCTCCTGTTCTGCAGCTTTCCTATGATTATGGAAAATTATTGAGTATCAAACCCAAATATAGCTTTGCATACAATGATACCAAATACACCAATAGTTATATTAATTCAACCTCCAATACACTGCATAATTTTAATATTGAAACAACGTGTTATTGGCCAAAAAACTGGGTTTTTGGAAATGACTTTGGATACACTTACAATTCGGATCTTTCCGGTCCGTATAAAAAAGATTTTTATTTATGGAATACCAGTTTGTCCTACAAATTTGCAGAAGATAAAATGACATTCAAAGTCAAGGTATATGATTTACTGAACCAAAATCAGAGTACCTCAAGAACCATTACACCAACAGCTGTTGTGGATGCTGAAAACACAGTTTTAAAACGTTATGTTATGTTTTCATTATTGTATAAATTTCAAAATTTCGCCACCAAGAAAAAGAATTAAAAAATAACGATATATACTAAAAATTGCCTTAAGGGATTGAATTTTAGTACGTAAAGCCATAGATGATTTTTATGATAAAAAAGATACTGATGAGCGCTCTGCTACTATTTTTAGTAGTTTTAGGTTTGTTGTGGCTCAGCGCTGCAATACTGCTTTTTATAGTGACCTATAGTATTATATCCCATTATATTAAATTAATGAAGCCTTCTTTTTTTAAAAAAATAATTAAGTGCATAGTTGTGTTTTTGTTTGTTTTATCATCATTAATCTTGACCAAGTTATTTATCCTTGATGTATTTAAAATTCCAAGTTCTTCAATGGAAAACCTGTTGTATCCCGGAGATATTATTGTGGTAAACAAACTAAAATATGGCCCTAAATTACCCCGTTCTCCCTTTGATATTCCTTTGGTAAACCTGGCTTTTTACAAAAATAAAAATGCTCTTTCAAAAATAAAAAGCAACTGGTGGAATTACAATCGCTTAGCGGGTACAACAGCGATTAAAACAGGTGATGTCTTTGTGTTTTCCTTGGATATAAGCCGAAAATATTTTGTTGTCAAAAGGTGTGTTGGACTGCCAGGTGATACAATAAAGATAATTAAAGGGGAAGTCTATACTAATTCCAGACGCTACAATTCTCCTGAAACAGTCAAAAACAGTTATAGGTTTAAATTAAAAAACAAAAAAAAATTCTTTACCATAATTGATTCGCTAGAAATAGAAGAAAATTTAATTTATAACAAGGGCTCTGCAAATTGGGCTAGTGCACTGTTTTCAAAACACGAATTGCAATTAATAAGGAGAATCAATTGTATAGACTCGATAAAAAAAAATGTAGATATCTTTAATGGGGCTCAGCAAGAAGTAATAAAAACGACCAATAGCAGGTGGACTTTAGATGATATGGGACCTGTAATAATACCAAAGAGAGGAATGGAAATAAATTTGAATCCTGATACTTTTGTGCTGTATAATAAAATATTTAACTTATTTGAAAATAGTATTATAACCCAGCAAAATGGTACTTACTTTATCAATGGAAAAAAAGCAACCAGATATAAATTCAAACTAAACTATTATTTTATGATGGGAGACAATAGAAAAGGCACTTCAGATTCAAGATCTTGGGGATTCCTTCCGGAATCTAACGTTATAGGAAAAGTGCAATGTGTATTGTTTTCCAATAAGAATAATAAAAATGAATGAGCTATAGTATTGAAAGAACCTTAAGGTTAACACTATCAGATTATTGTATCTGTTTTCTTTAGAGATTCTTATAATTTAAAATAGATCAAAAACAACGCGGTAAAGTAATGTTTGGCTCCTACCATGAAATTTCAGCTCCTGGTTAGGATGTATGCGAGGGGTAGGAGTCCCCGGGGTAATTGATTTTGCTCTTGCTTATTTCAATACCAATGCAGCTCACCAATAGAGTTCTGTTATTATTTGATTATCATCGCCTTGCGTTTGATAAAAGGATGAAATGATGTTTTACTAGACTTGGATTTTTGGCATAAAATAATTTAAATTTTATTAAAAATATGGCGCAGAAAGTAAGCTCTTTAGTATTTCTTAAATACTATGTTTGTTTGGTCAATATCATGATGCTTTTCTCGTGCAGCAATGATAATAAAATAGCAATTTATGATGTATCGGATCTAGGAGAGGATCGTTACAAAATTTTGTCTCAATGGAATGTTTTGGGGCCTGTTAGATTAGAAGATACCTTGAAAGATAAAAAATATATAGATATTGATCATCTCAGGCAGATAAGCTATAATGAAAGAGAATTTGTATCCAATCCTTTTTTGATGCCCGCAAAAGCACGCTTTAAACTTTTTTTTTCCAAAGAACTTGAAAATACTTATAAGAAATTTAACTCTGAGATAATTGATTTTAGTGAAATAAAACCCAATGAGAAGTTGAAAAACGTTTTTGGTTCTGCGATTTATTTCTCATGTAAAATTCTATCGCCCAAAGAGGATACTATTCATTTCTTAACTAAATCAAGTGACGCTTTAAAAATATGGTTGAATTCTTCTTTGGTAAATGAATCGAATGATCAAAAGAGATCCTTAAATCTATTTTATGATGACTTTACATCATTGCATTTAAATAAAGGAGTGAATATCTTAACGGTAAAAAAGATAAATTATTCAGGTGAAATATATTTTAAAGGAATTTTCTGTAGAAATAAATACAGAGACTTATTCTTTCATGAGAGAAATGTGAATCTGTTATTACAAAAATCCATTGAAAAAGATAAATTGCTCTTATGTGAGAACTTCTCAAATGTTTTAGATTCCACACTTCTTTATTCTATTAAAGATGTTAACGGAAAAGAGGTTTTTTCTTATAAAAGACCAATTTATTCGGATCCTTTGATCCCAATTGGATCTCTTGCAGCAAATCATGCATATTTGGTAAGTTACTGCAAAAATGGCTTTAAGTTTTCTCAAGCATTTTATAAGGGAAATGCAGATTCTGCATATGGGTTTTATGCAAAACAGAAAATTAGATTTACAAACAATATAGAACAAATATCCCAAATCGATACTTATCTATACAGATTAAGGTTTCTTTTAAATCATTCCTCAAGAAAGGATGACTGGTGGTGGTCACATAAAGTGTCGCATCTTTTATACGAGCTGGAAAATTATTTCAATAATTTAGACAAAAAACAATCCGAACTGACCAATTCAACAGGAGTACAGTTAAGGGCCTATAGATCTAAAATAGATAATTCAATTCAGCATTATGTTTTTATCTCACCAGATAATTATGATGTGAGTAAAGCTCTTCCGTTGGTTGTTTTAGTTAAACCAATAAGTGAGAATCACCATCATTTTCTCTCTTCATCCCAACTCTCCAGGGCTTGGTCCATAAATAGGGCTAAGTATCTGGCCAATAAATACCGCTATAATATTCTATTACCATCAGGTAGGTTTTACTTAAATGAAGAGTTTGTACCAATTTCAGAAAGTGAGATATTAAATGCAATGCAAGATGTGGAGAAAAATTACAATATAGACATAGATAGAATATACCTGCAAGGAAATTGCTCTGCAGGAAAAAGAGCCTTAACATTTGCAGGCCACTATCCAGATAAATTTGCAGCTGTGGGATTATATGCACCAGTATATAAAACTATGAATAGTAATAAATGGCTGACTAATAACGGTCCTGAGAGTTTACTTGGGAATCTTAGCAATCTACCACTTTTTATTCATTATGACAAGCAAGATACTCACAGTCCTTTTGTTTTGTTTGAAAAGCTTTTGGATGATTGCAATAAAAAAGGTATGGATCTGAAAGTTTCTTCTAGTGCTTTATCGGGAATGTTCTACAACACTTTTTTAGTTGGAGAAGAAACATTTTCGTTTTTTAAGGGGAAAAGAAGAAAAACAAAAAACGTAAAGATCAATTATAAAAGTTACAATAGTAAATATAATAAAATTTACTGGTTGTCTTTTGAAAAAGACCAATTAAAAGATAAATCAGAAATAAAAGCAGATTTCACTGTCAACTCTCAGACTATATCTATAACGGGTAAGAATATTTCTAAAATTAGCATTGATTTAAAAACTTTATCAATAAACCCGAAATTACCATTAATAGTAAATTACAATGACAAGCAGCTCTATCATAAGGTATATGATAAGCCAAGATTAGATCTGAGAATAAAGATGGAAGCTGAATTAAAAAATAAGTTTGATATCAAAGATAAAGTTATTGCTGATTTATTTGGAGATCCCTTTATAATTATTGCCAATTCAAATAAAAAAGAAAATAAACTCTTAAGCAGCCTTAAGAATGAATATGAAAATTTTTATTTTGCAAAATGTCCTATTTATTATTCGGATAATATTTCAAATATCGATTTAAAGTCAAAAAATATTTTGTTTATAGGTCATGAATTTAATAATAATCTAATAATAAAAAATGCTTTAGATGCAATACCTCTTGATGTTCAAAACGATTTTGTTAAAATTGGAGGTAAAAGTATTAGAGGAAATAATATTACATTTATGAATATCTTTAAGAGTCCATTTAATCCTGATAAAATAATGGCTATTTACAGCTCTAATAATAATCAATTTGATCACATGATTAGCAGTCCGTGGATTTATGGATTCGAATCCTTAATAGTAGAAGATTAATATATGTCTTTAAGGATTTAGAATGCACATCAAGTGAACAACCTATGATGCATCTTTATTTTAGGGCATATTTGAAAAAATGTTATTAAATCTTACAAGGGCTAAGCCTGTATTGGATAGTGTTAAATAGGTTGAAAGTTATTTTAACTCGTGAATTTTAGTTTTATCATGTTAGAAAAATATAAAAAACACCGTATTGCGAAAAATATTTTTTATTAAAAGTAATGTTGATTTCTCATGATTCATTTTCAAAGGAAATTCGATGGATAGTGAAAGGGACTCTAATTAAGTACCGGGTGGTGTGGAAGCTCACCTAGAGAAAATAATCCGTAAGTTCCTATCCGATTGTTGACCTCGACAGGACAAACTTCTATAAAATTTCTATAAAATTTATGGAAGATTTGAAGAGATTGGCTTGCTACATGTAGTGTCTGTCTTTGAATGCCTAAAGCAATGTGATTTGGATGTCCTGTTGAGGATTGATGTAAAAATTCATTTAGTTTAAATTATTTTGCAATAAAAGTGATTAGAATAATTATTTACCTTGATTCAAAATATGAATTCATTTAACTTATAGTTGAATAGACTGTAAGTTATCTGTAAATCGTATGTTCGTTTCCATACTTCAAAAATGAGTTTTTATACAGCCTTCAAAAAAGTTAGTGGTCAGACACCAAATGAACACTAGCAAATAAGTACCAATTTATACAGTTTTAAGCTTTTGGAACTTTTTCTAGTTTTTCTTATCTGAAGTTTGCATTCAAATAATTAAGATCACATTTTATGAAAAAGTTTTTATTACTAGCTGTTGTTACTTTTATCACCTCATGCAGCAATGACGATTCCAAGCCCTCACCTGATAAAAAAGTGCTGGCACAACAAAAACTTGAAGCAGCTTTGTCCAACTTCCCTGGCCTAAGCCTTAGTGTAAAAACAGCTTCCGAGAGTTATACTCTAGTTGCAGGAAACGCAGTAATTAATGAAAAGCCGATGGCTAGTTCTGCTCTTCACTATATGCAGAGTATTTCAAAAACCTTTACCGCAGTTGCTGTACTCAAACTGAAAGAGGAGGGCAAAATCAATCTCGATGCCAAAGTAAATAACTATCTTCCTGATATTTGTAATAAGCTGCCAAACGGAAATATCATTACGGTAAGACAACTGCTTAACATGACATCAGGCCTTCCTGATTATTTAGATAGCGAAGAGTTTTTAAATGATCTTGTTGCAGGGCCACTGCCTATGACAAGCGAACAGGTATTGAGCTATGTATATGATCAACCCGCAAAATTTGCACCTGGCGCGTCATTTGGTTATTGCAATATAAATTATCATTTGCTGGCAATTATTATTGATAGTGTCACTCCAAACGGACATCGAAGGTATATTACCGACAAAATAATTAACGCCATTGGACTTTCCAACACCTATTATATAGCGGGCTCGGCAAGCACTGCTGCTCCACAAGGCACAACTGCTAACTATCTAGAAATAGACGGCACTTTTACCGATGTGAGCGAATTGCAGTTGGGTACAGTACTTACCTTCATTGGCGATGACGGTATTGTTGCTTCTGTTCAGGATATAGCTGGGTTTTACTACAAGCTGCTCCATGACAAAACGTTACTATCACCCGTATCGCTGGAAGAAATGAAGGTTGCCGTTAATTATCAGGATACGCCCATATATGGCTTGGGACTGCATTTTTATAAAACCAATAGTGGTCTGCAGGCAATCGGCCACGAGGGCAGTGGAGCCGGAGCCGGTGCCTATGCTTTTTATTTTCCTTCTAAAAATACCAGCGTCGTCCTGTGTACAAACGCGGGAACGCTTACCGATACTATAAAAGAGGAACAGTTACTGGCATTGTGGGAGCAAATTATAGGTATATTGCTTGAGTAAAAAGTAGTTTAAACCTTAAAGATAAAGCCGTTTTGTGAATTAGAACCCTGCAATTCAAAAATTAAAAAAAATCCCATTTCGCAAGAAATGGGATTTTTTTGTGACCCAAAAGGACAAATAACACACCATTTTATGGAGGATTTGAAAAGATTGGCTTACTATATGTAGGCGCTGTCTTTATATGTCTTCAGGATTTTGGTTTGGATGTCCTGTTGGGGATTGAAGAAAAAGTGCATGTAATTTAGTATATGATTTTCCCACAAAATGTGCTCTGATATTTTCTACCTTATTTGCTTAGGGTAAATCTGTCCATAGAATTTTATAACCATTTGTCATAAAGTTGTTTCGCTTTTGAATGTGAATTTAATTTTCCTGCTTCAGCATCTTGCAATCCTTTTTCAATAGACTGTTTTTCGTTTTCAGAAATTGAATTCCACCAATCTTTATTCTCTTGTTTTTTCAAATCTATAATTTTATTAATAAGAGATAAATCTTCAATAGTGGATAACCATTGAATAAGTTCTAACTTTTTGCTTTGTATGTTTAGTTCTGCTTTCATATTCAAATAAAATTAGTTATTCAAAATTACATTTTAATTTTAGAAGTTAAATAAAAGACTTTGTTAAACTATAAGGGAAATTATTGATTAGCTGCAAATTTCGTGTTGATCCGCAACTTTTTCTTCTGATCCGCGATATGAGGCCAGCCATATTAATTAAAACAAAAAAGCTTCAGATTTATCTGAAGCTTTGTCTTAGTAGCGGGAAGCATTCAAATATCTAACCAGATTATCTTGGATTATTACAGTATTTTAGCATGCGCATCTTAATTTTTTCTCTGCTTTTTGTTTGCATAGCCACTCATATAAGTGCTAAAAAAGCATCAATTAAATTTAAAGTGCTTTTGACAGTTTGTAGTGGAAAAATTATATATTTGAAAATGAATAATGTGTGAAATTTATCACACATATCTACCTAAATGTGGATGTGTTTGTGTGGTTTTGTGACACATATAAATAAGTTGGCAGTAGTTTGAACACTTACTCCACAAAATACTTCTATGGAAAAAATTATACAATTATTTCTTGCATTAATCATTATATCAAGTTGTAATCATGGAAAATATGAAAATTTAAATAGCTTACCGTTTAATGAACTTGTAGCAGAAAGTGATCAAATAGTTGTTAAGCTTTATGATTCAACTGTTGAGAAACAAATAACGAGCACAGAATCGAACCCAAAGAAAATATTTAAGGTTTCTAAAGAAAAAATAGACAGTTTCAAAAGCATTTTTGAAAATGCAAAAAAAACAGGCTATTGTTGTTGTCCAATTTCAAACTATTCAATATCACTTTTATATGATAATAAAGAGTTTGGTTTGTTTTACGTTGACACTACAGAATTTAAAGGCAAAGTAAGAATTTATGACTGTGGTTATCAATATTCATATATTTTAGAAGAACAAAAATGGAAAAGATTTCTCAGTGAAGCGGAAAAATAAAAATACTGCCAACAGCTAAAACGTATTTGGGCAATAGGCTCAATGGAAAGTTGGTCTTGTATTGGGATGATTTGGCAAATCCGAGAATAGGTCTTAATTTAGTCTAAAACCCGCGCAACAGTACCAGAACATTAGCAACTATTTAAAAACGCTTATATGAAAGAGGCTCTTTTGTTAATATTCCTTCTCATTAATCTTAATACTTATTCACAAGAAAAAAAATGTTCTGATTATAAAGTGGGTAAATTCAAGTATACCAATCCTCTTTACAAAAATTGGAAAGTATTGCGAAATGAAACTGAACAAATAGAAACTAACAAAGTTGATAAAATTGAACTTCGAGCTTCAATAAATTGGGTGTCAGATTGCGAATATATTTTAACGTACACACAATTGAATGATTCCGAAAATCATTCAATTGTGGGACAAAAAATAAATGTCAAAATAATTAAAGTTGGAAATGAAAGTGTTATTTGCGAATCAGAGGGTTTGGGTGCTAAATTAGAATTAGAAATGGTTCTTGAAAAGGAAAAATAAAATGTTCAAAATACTTGAGAAAATAACGGAATTGATTGGTTGGTTTCAAATTGTGATTTCGCCAACTTTGTTAGGTTTGGGAATTGGATGCATTGTTTATTTCAATTTTCAAAATTTAGCCGGATTAATTTTAGGAATTATAATTTCAATAATTGGGCTAATTTGTGGAATTGCGTTGGCTACAAAGAAGTTAAAAACAACTGAAACTATTCATTTTTTGTCAAGAGTTAGCGCAACGCCAGAATTGGACAACATAAACGAAACCAAACAGCTGAAAAATAAAAACAGTTGCTAACAGTTACAACAGATTTGAGCAATAGGCTTAATTGGAAGCTAGTTTTTTATTTGGGATGATTTAGCAAATCTGAAAACATTGCTTAATTTAGTTCCAAGGTTCTGTCGCATTTGGGAATAGCTTTTATCTTTGGAATTTTAAAACTAAAAAAAAATGAATACCACAGGTCATAGCTATCCAAAATCTATTATTCTTCAGGCAGTATATTTCAAACTAAGATTTACACTTAGTTATCGGGATGTTGAAGAGATCATGAAAATGCGCGGAGTTCATGTTGATCATGCTACTATTCAACGCTGGGTCTATAAGTTTACACCTTTCATCGAGTTAGAAATGAAGAAGAGAAAAGGCAGAGTAGGGACGAGCTGGAGATTGGATGAAACCTATATCAAAGTAAAAGGTATATGGTGTTATTTATATCGAGCGGTAGATAAATTAGGTAATACGGTTGACTTTCTTTTGACCAGAAAAAGACAACGAATGAGCGCTCAGTCTTTTCTAATTAAAGCAATTAATAATAATTGCCGGCCAAGAGTAATAAACATTGATAAAAGCGGTTCTAATACTGCAGCGATCAAAGTCTATAACAAGCGTTCGTTCTCAAAGATTAAAATTCGGCAATGTAAATATCTTAACAATATTGTAGAACAAGATCATCGTTTTATCAAGTGTCGCATACAAAACGGATTAGGCTTTAAAAGCTTTGAATCAGCAAGACGAACATTGAGTGGAATTGAAGTTGTGCATATGCTTAGAAAGAATCAGATGATTAGACCAGGCACATCTATGTTTAAATCATTCTGTAAATTGGCGAGCTAATTTTTAAATGACTTAAATTCTTATATTTGATTCTGACAGATGCGACAGAACCCAAGCGTTGGAATTACAATGGCAAATCCGTTTAATAAATACCTGAGCCAAAGATCGACCAGTTATGGCGAAAGTTTTCATCAGGTAAATGTTAAAGATATTCCGGTGCAGTCTTTTGGAATTTCATTTAACTACAAATTCGGAAAACTGGAATTCAAAAAAGGCGAATCAGATAATCATGGTGAGCCACAAGAACCTACGATTTAATACAAAACATAGTATTAATTAATGTAATATTAAGCATTGCTTAAGGAGCAATTCAGAATTAATTCAGGATTGATCTTCAACTTTGATTAGATTTTAATTCGTTAATTATGAAGTGTTTATCTGTTGTTTCGTTCCTTCTGCTGGCTCCGCTTTTGATGGCGCAAAATCTTAAATTATCCAAAGAAATTAAAGTCGCCGGCGATCTGGGCTGGGACTATTTATCTGTAGATGAACCGGCACAAAGATTATTTGTTTCCCACGGAAATGTAGTGAATGTTATCGATCTGAAAACCGATAAAACAATTGCAACAATCCTTGATACAAAAGGTGTTCATGGTATTGCGATTGCCAATGATCTCAACAAAGCTTTTATAACCGACGGAGCTGATAATGCGGTTACAATCGTTAATTTGACCACTTTTGAATTGATCGAAAAAGTGGCAATTCAAGGCATCAAACCTGATGCTGTTTTGTATGATAAATTTTCAAAGAAAGTATTTGTTTATAACGCCAAAAGCAGCGACGCAACAGTTCTGGACGCTGTTAGCAATAAGATTGTAAAAACAATTCCGCTTGACGGAAAACCTGAATTTTCTGCGACCAATGCAAAAGGTTTGGTTTATGTAAATATTGAAGACAAAAATCAGATAAAAGTTATTGATGCCAACAAATTAGAAGTCGTAAATACTTTTGATATCAGTCCGGGAGACGAACCTTCGGGATTGGCTTTTGATACTGCAAATGACAGACTTTTTAGCGTTTGCGGAAACTCAATGTTGGTAGTCACAAATGCCATTACCGGAAAAGTGGTTACAACTGTACCAATTGGCGATGGTTCTGACGGTGTATTTTTTGATGCCAAACGAAAGTTGATTTTCAGCTCTAACGGAGAAGGAACTTTGACCGTAATCAAACAAAAAGACAAAGACAGTTATGCGGTTTTAGAAACTGTTGCTACTGTAAAAGGTGCCCGAACCATTACGATGAGTAAAACTACGGGAACACTATATATGCCAACGGCTGAATTTGGAAAAACTCCGGAAGCAACCACAGAAAATCCTCATCCGCGTGCGCCAATTGTACCAAATTCTTTTAAGGTTTTGGTAGTAAAATAATTCGCTGTAATTCTTGAAATCTATAGAAATGAAAAGGTATTTTTTTTTCATACTTGTTTTGATTGGTTTCAGATCTTTTTCTCAGGAGAAAGATTTGGGCTATTTTATACAAAAAGCCCGAACAAATTCTCCTTTATTGGCTGATTATCAAAACCAGATTAAGATTTCGACGCTTGATAGTCTGCTCAATCGAGCCGCCTATAAAACTCAGGTTGCTGGAAATTTAAACGCTAATTATGCACCTGTAATTAATGGGTATGGTTATGATACGGCTTTGAGTAACGGACAAATGGTTTCGGCATTGGTTGGTGTCAATAAAAGGATATTGAGTAAAAATCAGCTCAATTCGCAGGCAGATTCTTTTAAGCTGATTAAAGATGCATTGATCGTCAATAAAAAAATAGCCGTTAAGGATTTAGACAAAAGCATTATCGCACAATATATTGCCGCTTTTGGTACCGAAACCCAAATGGAATACAACAACAAAATCACCTCACTTTTGAAAGAAGAAGAAGTGATTCTGAAAAAACTTGCCCGAAATTCTATTTACAAACAAACAGATTATCTCATTTTTAACGCAACGGTCAAACAACAGGAATTAGCCGCCTTGCAGCTCAAACAGCAATATCAGAACGATTTGGCTTTGCTAAATTATCTTACGGGAGAAAAAGACACCACTTTTGTAAAACTTAAAACACCCGATTTAACGATTAAATTAAATCAGCAAGAGAACAGTATTTTTTTCAAGCAATTTGAAATTGACAGCTTAAAAATAAAAAATTCAGATAAGCTTATCGATAACACTTACAAACCTGCATTATCTCTTTTGGGAGATGCCGGATATAATTCGAGTTTTATTTATCAGGGCTATAAAAATTTTGGTTTTAGCGTGGGTTTAGGTTTGAGTATTCCTATTTATGATGGAAATCAGAGAAGTCTTCAGCATCAAAAAAACAGTATGGCGCTGGCTACAATTGACAGTTACAATAAGAATTTTAAAAGGCAATACGACCAACAGCTTTTATTGCTCAATCAGAAATTTAATCAAAGTGCAGAAACCAATATAATGCTGCAATCACAGCTTTCTGTAGCCGAAACGCTTATAGAGGCAAACAAAAAACTATTGGTTACCGGAGACGCACAAATCACAGAATATATTATTGCGCTTAGTAACATTATTTCGATTCAGGACGCAATGGCACAAAATACAGTTAATAAACTACAGATTATTAATGAAATTAATTACTGGAAATCGAATGAATAAAAAGAGCTATACAGTCGTAATACCCTTACTAATCCTGATGATTTCTTTGGGTTCCTGCAACAAAACAGTTCCGCAGGAAACTCCTGCAGAAGTAAGTGTTCCGGTAACTGTAACGCATATTGATACTGCAGCAATCGAGAGTTTTATTGACGTGAATGCCACAACAACCTATTTGATTAAAAACACGATTAAAGCCAATACAACCGGTTATCTGGATGTTGTGAATGCAGTATCTAATGATTTTGTTAGAAAGAATCAGCTACTTTTTTCTCTTAAAACCCGTGAGGCAAAAGTACTTGGAAATACGATTAATAAACTCGATCGCAGTCTCAATTTTGGCGGTGCCATAAACTTAAGAGCAACATGTGACGGATATGTTACAGCAGTTAATGTGCAAAAAGGCGATTATGTTCAGGAAGGTGATGCGCTGGCAATTATAAATGATGCGGCGAGCTTTTCGATTGTGCTGAGTCTTCCATACGAACTGAAAAGATATGTAAAAGTCAACGAAGTACTAAACGTGTATTTACCTGACGGAACGATTATTAAAACAAAAGTTCAAAAATACATGCCAACTGTTGATCCGGCATCGCAAACGCAGAATGTTATTTTGAAAACGCTTCAAAACTCAAATATTCCGGAGAATTTAATTGTAAAAGTCAGAATCGATAAAACTACTGAAAGTAAAACAATCAGTCTGCCTAAAGAAGCAGTTTTGAGTGATGAAACACAAACGGATTTCTGGATTATGAAAGTTACAGGGAAAGATCATGCGGTGAAAATTCCGATAAAAAAAGGAATTGAATCGTTGAACAAAATCGAGATTTTGTCGCCAAAATTAAACCCGTCAGATCAAATTTTGCTTACCGGAAATTATGGCGTTGGAGATACCATCAAAATAAAAATCACAAATAAATAAGCTAGTATGCTGCCTTTTTTTGCCCGACATAAAAACGGATTAAGTACAATTATCTTCCTGATTATTCTGGGAGGGATTTTTTCGTACTCCAAAATGCAGACCGGATTATTTCCTGAAATTACATTTCCGAAAATAAAAATCATTGCAGATGCCGGTCATCAACCTGTAGACAAAATGATGATTACCGTTACCAAACCTCTGGAAAGTGCCATTAAAAAAGTACAGGGATTAGAAACCGTAAGAAGCACCACAAGTAGAGGAAGCTGCGAGATCTCGGCATTTATGGACTGGCAATCAGATATTGATTTGAGCAAAACCCGAATCGAAGCGCAGATCAATCAAATTAAAAATGATCTTCCGCCGGATTTGCAGGTTACGGTCGAAAAGATGAATCCGTCGATACTTCCGGTTATTGGTTATGCCATTGACAGCAAAGATAGATCTGCGGTAGATTTAAAAAAGATCGCTACTTATACCATAAAACCATTTTTATCTCAAATTCAGGGTACAAGCGAGATTAGGATTGTAGGAGGAAAGGAAAAAGAATACTGGCTTTCATTAGACTATCAAAAAATGAGCGCTTACGGCATTACTCCGGCAATGGTAACGCAGGTAATGAGCGAAACTAATTTTATAAAATCAAATGGTTATCTGGCAGATTATCACCATTTGTATTTAACGGTTACCGATGCACAATTGGACAAGAAAGATGAACTTGAAAATCTGGTTGTCCGCAACAACAGTAAAGGTATTGTAAGGTTAAGCGACATTTGTCTGGTCGAAATCAGAGAGGCAAAAGTGTATATCAAAGTCAATGCAAACGGAAAAGAAAGCATCCTGATTGCGGTGATGAAACAGCCCGACGCCAATCTAATTGTGATGTCTGATGCAATGAATCTAAAGATGCAGGAACTTAAAAAGATTTTGCCTAAAGACATTACGATAAAACCGTTTTATGAGCAGGCGAATTTTGTTAATGACGCCGTAAAAAGCGTTACAGACAGTCTTCTTATCGGATTGTTTCTGGCAATTATTATTGCAGTTCTTTTTCTAAAATCAGTAAAAGCAAGTGCCACTATTTTAATCACGATTCCGGTGACTTTAGGTTTGACACTTATTGTACTGTATTTTTCAGGACAGACTTTTAATATTATGACTCTTGGCGCAATTGCAGCAGCTTTGGGATTAATTATAGACGATGCAATTGTTGTTGTAGAACAAATTCATCGCACGCACGAAGAACATCCGGATGAACCCGTAACCACTTTGTTGCAAAAAGCCATTGATTATTTATTTCCGGCAATGCTGGGTTCGTCCATTAGCACCATTGTAATTTTTGTACCGTTTGTGCTCATGAGCGGAGTAGCAGGTTCGTATTTTAAAGTCCTGACAGATACCATGATTATCACTTTAATCTGTTCTTTTCTGGTAACGTGGTTATTACTTCCGGTTATTTATCTGATGCTTTCTAAAAAAGGAAAAACGGTTGAGAAAAAACAACATCCAATTCACGAAGTAAAAGAACAAAAATGGGTTTCGTTTTTTATTCAAAGACCAGCTTTGAGCATTGGTTTTTGTTTGTTGCTGATAGGATCTATTTTTCTGATTCTGCCCAATCTTGAAACGGGTTTTTTACCGGAAATGGACGAAGGAAGTATTGTGTTGGATTATGAATCTCCACCGGGAACTTCTCTTGAAGAAACGGACAGAATACTGCGTGAGGTAGAAAAAATAATCATCAAAAACCCCGATGTCGAAGCGTATAGCCGAAGAACGGGAACGCAAATGGGTTTTTTTATTACAGAACCCAATACGGGAGATTATCTGATTCAACTAAAAAAAGACAGATCCGGAACGACCAATGATGTAATTGATGATATAAGAGCAAAAGTCGAAAACAGTCAGCCTGCTTTGCGTATTGATTTTGGACAGGTAATAGGTGATATGCTTGGTGATTTGATGAGTTCTGTTTCTCCTGTTGAAGTTAAAATTTATGGAAATAACCAACAGAAACTCAGTAAAATTGCAAAAAGCGTAAGTGCATTGGTCGAAAAAACCAAAGGAACTGCGGACGTTTTTGACGGTATTGTTCTGGCGGGACCAAGTGTTAATATTGAACCCAATTATACTTTGCTTGCTCAATATGGCATCACTCCAGCCGATTTACAGTTTCAGATGCAGACACAGCTTGAAGGAAATGTTATTGGTACTTTATTAGAACAGGAGCAAACCACTGCGATTCGTTTGATTTATAAAAACTCCGAAAAAAGAACTTTGGACCAAATCAAACAATTGCAGGTATTTCTTCCGGGAGGGCAATCAATTCCGCTTTCGAATTTAGTTAAGATTACGCCTGAAATTGGAAGTGCTGAAGTACAAAGAGAAAATCTGCAAATGATGAGCGTTGTAACGGCACGACTTGATAATAGCGGTTTGGGAAGTGTAATGAATGAAATTCAGCAGAAAATAGATCAGAACATCAAATTGCCACAAGGGTATTATATCGAATACGGCGGGGCTTACAAAGAGCAACAGCAGGCTTTTAAAGAATTATTACTGATTTTGATTGCTTCGTCACTTTTGGTTTTTGGTGTTATACTGTTTTTGTTCCGGGATTTTAGAGCCGCTTTGATTATTCTTTTCATTTCAGTACTGGGAATTTCAGGAAGTTATTTACTGCTTTTTATAACCAATGTTTCTTTGAATGTGGGCAGTTATACCGGAATCATTATGATTGTTGGGATTATTAGCGAAAACGCCATTTTTACTTTCCTTCAATTCCGTGAAACTTTTAAAATAACATCCGATATTAATCAGTCTTTAATCTATTCGATTTCGACACGATTAAGGCCAAAATTAATGACCGCAATAGGAGCGATTATTGCTTTAATGCCTTTGGCAATTGGCATTGGAACGGGCTCTGAGTTGCATCAGCCTTTGGCTATAGCCGTAATAGGGGGATTTATTGTTGCTATGCCTTTATTGTTAATTGTGCTGCCAAGCCTTTTGGCAATTGTCTACAAAAATTCAAATTATCATACTTATTTACAATGAGAAAAAACAATTCAAAGTTAATTCACATGGACACATTAATCACTAATATTTTCAAGATGCGAAAAGTTTTTCTATTATTCCTTTTGGGAATTTCTGCTGCTCAGGCACAAAATAAAGTGTTAGATAGTATTGTTGTAATAGATACTGTCCCGAATTTAAAATTTAATTACAAACAGTTAATTATTCCCGGAGTTTTGATTGGCTATGGTTTAATTGGACTGGAAAGTGATTGGCTAAAGGGCTTTAATACTAATATTAGAGATGAAGTAACAGAAGATATTGATAACAAAATCACTATTGATGATTTCTCGCAATACGCTCCCGCAGCTTCTGTTTATGCACTTAATGCGATGGGGATAAAGGGTAAAAATAATCTAAAAGACAGATCGATCATTTTAGCGACTTCATATTTGATGATGAGTGCAACGGTTTTTGCCTTAAAAGACATTACACACGTACAAAGACCAGATGGTACGTCTTATAACTCATTCCCTTCGGGACATACTGCGAATGCTTTTGCCGGAGCAGAATTTCTGTACCAGGAATATAAAGACCAATCGATTTGGTACGGAATAAGCGGATATATAGTTGCTACTGGAACAGGACTTTTCAGGGTGTATAATAACAGGCATTGGCTTACCGATGTTGCCGCTGGAGCGGGAATAGGAATATTGAGTACAAAAGCGGCGTATTGGCTTTTTCCTTATACCAAGAATATTTTTCCTTCTAAGAATAAAAAGACGACCTCGATGATCATGCCATTTTACAACGGACAACAGTTTGGAGGCGCAATGGTAATGCAGTTTTGATGCAAAAGCTATTTAACTTTTTGGCAATAGACGAAATACCACTAGCTATGGAAATAGCATTTAACCCATATTGTAAAGAATGAAAATTTCAAAAAAAATAAATGTTGCACGAAGAACTGTCATGCGCTTTTTTACCAGAAACATAGGAACGTCTAAAACTTCTGCAAAAGTACTGGAGAATCCTGCGCAGATAAAAAGGATACTCATTTGCAGGCCAAATGGCAGATTGGGTAACTTGTTATTAATTACGCCATTAATAAAAGAAGTCAGTTCTGTTTTTCCAAATGCTCAAATTGATCTTTTTGTTAAAGGCGGATTAATGCCTGTTATTTTAGAAAATTATCCTCAGATCGGAGAGGTTATTGTGCTTCCCAAAAAGCCTTTCAGGTATCTTTTTGCTTATTTAAAAGTATGGATGACCATTAAAAAGATAAAATATGATATGGTTTTAAATGTAGATAAGGACTCCTCATCAGGCAGGTCAGCTGTAGAAATTTCCAGCGCAGCTTACAAATTTTATGGTGATGCGATAGAGGAAGACCTGATCAAAAATGATGATTACGATCATATTGCCAAATATCCAGTCTATAATTTTAGGGATTATTTAAAGGTTCTTGGACTCAAAATAAACACTTCGAATCCAGTAGCAGCGATTGATCTAAAATTAAGCAGTGAAGAAATAGAAAAGGGCAGAGAAATTCTTAATAAAAAATTTGATAATCAGAAGAAAACCATTGCAATATTTACCTTTGCCACAGGTGACAAGTGTTATTCTGAATTATGGTGGACAGATTTTTATGGGCTTTTGCAAAGAAGATACGAACGGGATTATAATATTATTGAAATTCTGCCTATTGAAAATGTTTCTCAAATCAGGTTTAAGGCCACAAGTTTTTACAGTAAAGATATACGTGAAATTGGGGCCGTTATAGCCAATACGGAAATTTTTGTTGGAGCAGACAGCGGAATTATGCATTTGGCAACGCAGTTCATATACCTGTTGTTGGACTTTTTTTGGTTTCCAATTTAAAAAAATATCAACCCTACGGAGAAGGAAGCATTGGCATTGATATCAACATCAATGTGAACAAAAATTGCTATGTCTTAGAGATGGACCGTATTTTAGCAGGATAGTTTCAAAAAAAATCTCTGAGTAAGATCTTTTAGGGGCTTACTCAGAGATGAACTAAAATCAACCGTAAAATTAAACCAGGACCTGTAAACCTTTAGGAAGTACACCTACCACTATGATATTTGTTTTTAAATAACGCTGCTCACCGTCGATCTGCGCATCAATGAAAATCTTCTGAGGCATTTCGATATGTACCTCTTTTACCTGGTTATGTTTTGCTTTTTCAAATTTGTCTATAGTATTTCGAAGCACATTAAAGCCGAGCATGAGTTTTTCAAAAAATGAGAGTTCCGGGATAATTACCATGTCCAGTATACCATCACTTAAACTTGCTTTTGGCGTTAAACTCATGTTGTAGCCCATTTCATTTGAATTGGAGATAAAAAGCATAAAGGGATTTACCTTAATTTGTTGTTCTTCAAAAGTTACAATTGTGGGCTGAGCTTTGTACTGAAAACTTGAAGAGAGCGCCGCTTTGACATAAGACGATAATGTTCTGTTGCCTGAGCGTTCATATTTCTTTATAATCATAGCATCGATACCAATTCCCATATTGCTAAAAAAGTAAAACTGATTTATTTTTCCAACATCTATAGCCGTTGTTTTTCCATTTTTAATAATGTCAATAGCTTTTTTAAAATCCCTTGGAATATTTAGATTTGAAGCCAGTCCATTACCAGATCCAACGGGAATTACTCCGAGAATGATAGAGGTACCCACAATACAGGAGGCTACTTCATTGATGGTGCCGTCACCTCCACAGGCAACAATATAATCTGGGTTTTGCTTTACAGCAGCTTGGGTTAATTCAAGAGCATGCTTTTTATGATTGGTATAATCAACTTCAATTCTAAACTCATTGACAGGAAAATGCTGCATGAGATAAGAAGCAGACAGATTATGTTTCCCGCTGCCTGAGATGGGGTTAATGATAAAATGAATAGAAGTCATTTTTTTATTTTAGAAGTTTATTTGTAAAAAGGTAATCGGCAGTCTGGTACCAGGATATAGTTTCTTCGAGGAACGACTGATCTATAGGAAGCGATTTCAAACTGTTGTCTGCTTTATTCCAGGAGTAAAAAGCCTGTTTTTTCTGATCCGATAAAATCATGACTTTTTCTTTTTTCATCAGTACCAATTTTCTGTAAGTTCCCATTAAGGCGCGCTCTTCAAAATTTGGATCCAGCACGTTCTTTCCAAAGAAATCAGATTCATAATTCCATTGAAAAATAGAAAATAACGTTGGCCAAAGATCAATTTGGGAACACTGCTTGTTTATTTTTTGATTATACTCTTCAGGCAAATTTACAATGAAGGCTGGAATATGGTAATTTGCTACATCAATTTCGTCTTTTCCTGCGCTGCTGGCACAATGATCAGCAATTATAACAAATACGGTGTTTTTAAACCATGGTTTTTGACTTGCTTTTCTAAAGAGTTCTTTCAAAGCAAAATCAGTATATTTTACAGCTCCTTCGCGGCTTGTCCCAGATGGAATATCAATTTTTCCTGACGGATAAGTATATGGCCTGTGATTGGATGTGGTCATTACAAAATTAAAAAACGGCTTTTTGTTTTTAAACTGATCATCAGCCACCTTCAGCATTTTATTGAAAATATCTTCATCACAGATTCCCCAGGCGTTCTCAAAAGTCACTTCGCTGTCGTTGATATTGTTTCGTGTTGTTTTAATCTTGTCACTGAGCACACTTCCACGTCCACGGTCATAAATGGTAAATCCGTTACCTCCAAAATAAGCGTTCATATTATCAAAATATCCGTCGCCTCCGTAAAAGAAATTACAGTCATAAGCTTTTGATTTAAAAACACTGCATACTGTATAAAGATTTTTGTTTTCCGGTCTCTTGACAATAGACTGTCCGGGAGTTGGGGGAATACAAAGCGTTACAGCTTCCATTCCTCGTACTGTTCGGGTTCCTGTAGCATAAAGGTCATTAAAGAAAATACTTTTCTGTGCCAGACTGTCCATAAAAGGAGTAATATTTCCCTTGTTTCCAAATTCTTTCAGGAAGCTTCCACTAAGGCTTTCCTCCAAAATAAAGACGACATTTTTTTTCTCTGCAGAAGCTACGCTATCGGTTATGCTTCTGTGAATAGAATAGCCTTCTGCTGTAAATTTTGTATTAGGATCTGAAAGTTTATTTTTGATAATACCAAAAGCCTTATCATTAGGAATAGAGGTATAAAAATCGGCATATTTCATCTGATTGTTTCTAAAGGCTGCAAAAAAGGAATATATCCCTGATTTTGAGATTTCAGAATTGTAACGGTTTGCAGACCATTCTGCCTGATAATTATCAATAAAAGATCCAAAGAACAAAGCAACTGCTACAAAGCCGGCTAAAACCGAAAGTCTTGTCTTTAAACTTGCTTTACTATTAAAAGTATTACTAAAGGCTTTTCTTTTGTAAAAGATAAATAGAAACAATAATGTCAGCAGCAGTACGCCTCCTACAAGTAACGGAAGCGGGTAGGACTGTTCTATATTGGCAACGACCTCATGGGTATAAATTAAATAATCAACAGCAATAAAATTAAAACGGGTCTTAAACTCGTCCCAGAAAGTGAGTTCTGCAAAAAAAGTAAAGACCAGAATAGATACAGTTAAAGCCGTGAAAAAATAAATCAGTATTTTGTCTAAAACCGAACCAATCCATCTATTGGGCATAATGGTATAGTAAAGTACGGCTGTGAGTGACACGAAGGCAATTGTACCAATATCAAAGAATAAACCGGTAAACAATGTACGCAGTAAATCGATCATATTCCATGAAACTTCGTTATATTGCCATACACAAAAGGCAATTCTCAGAATTTGTGATACGATTAAAAACCATATTATAAAACAGTATAATACTGAATATCTACTTCTGGCAGGATTTAGTTTTAGCATAAATTTTTTAAATAGGGATAAATTTTACAACTCAATTCTGAATTAATTCTGAATTTTAGATTTATTGGAAAAATTAAAATTTGAAACTATACCCAAATCTAATTACCTGTGTTTCGTAGTAATCTTTACTGATGTAGCTAAAACCTTCTGATTTTATTTTTTTTTGTAAGACTAATGTATTAAAAATATCTGTGGCATTTAGAAAAACTTCTCCTTTTCCTTTTTGAACTGTTTTTTTGAGGCCAAGATCGACAGAGAATCTGGAACCTACTTTGCCTTGTGGAATAATATCAGGAGCCAAATAAATTGCCGAAACCTGACCTTTAAGTGTTTTGCTTAATTGTAATGTATTGTTCCATTTTAAATTTCCCGAAACCATCTGTTGGCGTTCTCCGTAATAGGTACTTGGAACAGGATATAAGTTTGTTACAGTAAAGGCATCAATTGTATTTTGGTACAAATTTCCATTGACATTAAAAGAATACCATGAAGTAACTTCTTTAGAAAATACTGCTTCAACTCCTGTTGATGTACTTTCATCTGCATTTTGAAATACATTATAAATAAGCGTACTTCGCGGAACTGTTGTTGCAATTCGTGCGATTGTTCCGTTTATGATCCTGTAATATACAACCGCAGTAAAATAGCCTTTGGTCAGTGTCTTTTTATAACCAACTTCAAAAGCACTTGTAAATTGTGGACGAAGCGCAGGGTTTCCAACTTTTATGATTTCGGCGTCATCGTATTTAGGAAATATACGAATATCAACCTCGCTGGGCCTATCAACTCTTCTGTTGTAAAAAGCGGTAAGTTTATCTTTTTCATTTATTTTATATCCAAATCGTACACTAGGAAATGGTTCTGTATAACTATAACCATCACTTTTATAAGTAGGATGATTTGGGTTTACATCATATTGCAGTTTTACATATTCGAGGCGAAGTCCTATTTCTGCTTCGATTTTATTGGTCTCAAAAATATAATTCGAATAGAGTGCCGGTATGATTTCTTTATAATTGGCCCATCCACCCGCATTGGCATCAATAGGAGAGTTTTGTCCTGGAAAAAACTGCATATTTGTCGGGATTTCCCTGTTTCTGAATTTGAAACCTGTTTCAAAACGCCCGTATTTTAAAGGCTGAATATAATCAAGATTTATGTCGATTACTTTTTCATCAGACAACAGTTTAAAAGAATCCTGTCCGGTAAATGTTGGCAAAATATTGGTAAAGAAATATTTTTCATCTTCACGGTGATACGTGTAATTTATTCCTGCGTTTAATTTATGTCCGGCTTCTTTAAATTTATGTTCATAAGAAGCACTTGCCATAACGGTCGTTTTAAGCTCATCTTCCAGAAATTGCCATAAACGAAGTCTTTGCGAATAATCCTGATTAAAGAAAGGTTCGTCTCCGTTATCGATAATTTTTTCACTTCCAAAAAGTCCTGAAAAAGCAAAGGTATTATTCTCGTTATAATTCCAGTCGATTCCACTTTTTAGCGTTGTAAAATGTGTATTACGATTTCTAACTGTTTGTTGATTGATAATGGTTCCGTCATCATAAGTACGCGTTACAAATTCGTTTTTGTTGAGTGTTTCCGTATAAAGATAATCAGCCTGAACGTATGCGTTTATTTTGTTCTTGCGATAATTCAGCGAAAGTGATGGATTGATTTTTGGCGTTACCTGATATTGCGGACGAATGGTTGGTAAATTGGCTTTGCGTTCCCAAAGTGCTCCATATCCGGAACTGATTCCCACTTTACCGTTAAAACCTTCTTGTTTGTTTTTCTTGTAAATGATATTGATGATTCCGGCATTGCCGTTGGCATCGAATTTAGAAGACGGATTGTTGATGATTTCGATTTTTTCAATCGCAGAAGCCGGAATATTATCCAGTCCGGATTGGTTTCCAAAACCGGTCAGAGCCGTTTGTTTACCATCAATAAGCACCATTACCTTGTCGTTGCTTCTTAGTTGTACTTTTCCGTCGTTTAAGGTTACGCCCGGAAGATTTTGCATGGATTGCAGTACAGAACCACCGCTTTGAGTGATATTATCGGCTACTGAGAATACTTTTTTATCCATTTTGGCGCTCATTTCGGGAGATTTAGAAGTTACAATAACTTCCTCCAGAGCGTTGATATCTTCTTCGATTTCAATGGTATTCAGATCTAAGAAATCTGAAAGTGTACCCACAAATACTTTTTGAGTGTTTATTTTATAGCCTATAGTAGTTATTTCTAAAATATAATTTCCGGATGGAACTGCTACGAGCTTAAAACGCCCGTCTTCGGAGGTTACAGTTCCAAAAAGAAATTTCTGGTCCTTGGCTGATTTTAAGGCTACATTAACGTAGGGAAGGATAATTTTTGAAGTTTTGTCTTTAACTTGTCCTGAGATTGTTGCTGAATTGTTTTGTGCCGATATATTGAAAATTGTGAATACAATAAACGATAACACTAGAATTATCTTTAATTTCATTTTAATGGTTTTAGTCTGCTATGCTTTTAATATATGTTCCTTGTTTGTCAAAAATGAGGTCAATTGACGTGACCTGCGCTTCAAACGTAATGATGCCATAAGCATCAATTATTTTTGCAGCGTCTTTAATTTTTTTGTTTGGGTAAGTGGTATTGATATAAGCCAAGGCGTTTGCAGGTAGCTTATTTACGTCTATTTCCTCTTCGGTTTCCAGGATAGTGCCTTCAGGATCAAGAACCATAGCGTGTTCTTTATCTTTAATTGTAAAAGAGGCCTCATAACTTCCTTTTTCTTTTTCCCATTTTACATTGATTTGATCGGGATAAGAAATAAGAAAAGTTGATTTTACAATAGTAGGAACCTCTTTCTCGCTTAGATTTTGCGCGATGGCAAAGCAAGAAAAAAGCAACGCTAAAAATGTTAGAATTGAATTTTTCATAAGTACTAAATTTTTATGATTGATAAAAAATTATAGTACAAAGTTGAAAAGTGATTCTGTAGGAAGTTTGAATTTTCTAGAATTTGACGCTAAAACGGTGCAATTCGTTATTAAAAGAATAGTTTATTTGCCAATGATTGAGTTCGGTAATTTTTTTAATGATCGCCAATCCAAGTCCATTTCCCTGAGAAGACGGATTTGTTTTAGAGAAACGATTAAAAAGTTTATCGATTATTAGTGGTGTTTTTTGTCCTGTATTTAAAAACGCCAATTCGTTGTCAAGAGTAGTGATAATGATACATCCATTTTTTTCATTGTGACGAATGGCATTCAAAAACAAATTATTGATCAAAACTTCTGTTAAAGCCGGATTTCCTGTAATGCTTAATGTGGTTGTAAATTCGGTTATAATGGTAAGATTTTTAGCGCTGGCTTGTTCCGTAAAAAAGTCCAGATGCTTTTTGATATAATCATTAAGAACGATAGTGCTTTTTTCCAGATAACTTTCGTTGTCAATTTTAGAAAGTAATAATAAGTTTTTATTGAGTCTGTTCAGTCTTGAAACATCACTATTAAGCGAAGAAATAAGAATAGATTGTTCCTGGTTTAAATCCATTTGCGCCAATGTATCAATTTTGGTCTGGAACAAGGCTAAAGGAGTCTGAAGTTCATGTGCAGCGTTCTCTACAAATTCCCTCTGGCTTTTATATATGGCAGTGTTTTTTTCAATTAATCTTTCAAGACTTTTGTTAAGCCTGTCGAACTCATCAATATCAGTAGGGATAAAATGTGGTGCTTTATTTTTATCAATCTCAAAATCCTCAATCTGGTTCAGTGTATTGTAAAACGGACTCCAGATTTTTGCAGCTGTGGCTTTGGATATCCAGATAATGCCGATCAGCAGCATAATGATTATAAAGAGAAACATTCCGGCGATACTAAATACCATTCCTTCCATTTCCAGAAGATTTATTCTTTCGGTATATGTATATTTTTTACCGTTGATGTTTACCGGAGCATAAAGTACGCGAAACGGTTCTTTTTCGGCAGCAATAGAATCGTAGATCATTTTACCTACAATAGAATCTTTGGTCACGCCCATATCAGCAACGATCATAACTTCGTGATTGTACTTGTTCCAGGCTTTAATGTCTTGTTCTGTAAAATGTTTACGGCTTTCTTTTATAAAGGCGCCTTTATGAAAATGTAATACTTCATCAGTTTCATAAATATAAAGCCACTGACTTATATAATAAAATAGGGGAGCTGATATTAAAAGTATTATAACAGCAAATAATAAAAAGCTGTTGGTTGTTTTTTGAAGTAGTTTTTTGTTATTCATTTTCCCATTTGTATCCTAGACCGTATACTGTTTTGATATAATCACCGCTGCCCGCCTGATGTAGTTTCTTTTTTAGATTTTTGATATGCGCATAAATAAAATCGTGGTTGTCCAGCATATCGGCCATGTCGCCAGATAAGTGTTCGGCAATAGCAGATTTGGAAAGTACTTTGTTTTCGTTGCCCATTAGAAAAAGAAGCAGATCGAGTTCTTTTTTGGTAAGATCAAGTTTTATATCATTTACGGTGACTGATTTTGAAAAGATTTCAATGACGATTTCATTAAAAGTAATACTGTTGCTTCCTTTAAAATTCTTGCGTCTGATAAGCGCCTGCATACGAACCAGAAGTTCCGCCAGGTGAAAGGGCTTGGTGAGGTAATCGTCTGCTCCAAGGTTAAAGCCTTGGAGACGGGTTTCTAATGTTTCTTTTGCCGATACTACAATTACGCCATCCGTTTTATTCTTTCTTTTTAATTCTCTCAGAATATCAAAACCATCACCATCAGGCAGCATCAGATCCAGTAAAATACAGTCATAATCGTAGGATTCAATTTTACTCAAAGCCAAATCGTAACGTTCGGCAGTTTCACACTGAATGCCGTTTGTTTTAAAATAATTTTTAATACTTTGAGCAATTTCCTGCTCATCTTCTACAATTAAAATTTTCATGAGCCAAATTTAGTTCTGAATTTTGAAGAAAAACTGAATATAGGAACACTATTCTGTTTTTATAATTCTCCTCAAAATGCACTTTTGATAAATCTAATATAGTGAATTCAGAGAAGAAATATATAGTTTTCAATTTCATATGCTCGGACTGATATAATTCTTTTAAGAAAATATGCCTTATTTAAAAATGTTCATTTTCTCATCATAAATAGGACTTTCTATATTTAAAAAATTCAAAACACTATGAAAGACATTACCCTGAGTCAATGTTTTATTGGACTTAAGTTGTTTTGAGCCATCAGATACCCAAACTATAAAAGGAATCTCGTATTGTTCTTTAGGTGCAATACTCAAAGGCAATCCATGCATATACAGGTTTTTTTCTCCTAAGGATTCTCCGTGATCTGATACAAAAATCATGGTACTCTTATATTCTTTTAATTCTTTTAGATCTTCAATAACCTGAGATAGTATATAATCGGTATAAACAATTGTATTATCATAAGCATTAATAAGCTCTGTTTGAGAACATTTTCCTAATTCGACACTATTACAAACAGGTTTGAAAGTCTCAAATTGCGGTGGATATTTTTTGCTGTAAGTAGGTCCGTGACTTGTACTGGTATGTAGTATGATCAATATTTTGTTTTTTGTACTGGCTAAAATTTGTTCTTTTAATCCCGTCAAAAGAATCTCATCATAGTTACAATCTGCACCTTTACAATTTGGCATTAATGCAGCCCGGTTTTTATAATTTTTAATATGAACGGGAGGCTCTCCCCAGTTTGAAGTTCGCCAGACAACTTCTACATTATTTCGGTATAAATAATTAGGCAAAATTTCATATAAATCATCTGTATTGGTATGTTCTAAGATACCTTTTACACCTGCAGTTGTGTAAGTAGCGCAGGAAGTACCATCAAAATGAAATAAATTAGGAACTTTAGAAAGCAGCGGATTTGTGTTTTTCTTGTATCCATACAAAGAAAAATTCTCGCTTCTTGCAGATTCTCCAATAACTAAAACGACAACAGATTTTTGATTGTCTTTTATTACAGCATTAGGAAGTAAAATTTCCTTCTCGTTTTTTTTGAATTTATGAATGTAAAAAAGAGACGTATTAACAGAGTAGGACCAAGGCATGGCAAGCCCGCCTAATGTTTTTGAATTTTTATCGATCCAAAGCCAATTACTAGCATTAGCAAATACCAATGTCAGAATAAATAAAAGAGTAAGCGAAGTAGTGATTAAAAACTGCTTCAATGTCACATTTATTATTTTGACCTTATAGATATAAATACTTGGAATTATGCCAAGGAAAACGATGTATAGTATTAGTCTTATGGAGAAAAAACTGCTGGACTCTTCATAATTTGTATTCAGTACATTACCAATCATACTTTCGTCAATAATAACGCTATAAGTATTGACAAAATAAACGGCAAGAGCATTGATAATAAAGGTTATGATCAACAAAATTTTTCCAACGAAACGCGAGAGAAAAAAAATCAGGTAAAAAACAAAAGCATTTAAAACCAATGTTAAAATAACTAAACTGATAACCAGAATTACACCATTGAAGCTTTTATAGTCTAAATGATTAAAAACAAAGCTGTAAAATGGAAAATAAAAGAACAAAAAATTAAGGGCACTCATCAGCAAAGCAAAATGAGTTATTTTTAGATTATTTTTTAACATAAATAGTTGTTATTTTGTATAATGATACCAATAAACTCGTTAGTGAGAAATAATATATTATTAAGTTTTCATTAATTGTTCTGCCAATTGTTAAAACGCTAAAAACGAGTAATAATAAAATAAAGAACGGATAGTATTTTTTATTGCCAATCCAGTTTAAAATTTTATACTTTCTGCTGATAAAAATACCACAAAGTGCTGATATATACCCAATAATACAGCCAATAATAACATCAAGCGGATAATGTGCTCCAACGCCAATTCTGCTGGATGCAAAAATCAATCCTCCAATGATAGTCGAAAAAATCCATATAAATTTATGGCTTCTTTTTTTTGGCATCAGCGCAAACAAAAGAACCGTAAGCATTGTAAAAATTACGGTAGAATGTCCTGATGGTAAACTGTTATTTCCGCATAAAGTTTTTCCAACAATAACAAAACTATTATTATTAAACATTACAGCCGGTCTTGGTACGGCAAACATTTTTTTTAGTGAGCACGATATAGACGAAACCAGCAAAGCCAATAGTAAGGATTCCCATATTTTAGGAGCGTATACGATAAATAGAGATAAGAATGATAAAAAAATTACAGCATCTCCAAACTGCGTAAGATTATATTCAAAACTTGGAAATTGCGACAATTTTGAATTAAGAAATAAAAAACTATTCTTTTGAATTTCTACATATCCATTAGCAGATAAAGCATTGTGATAATAAAGAAATAAAACAATTGAGGTTAACAATAACAGTGGTAGAAAAAACAAAGAAAGCGTGAGCTTTGAATAGTTATCAATAACATTGATATTTATTTTTTTGATTTCAGCTTCATCGGGACAAACTGATTCTAAAGAAAGAGCATAAGGAATTTCCATACTTTGGAGGTTAAGTTGAACGTTTTTTGCTGGATTGCATATGTAAAATTGAATAGTTGTTTTTTCGGCCTGGGATAGGGAAATGATTCCTTATTTTGGACGAAAGTCTAACCCAATTCTGAATTTATTCTGAATTAAAATTTTCTTTTAAAATTTATTAAATTGGTGTGTTAAGTATTTATTTCCAAAGGGATAGAAGAGCTTCTATAATTGTTAAGTCAATATCAATAATGCGTTAAATATCGTGATAAAACTTAAAGAGTGAAAAGGGAATTGGGCCTTGAAAAACTTTTAAAATTTGGATGCTCATGTGACCTTAACTTATATTAAAATGTTCGAAAACAATATTACTGTACTGTCGGACTGTTCTGGAGTTTAAAGAAATGCTGAAGTAGATTAGCTAAAATAGAATTCGATACTTTCAAATTGAAATTTTGCAGAAAACGCAAGCCTTATTGGGGATCGAAAAAGTGGCATTATAAGAAGTGGAGTACCTGAAATAATAAAATGGATTTGAAGTCGTATTTTATGAGTTTGTATTTCAGGCATTGGTGAGTGAAAGCAGCTTTCCCTGTGAGTCTGCTGTTGTTGAATTTCAGAGGCCAGTGCCGATCATAATTGATGTCGATCACAAAAATTCAATTTAAATCCGCATACTTAAACTAAATAGTATTTAATAATTTTTATATTTGATAGGAAATACCAACACATATTATTTTAAATTACCGGCAATGGAAAAGGGTATGAAGCTAAAGGTTTGAAAAGAACTCGACGGCAAACAGCAGTCAAATATCATTAAATTAAAAGGCAGTTTAATCTCTAAGGGCTACACGGAAATCATACACATTTTGGATCAGGACCAAGAGTTCCATATCAACTCATTTGAGATTGAGTGCGGGACTGACAGTGAAGTGCGTGAATTTATAACAGCATTTATTGCCAGGGAGCAGCTTGAGGATAGTATCTCTATTTCAGTTAATTATTTGTCTGCTTAATTTTAATTAAGATTTAAAAAAGTATAAAAAAGCGTCCTTTTCATTGAAAGGGGCGCTTTTTGATTTTATAGGTGATAGTAAAATAGCAATGGGAGGATATTTAATATTATTTTTTAGGAGCTCTTCCCGCTATACGTTTCAATCTTTTGTGCCGAACCCCGGCACAAAAGGATTTCCACTGCTATCGAGGCTAGGGCTCGTGAGGAGCCCTGTTTTGCCTTGGAGAACTGATACTCGAATCCAATTGTTTAACCTTTGATTGGTAGTAAATTAGATATAGATAGTGTTTAATGTATTGCTTTAGATATTTCTTTGTTCTTGTATGATTCGAATAAATGAAACGAATACAAAAAATGACATAATATAATTAATTATAACTTTTTTGAATAAAAAATGGCGCCCATTGTTGCAATGGTGCCATTTGGTTGTAGTGCCCCATAGAGGACAAATTACGCACTATTTTATGGAGGATTTAAAGAGATTGGCTTACTATGTTTAGTGTTTGTCTTTTAATGGCTTTATAAATTTGGTTTGGATGTTCTGTTGGGGATTTATGCAATTTAAACTTTTGACGAATTAACTTTCCTGAAAAATTTTCTTCTTGTGGTTTAATCCCCAATCTTTCATAGCATAAATAATTGGTGTTAAAGTATCGGCATAGGGTTCCAGGCGATACGTTACTTTGACCGGATAATCGTTTGTTATGACTCTTTTGATCAATTGGTGCTGCTCAAGTTCCTTAAGTTCTTTAGAAAGAACTTTTGGTGTTAGTCCAGGAATACTTTCCTGAATTTCTGTAAATCGGCTATTGCCTACACCAACTGAAATAATAATGGATAATTTCCACTTCCCATTAATTACTTCTAGCGTGTCCCGCACTGGTTTAACGGTATTTAGACACTCACAGTAAGGTTTTTTTTTCGACATAATAAAATTTTTATGTTGCTTTCCTTTGGGAAAGGACTATACAAAGTAAAGTGTTTTTAGTCTAATTTTGCAAACATAATCTCTTTAAAGTTTTAAATTATGAAAATAGGAATAATAGGTACCGGCGCAATAGGAGGTACGATCGCAAAAAAGATGTTAGTATCGGGTCACAGTGTGAAAGTCAATAATTCAGGTGATGCTGAAAAATTAAAAGCCCGTGCTGAAGAATTAGGTGTCTCAGCCGCAACTCTAAATGATGTTGTAAGAGATGTAGATATCATCATTTTATCAGTTCCAACAATAGCCATCCCAACTTTGCCTAAAGATTTATTTGCAAACGTTCCTGAAAATGTAATTGTGGTGGATACCTCGAATTACTATCCTTTTCGTGATGCCGATATTGATGAAATCAAAAACGGAAAAGTAGAAAGTGTTTGGGTCTCTGAGCAATTGGAAAGACCTGTAATAAAAGCCTTCAATAACTTATTGGCAGAAACATTAGCAAATGGAGAAAAAGAATCCGGTGCTCAAAACAGAATAGCAATGGCTATTGCAGGTGATGATAAAGAGGCAAAAAAAATAATTGCAGGATTAATTAATGATGCTGGTTTTGATGCAGTTGACTCTGGAGATCTTTCTGAATCATGGAGACATCAGCCAGGAACGCCAGCTTATTGTACTGAACTTACTGCAGAAGAATTAAAACAGGCACTTTTTGATGCTGTAAAAGAAGAAGCACCTTTGTTAAGAGATAAGACTATTATTGATCTTTCAACGCTGCCATCTTATCCTTCTCATCAGGATGTAGTAAAATATAATAGAGGCTTGTTTAAAAAAAATCCTAAATCTCTTTAAAGAAAACTGATTGTAAAAGTAGATCTTGCTTCTAACGAGATAAGAACTATTTTCAAGATCTTTTGGCTTATAAACAAATCGTTAAAATGTTTCATTATTGCCTACTTTTGTATCACAATCACTACTACTAATAAGCAGAACTTTGTCATTATAATATTAAAATTAAAATAATGGCAAAAACAATTTTTATAACAGGTGCATCCCGAGGATTCGGGAGGATTTGGACAGAAGCATTTTTAAAACGTGGCGATAATGTCGTTGCAACGGTTCGTAATCCTGAAACATTAAAAGAACTGACCAAAGAGTTTTCCTCAAATCTGTTGGTGCTAAAACTTGATGTTACTGACAAAAGCGAAAGTTTTAAAGCAATTGCAGCTGCAAAAAAGCATTTTGGAAAGATCGACGTATTGATAAACAATGCCGGCTTTGGTCACATTGGGGCTGTAGAGGAACTGAATGAAAAAGACGTTAGGGCACAATTCGAAACCAATGTACTGGGTTCATTGTGGACTATTCAGGCTATTTTGCCTATTATGCGTCAGCAAAATTCAGGACAAATTATTCAGCTTTCAAGTGCTTTGGGTTTGAATACCGTTTCATTAATGGGATTATACAGTGCATCCAAGTTTGCAGTTGAAGGCCTTATCGAAACTTTGGCCGGCGAAGTAAATGGATTTGGTATTAAAACCACGATATTAGAACCAGGTGGTTTCTCTACAGATTTTTTCGGTACTACTTCTCTCGCATTGAGCGAATCAATAACGGCTTACAATGACATTAGAAAAGATTTTTATGAGCACGCTAATGAGCAGGATTCCGGTAATCCAGCAGCTACAGTTACAGCAATATTAAGTCTGGTAGATGCTGATAATCCCCCATTAAGATTGTTGTTAGGAAAAACTACATATCCTTGGGTAAAACATACCTATGAAGAACGCCTGAAAACATGGGAATCATGGCAGGATGTTTCTGTGGCAGCACACGGTTAATAGAAATTTAAAATTGTAAGAATCCGAATTTACTAATTCTATTTTAAAAATTGACGACAATGAAACATTTCAATAAAATCAGCGATCTTCATGAAGCTCTTGGTATAAAAACTCCTGAAAGTCCTCTTTTTAGTGCGGCTTATGGTGAACGTGGCAAATGTGACGCTGCTAATGTTCTTGAATTTTCTTCAGACTTTTACATCATCGGATTTAAAAAATTAAAATCCGGCAGCATGCATTACGGAAAAACAAAATACGACCATGACCTTGGTTCAATGTCGTTTGTAAAGCCCCTGCAGAAAGTGGTTTTTAAAAATGTTCAACTGGAAGAAAAGGGATTCCTGATTATTATTCATGAAGATTTTTTACCGGGAACATCACTTTATAACGAAATCAGGAAATATGGTTATTTTGATTATGAGGTCAATGAGGCATTGCATCTTTCACCTGCAGAAGAGGATATCATCTGGAATTTGTATTTCAGCATTGAAAAAGAATACCATAATAATACTGACGAGCTAAGCAAAGCTATTATTGTAAGCCATCTGGATTCGATGCTTAAATATGCACAGCGTTTTTATAAAAGACAGTTTATTAACCGTAAGGAGCTGACGGGCTCTACAGTCACTAAGTTTAATACGTTACTGGCTGCTAACCTCGAAGAAAGAAAAACTAAAAACGTGGGATTGCCAACAGTATCCCTAATGGCAGAGAAGCTGCATATATCTTCCCGCTATTTAACCGATTTGCTAAAGCAGGAAACAGGAAAGACGGCTTTGGAGCTCATTCATCTTTTTTTAATCGCTGAGGCAAAAAATCTGTTGAAAGAAGGCGAACTTAACGTAACTGAAATTTCGCATTTGCTTGGCTTTGAAAATGTAACCTACTTTTCCCGCCTTTTCAAAAAGGAAGTAGGCAGCACGCCAAACGAATTCAAAGGCAGCAGCTTAAATTAACAGATACACATCTTATAAAACACCACGGAAAGCCTTTCTGTATTTTATCCTAAACCTTGGACGAAATACAGAGTGCTCCCGTGTGATTAAAGAATAATAACAAAACAACAGATAAATTTAAATATATTATGGAAATAGGAATAATAGGATCCGGCTACGTTGGAAGTACACTTGCCGGACATTTGACTGCCTTGGGGCATAAAGTAATAATTGCAAATTCACGAGGGCCGGAATCATTAGCAGAAGTCGCTAAAAAAACTGGTGCAACGCCTGTGACCGTAGAACATGCGGCATCTGCTAAAGACATCGTAATAGTTGCTGTACCTCCTACGGCAATGGAAAAACTTCCGGTTGAAATCTTGTCCACATCACAGGCTATTATCATCGATACCGGTAATTACTATCCTGCCCGTGACGGAGAGAATTTGAATCTCAAGGATGGATTAACAGACAGTGAATGGGCTGCAAAAGTGTTAGGCCACCCTGTTATCAAAGCTTTCAACAATATTCTTTCAACAAGTCTGGCTTCAAAATCAAAACCTGAAGGAAGCCCTGACCGAATAGCTTTATCTGTTGCAGGTGATAAGGAAGAACATAAACAGATTGTTCAGGCACTTATTAACGAAATGGGCTTTGATGCTATTGATGGTGGATCGCTTTCCGGATCATGGAGACAGCAGCCCGGTACTCCCGCCTATTGTCACGATCTCGATAAGGAAGCCTTAGCAGTGGCATTACACGAAGCTGAAGTAAGCAAGCGTGCTCAATATCTTGAAATGGCTGACGAAGCAATTCGTCCGTTTTTATAGCATTGGGTTTAGAATATCTTAGCACTAATCAGACTGGTTATTATTAAAATATTCTCTATCAATATGTTGCAACAAGGTGATTTAGGTATTGGGATCTTCTCAAAGACTATTAACTTCCAAATAAAGGCTGAAATCGATAATACAAAACAAACAGCTGATACTTAAGCACTTTATTTTGTATCGGGATGCAGCAAATTAAACAGTACACAACAAAAAATTAAAGATAAAAAAATGAAGATAGGAATTATTGGAACAGGTGCTATTGGCAGCACACTGGCAGAAAAATTGTCTCATGCAGGACACCAGGTTAAAGTAACCAACACTCAGGATTTCGCTGAGCTTAGCAAAATTGCTGAACGTTTGGGAGCAAAGGCTGCCACACTTAATGACGTTGTTAAAGACGTAGAGGCTATCATTTTGTCCATTCCTTTCAAAGCATATAAAGACCTGCCGAAAAGTTTATTTCAGGATGTGCCCCAAGAGGTTATTATTATGGATACCTCTAATTATTCTCCTTTACGTGATGGAGAGTTGCCGGAATTGGAAGGAAAAACTGAAAGTGAATATATTTCCGAAATTTTGGGAAGACCGGTTGTAAAAGCTTTTAATATTGTCCTGGGTCACACGCTCAAGCACAACGGTAAAGCTGCCGGGGAGGAAGGAAGGTTAGCAATATCATTAGCTGCGGATAACGATGAGCATAAGAAATTAGCCGCTGAACTAGTTGATCAAATAGGCTTTGATACTGTAGATGGGGGAAACCTTAACTTGTCGTGGAGGCAGGAACCGGGAACTCCAGCTTTTTGTACGGAACTAAATGCAGACAAACTCAAAGGAGCACTTGCCGAAGCTGAAAAAGGAACAGCCCCCGCAAGAAGGGATTATATTATAGACAAATTAATGAAAGCTGAACGCCCGCCTTCTCATGAAGAAACAGTAGCCTTAATGCGCTCAGGATCATCAAAAAATCTGGAAATAGGGAATATGTAAAGATATGAAATACTAAGGCTTGTCGTCACTTTCTAAAAAAGAAACGAAATTTTAAAAAAATAGCTAAAATATTTATTAATACTTTTTTAAATAAAAAATGGCGTCAATTGTCTTCAATTGGCGCCATTTGGCTTGTTTGTGACCTCAACGGGACAAATTACAAAATCTTTTTTGGATGATTTGAAGAAATTGGCTAACTACATGTAATGTCTGTCTTTCATTGGCTTTGTAAATTTGGTTTAGATGTCCTGTTGGGTATTGGTGTAAAAAAATATAAAAACTCAATTTGTTTGCGGTATTAATCTGGGAGACAATTCTACAATTATTATGAAGTATTTGAAAATATTGTTATACTTAAGGCAGAATTGTCTTTCATTGGCTCTATGAATTACTGTCTGGGATTTTAAAATAAATTTATTTGATTTTCGAAATCTTTTTGAACAAAATGATTATTTATTTGGTTAAATAAGTCTTCCTTAAATTTTGTAGTAAAAATTTCATAATTAAATAGCAAAAAATTTTCCACATTCGTCTAAGCTTTTTGGGAGAGAAAAAGTATGAAGTCTATACTTATTGATTGTTGTTTGACCGGAGTTAAAAATTGGTTTATTTCTATAATGTTGATCAATATTTTTTGTTGAAAGGAAACAATAAGTTTCTCCCAAATAAAAACAAAATTAGTGTATTTTTGCATTTATAAACAAATTGGCAATCTTGAAAAAGTATATTATCATAGTACTTTGTGGTCTAATTTTTCTTCCCTCTTTGGGAAGCATGTTTGTATATGCTTCATTTAAACTAAATCAGCAGGAAATTGCCAAAACAATCTGTGTACAGCGCAAACAGATTTTTAACTCTTGTAATGGTCGATGTGAACTGCAAAAAAGTCTTAAAAAATATTCTGATAACGAAAAGCAAATGCAGGACATTCTTAAAGAAAAAGTAGAGATTGTCTATATCTGCAACTCTGAAGTAAACTTTACTTTTTTACCTCCAGTAGGATATCACAAAAATGTTTTTGCTTTTTTAAGCAGCAAACCAATTGGAATTTCCTCTGCTACTTTTCGCCCGCCCGCCACTATTTTATACATCTAAATTTCTTTTCAAATTCATTAAGAAAAATTTGTCATTGCCTTTTGCAACTTGACAATACCGCTATTGCTATGAACTAAGTTGATTTTTCTGTATTCATTTATTCTTAATAAGATAAAAGATTAACATAGAAAATTTAAAAGTTTTGGTCAGTTGGCTTTATGAAGTCATATCCTCATCAATCTACAACAACAACTTTATTTAGCGTTGTTTGTTATAGGCTTTGCAATATCCTTATTTGAAAAACCCAATGGACTTTATTGATGAATCTTCATTGAAATTATACATGCAAACAAGTCAGCAGTTTATAACATAATCTGCTTGATTAAATATTTAAATAATAAAAAAATGAAAAAAATAGCTTTGATTCTTTTGCATTCTCTACTTGTAATATCATGTGAGAAAGCTCAGGAGAAACTTCCAATATTAGGAAATCCAATAGTAAAAGGAAATGAAACGCAGTATCCGCGTATCAAAGACTTTTCGTTTACGAATCAGGATAGTCTGAAAATTACCAATAATACTTTTGACGACAAGATTTATATAGCCGATTTTATTTTTCTTTCCTGCCCTTCAATCTGCCCGAAAATGAACACACAACTTAAAAAAGTGTATGATGTTTACAAAACTAATAACGAGGTATTGTTTCTCTCGCATACCATTGATCCTGATCATGACACAATACCGCGCCTTAAAGCTTATACGGTGGATCACGACATAAAAAAGAATTGGCATTTTGTTACGGGAAACAGAGACAGTATCTATAAAATTGCAACCGAAAGCTATTTTGCAACGGCATATCCGGATAAAAATGAGCCGGGAGGTTTTGTGCACAGCGGCGGATTTCTGCTTATAGATAAAGACAGGCACGTTCGCGGGGTTTATGATGGCACAAATCCAAAGGAAACCACAAGACTAATTGCTGATGTAAAAATTCTTTTAGAAGAAAGTGAGGCCAAATAACAGTCTACTGATGAAAAAATACATCACTTTATTTATTCTTATGCTGCTCGCGTTTCAAAATGCAGGCAGTACTTGGATTATTGGTGATTTTTACATCAATCAGGATTATATTGCCAAAAATGTCTGCATCAACAGATTTGATACAATCCCCATTTGCAACGGAAAATGCTATCTCGAATATAAATTAAAAGCAAATGACAAACAGGAGCAGAAATTTCCAACGGTAACCTATAAAGAAGTGCAGCTGTTTTTACAGGATCCAGATCAGTTTTTATTCAAGGCGGTGCGTTTTGTCTTCAAAAAAAAGTTTCCGGCGCTGCACGCTGAAAGTCATAAGTCCAGTTATATTTTTTCGATTTACCATCCTCCCAGATGCGGTTAATACTCTCGTTTTAGTATTAATCATAAAATCAAAAAAATGCAAATATCAGAAATACCAGACCGCAGCCTGAGTCTATTCACAGGTGATGAGAGTCATTTCTGGATGGATAATATTACTAATCTGCTGCAAAGGTTTCCTTTATTGGAATATCCTCACAGGCAGAATTTCTTTATGCTTCTCTTTATAGATGATGCAGCAGGAGAAATTAGTATTGACAATCAAAAAGTCCGTCTTGACAGCGCTAAAGTCATCGCTGTAAAACCTCGTTGTATAAGCTTTATAGACATTAACAGAAAAGCCAAAGGAAAAATTATCTGTTTTACTGAAGATTTCTTTTCCCTGCGTTATAACAATAACATTTTAGACCAGTTTTCATTTCTTCATGATACTTCTAAGTTATTTGTCAGGCTTAGTGAAGAGGAAGCAGACAAGTGGGAGTATCTGCTTGAAATATTTTTCAAAGAGTTCAGTCTCCATAGAAGAGAATCGGTAAAAGTGCTTCGATCGTATCTTAATATCCTGCTTTTCGATTTGGAACGGCTTTATGATCCCTCAGGATTTGTGGTCAACAATTCACCTAAACAGCAGAAAATAAAAGAATTTGAGAAACTCATCGACAAAGATTTTAAAATTAAAAAAATGCCTGCCGCTTATGCGGACCTGCTTAATGTAACTCCGAATTATCTCAACAAGATATGCAAGGAAGTAACCAATTATACAGCAGGTGATTTGATACGAAAACGTATCGTGATAGAAGCGCAGCGGCTTATTCATTTTACCAATTATTCTATAAATGAAATTGCTGATCAGCTCGGTTTTGAAAATGCGTCCTATTTTATTACTTTTTTTAAAAGGCAGACCAGTACCACACCTGAGCAGTTCCGCAGATTATCAAACCAGTAAAAAATAAAAAATGGGAAACAATAAAATTTTAATAGTAATGCTGCTGCTGTGCGTATCAGTATCAGCTCAGTTCGTACAAAAACCGCTGCCTTATGCTTATGATGCCCTGGAGTCGTACATAGATGCCAAAACAATGGAAATCCATTACAGCAAACATCATGCGGGTTACGTAAAGAATTTAAATGATGCGCTCAAAGGTACAGCATTGGATAAAATGACACTTTATGAGCTGTTCTCTAAGGCATCATCATTACCAGTTGCAGTGCGAAACAATGCAGGAGGACACTATAATCACGAGATGTTCTGGTCTGTATTAACGCCTGATAAAAATACAAAACCTTCGGTTACACTTCTAAAGTCGATAAATGAAAAATTTGGAAGTATGGAGAATTTAAAACAGCAATTAAACCAGGCTGCACTCGCGCGCTTTGGCTCGGGTTGGGTATGGCTTTACGTGTCGGGTGAAAATCAGCTGGAGATTTCTACGACTGCCAATCAGGACAGTCCACTCATGGATGATACCCAAAATAAAGGCGTACCAATATTAGGCATAGATCTTTGGGAGCATGCCTACTATTTAAAATACCAGAATAAACGTGCGGATTATCTGGGCGCTTTATGGAATGTCATAAACTGGAATGAGGTTAGTAACCGTTATCATTCTGCATTAACAAAATAATCATCTAAACTTGAGTACAATGAAAAAATTTCTTTTAATTGCCGGTATTGCAATTGTTTTGAGCTGTAATAAGAAAGAAACAAAAGCGCATCCGCACGATCATCCCCATACAATGGAATCTGAAAATACGTTTAAAGATCCTAAAAATCCGCTCAATAAATTAACCTACGCCAGCAATCTGGACTTTAGCTGCAACATGGATGTCAGCAAATACGGCGTTAGTGATACCGTTACCTACAAAGGAAAATTATACGGTTTTTGCTCATCGGTCTGTAAAGATGACTTTATGAAAAAACCGGATGAACATCTGGCAAAAAATCAGAAGTAATTTTCCTTGAGAATTGCACAAAAAAGAAGGCTGAGAAATTATTTTTTTTCAGCCTTCTTAGTTTATATTGACTATTTGCTCAGGTTTTATTTATTGTTTTAGTCAGGTCAAAGTGTGGATTAGTATTCAATATTACTCCATTATTGTTTTGAAAAATATTTTGTCTCTCTGTCTGTTTTTCTCTGGATATAATCATTTATGATTTAGTTGTTTACGTTTTTAATAATTTAATACAAGGTAATATACATCCTGCCAATTTGATAATAAGGTGTAACCAGTATAAACAATGTATTGAAAAGCTAAATTCAGTAGCATAAAATGCAATATAAATAGTGATTTTAACGAATCCGGAAGTAACGTTTATTAAAATTTCCTGCTTATTTGTTTTTAGCTGTTTTTGAATTACTATGCGAGATTTGCAGTAAAAAAACAGAATAATTTATGGACTTTCCAATTTTTCATTTAGACTGGCTCAACAATAGGATGCTTATCGCCATTATTGCCATTATTCACGTGATGATTAATCACGGTTTAGCTGTGGGTTTTATGCCTCTTATAACATGGCTGGAACAGAAAGGTGTTAAGAATAGCGGCAGGGAACAAATTACAGATTTAGACTGGGACAACAGAATCTATAATATGATGAAAGTTGCTTTTATCATAACTACAACACTTGGTGCAATGACAGGAGTGGGAATATGGTTCTCCGTTGCACTTGTAAGCCCCACATCGATTGGAAGTTTAATACGTGTTTTTTACTGGGCATGGTTTGTTGAATGGCTGGTATTTGTTACTGAGGTAATTTTGATCATGATTTATTTTTTGACATGGAAGAGCAGTAATACTTCACTGAGGGCTAAATTATTGCACATCCGGTTTGGATGGTTTTTAAGTTTATTCTCCTGGATTACTATGGCAATTATTGTTTCTATTTTGAGTTTTATGATGGATCCCGGAAACTGGAATACACATAAGAGTCTGCTCAATGGGTTTACTAATCCAATTTATCTTCCGCAGTTATTGTTTAGAACTCCTACGGCAATGCTTGTGGCGGGAAGTTTTGGAATGATGCTGGTAACTCTTTTCTTTAAAAAGGGTACGGAATTAAGGCTGAAAGCTGTAAAATATGTTTCAAAATGGATTATTCTATGGGCTCCAATTTCTCTTCTTGGAGCGGTGATTTATTACCGAGCCATTCCTGAGGCTATGATCGCTAATATGAGTACGGCAGTAGGGACGATGGATTTTAATAAGTATTACGATTTAATGAAGTACTTTATAATTTTTGGTATATCATCTTCCTTAATAATGGCAGTTCTGGGGTTGTATAAAGCCAACTGGATTAAATGCTATATGGTATTGTTTCCTGTGCTTATGGCTTTTGCTTATCTGGGATTTTTTGAAAGGGTGCGTGAATTTGTCCGAAAACCTTATGTAATTGGAGGTTATATGTATTCTAACTTATTACTGGAGGAAGATTATCCTGTTTATCAGCAGTACGGACTTCTTAAAAATGCCACCTATACCACAGTAACCGAGATTACACCGGAAAATAAAGTAGAAGCCGGCAGAAATGTTTTTGCGATAGCCTGCAGCCGGTGTCATACCACAGAGGGAGTAAATAGTGTGGTGGATGTTTTTGAGCGCATGTACGGAGTTGGAAAACCCCTCGATATTAACTCCATGGCATCTTATATACCCAATATGCACAACGGAAGAACCTATATGCCTCCTTTTCCTGGCACCCAAGAAGAAAGTGAAGCCTTGGCGGCCTATATACGCAGTATTCAGGATACTGGTGATGTTCTCGAAGGGGCACAGTCAGAAGGTGTAGAGGTAAGTGAACTACAAGATACAAAAGCAGTTTTAGCAAATAAAAAATAACAAAAGTTTAAAAATGATCAATTTATATATTGCGTTGCAAAACAACGTTCCGGTTCCAAAAGATATTCCCTTGCCGCTGCCAATGCCTGAATGGTTTTTTGTAGTTGTTCTGGTACTGTCATTTCTATTGCATATCCTTTTTGTAAACCTAATGCTTGGAGGTTCTATTTTGGCTTTAATTGCCCAAATAAAAGGACTTAAAAATAAGGAATATGATATACTGGCACACGAAATAGCTAAAACCATAACAGTCAACAAGAGTATAGCCGTCGTATTAGGAATTGCGCCGCTTTTGAGCATTAATGTGTTATATACGATTTACTTTTATTCGGCAAATGCTCTTACTGGTTTAATGTGGATTGCGGTAATACCACTCGTTACAGTGGCGTTTCTGCTCACTTACTTGCATAAATATACATGGGAAACCTTGGAGAATCACAAGGCGGTTCATATTTCGATTCTGGCCTTGGCAACTGTTATCTTTCTGTTTATTCCATTTATCTTTCTAACTAATATCAATCTAATGCTTTTCCCTGAAAAATGGGCTTTAGTAAAAGGCTTTGTAGACGCATTGTTTCTTCCGAATGTTTTCCCCAGATACCTGCATTTTATCCTGTCTTCACTGGCAGTTACGGGATTGTTTATATTTTGGTACAACAGCCGCAAGAGTTACCCCTTTGAAGAGATATATCAAGAATTTACCCGATACGATATTCAAAAGAAAGGCTACTCTTTGGCATTAACTGCCTCTTTATGCCAGTGTATGATTGGTCCTCTTGTATTGCTGACATTACCGTCTAAAGGTATGGGGTGGAACCTGATTTTGGTGATTTTCTCCGGAGTTGCATTCGCCGTTCCCGCTATGTGGCTTATTTGGAAGAGATTGACAGGCGAAAAGGAAAACATTAAAAAAGACTTTTATAAAATAGCAATGCTCCTTGGAATTACGGTTTTGTGTATGGGCTCAGGAAGGCAGATCTACAGGGCAAATTCGCTGGAAAAACATAGAGAACTGGTAAAAATTAAAACCGATGAATTTCAAATCCTGAAAAAGAAAGCTGCAACCAAAATGAAAGCAGAAGAAGCCGGAGCAGCTTCGGCAGATATGTCAGAAGCAGAAAAAGGGCAGAAGGTATTCAGCCAGTATTGTGCCTCCTGCCATAAAATAGATGAAAAATTAGTCGGACCTCCAGTTTTTGAAATGGCGAAAATCTATAAAGGTAACGTGGCTGATTTGCAGAAATGGATAAAAAATCCAGGTAAAAAACGTCCCGACTATCCACAGATGCCAGGTTTTGAATCGCAGCTGGATCAGCAGAAACTCGATCAGCTGGCGGAATATATTTTGAACATAAAATAAAATAAAAAACAATTCTCTATGATTCGTTTCTGTTATCTGGTTCCAATAATAGTTTTTATGTGTGTTACAGGCATTTTATACAAGGTAAATAAGCATGAAAGTATAACAAAAAAAAGACCAAAGAGCATAATAGAGAGATCGCATAGCGTTTCCGCTCAATGTTTAGAAAATAATAATAGTAAATATAATTGACAGCCTTAATCGATTTTTAACTTAAAAATAAAATAGTATGATACAAGTTTTTTCCATTATGATTTTAATTTTTGTGCTTCTTGCCATTGTTTTTCTGATAAGAATAAAATCAATAACACTGCAGCTTATTAAGTCTAAAGAATTGAATAACAAAGAAAACCCATTAGAAAAGAATTATCAATTTATTAAGGGACTGTATTAGCCAAGGTTGTCCACCAAAAGAAGTTTCTTTTAAATTTTGATAGTTTGGAGCCCTGTTGATGCTGACACACACAGGGCTTCTTTTTTGTTTATAAATAGGACTGAAGTTTTAAGAGCAAAATAGGATTATGAAATTGAGAATAGCATAGATAGAAAATTTTGCTTATCAAAATGGTATGTTTTGAAAGTGTTTTGGCAGCAGATATCGCTGCACGAGTTTTTAATTTTGACATATATAAAAATTAAAAAATTAATTAAAATGAAAAAGGCATTACTACTAATAGATATACAGCAAGAATATTTTGAAAATGGCGCATTGGTACTTGTAAATCCAATTCCGGCAAGTGAAAATGCAAAAAAAATACTGGAACATTTCCGAAAAGAAAATGATACTATTGTTCATGTACAGCATATATCTGGCGCAGGCATTCCGTTTTTTGTTTCTGGAACTCAAGGAGTGGAAATCCATGAAAATGTAAAACGACTGCAAAGCGAGAAAGTAATCACGAAACAATTTCCTAATAGTTTTAGAGGCACCGATCTTTTAGAATATTTACAGTCAAAGAAAATAACGCATTTGGTTATTGCAGGAATGATGACTCATATGTGTATAGATGCAGGAACAAGAGCAGCTGTTGATTTTGGATTTGAATGTACTGTGATTGGCGATGCCTGTGCTACGATGGACCTTCAGATTAACGAACAAAAAGTAAAATCTGTCGATGTACACAATTCATTTTTAGCAGCATTAGAATTCTTTTACGCTAAAATTCAGACAACTGATCAATACCTGCTTTCTTAAATAAATTTAGAACTCAATTTTATAAAATGGGCTGTAATTTATTATGGCTCATTTTTGCATTTGGCAGTTATTTGCAAATGAAGTTGTAAATTTACTAAAGCAGGCTGAAATTAATAAAACGATTTTAAGAGATTAAAAAGGAATGAGAAAGGAATGAAAACAATAAAATTTCATAAAGCAGAATGTGGTGTTGAGATGCTTCTTAATGTATTGCATGGAGATGTACTAAGCGAAAGATATTTGGAGCGAGATACTTTTAACACTGATTTTTTTGAAATTTTGCTTTTTAAAAAGGCGAAGGGAACTCTGATTTTAAATCAGCAGAAAATCAATATAACTGATAATACGATGGTTTTTATTTCTCCTTTTCAGAAAAGACAATGGATATTGGATAATGAGGGACTTGATTTTACTGTTTTGGTTTTTCAGGAAAATTTTCTTAACGATTTTTTCTCAGATAAATACTTTACGTATCGTCTTCTTTATTTCTATCAGTTAAATTTTCCTTTAAATATAACTATTGAAAAAGAAGAACTGCAAAAAGCACTTGAGCAGCTTATGGAAATCAAATCAGAATTGGCAGCGCAAAGGACAGACAGTATTCATATCATCCGCTCTCTTACTTATTACCTGCTTTTGAAGTTCAACAGGATATATGCCCAGAAAAATAATCTCTCAATTGAAAGGGCCGAAAATAATTATGCTTACCAGTTCAAAAAGTTACTCGAAACGCATATCAGGGATAAGCAGAGAATTGACGATTATGCAGCTTTATTAAATGTGAGCAGGATTTCAATTAATACGTGTGTAAAAAAACAGTTTAATGTTACCGCTACAGAACTCTTAAAACAAAGACTGCTCTTCGAAATAAAAAATGATCTGATACATTCTGGAAAGACTGTCGCTGAGATTGCCTATAATCTTCATTTTTCGGAACCTGGACATATGATGCGGTTTTTTAAAACCCAGACAGGAATTACCAGCACGCAGTTCCTGTCAGATTATCAAAATGGTATATTTTCATAGCAGTTTTTATAGAATAAGATAAATTTGCAATAAAAGAATTGCTATACTTTAAAAATGAAATTTTACAGTATATTTTTTCAATACATTCAATCTGCCTTGAGGCAGTTAATTTTTTAATATGCTCAAAAAATATAAATCTAATAAGATATATTACCAAAGCACAATAACACTTGCTGGACCAGTAGTAATTTCTCAGTTGGGACATACACTGGTACAGACTTTTGATACCATTATCATAGGACACTATGCAGGAACTATTTCTTTGGCGGCAGTCTCACTGGTTCATTCTGTTTTTATGGTCGTTTTAGTCATAGGATTAGGTGTGGCCTACGGATTAACACCATTGATTGCGCAAGAAAATGGAAAATCAAATTTTAAGGAATGCGCCGAGCTTCTGTCAAACAGCTTATGGCTTAATGTTGCAGCTGCAGTATTTCTTTTTTTAGTAGTGTACTATGGTTCTATGTTTGCCATGCAGCATGCGGATCAGGATCCTCTGGTGGTTGCAACGGCAAAACCTTACTTACTTATTTTAAGTTTATCTATTCTGCCTTTAATGGTATTTCAAACCTTTAAACAATTTGCAGAAGGACTAGGTTTTACAAAACAAGCAGTGTCTATAACGATATGGGGAAATGTACTCAATGTAATTATAGCAGTGATTTTGGTAAAGGGCATGTTTGGGATTGAGCCAATGGGAGTTCAAGGGGTAGGAATTGCAACATTAATAGATCGGGTTTTAATGATGCTGGTTATGATGTGGTATGTGCTTCGATCAGAGAATTTTAGGGTTTATATAAAGCATTTCTCTGTTAAGTTTGTTGATTTTTCAAAAATTGTAAAAGTGGTAAAAGTAGGATTACCTGTAGCGATGCAGTATGTTTTTGAAATTGGAGTATTTGCAGTTGCGGCTTTAATGGCTGGCAATATAGGCGCAACGGAGCAAGCTGCTCATCAGACAGCAATAACCCTTGCGGCAATGACCTACATGATGGCAGGGGGAATTGCATCGGCGGCAACTATTAAAGTTGGAAATAGTTTTGGAAATCAGAACTACAAAAGACTTCAGAAATTTGCTTATGCGTCTTATCATCTAGTTATCATTTTTATGATGTTCTTTGCTCTAATTTTTACACTCTTTAATCAATATTTACCTTATTTGATAACAAATGATACAAGTGTAGTAGCGCTGGCTGCACAATTATTGATAATTGCCGCGCTATTTCAACTCTTTGATGGTACTCAGGTCGTTGGACTAGGAACACTAAGAGGAATGGGAGATGTAAATATTCCTACTTTGATAACCTTTGTTGCTTATTGGCTTATTGGCCTGCCTGTGGCCTACATTTTAGGCATTTATTTCAATGCAGGAGTAAAGGGAATCTGGTACGGTTTGACTTTGGGGTTGTTAACATCATCTGCCTTACTGTATTTAAGATTTCGATATGTAATAAATAAAGTTTTGGAAAAATAATTTATAAATTCTATCATTAAAGTACAAAGTCCTTTTAGAATTTAAGGCATAAAAAAGCAGCAAAAAGAGTCTATTCTTGCTGCTTTTTTTTACAATTTAGTTAATAAAAAAATGTTTATGGATTTTAACCCATTCTTCTATTGGAGTCATTCTTACAGGCAGTTTTTCTAAAACCTCCTGCAATTTAGGATTAAATTTTGTGGGATATACTGGCAGACTTGCCAACATTTCATAATATCCTTGCACACCTCTGGCGCTTTCTTCTCCAACAAGAATACTTAATTTATCCCCGAATTCTTGCGGAGGCATTGCGTAGAAATCAATTTTATCGCCCAAACCAAGAGAGAATTTTTCGGCAAGACCATTTCCTTTCAGGTTATCCAAACCGCTCACAAGAAAGGATTGTCCAGATAGTTCTGGTTTGTATAAAGCTTCTGCCACAAAAGCGCTGACATCTCTTGATGCAATATAACCAATAGGCATATCTTCCGGAGTTGGGTAAGCTACTTTTTTTTCACTTTTTACATAATCGGTTGTATAAGGAGCCAATAAATTTTCAGCATAAATAGATGGCTCAATAATAACATAGGGTACTCCGCAATTTTGAAGATATTCCTTGGTATCCAGCTTTACATCTTCCATAGGAATTCCTAATTTTTGCGGTGCCAGAAATCCGCTGGTATTCCAAACTATCATTTTTACGCCATTTTCCTTAGCTGCATCAATTACATTTTTTGCAAGTTGAAATCCATCTGCCGGATTAGGCAAGGAAACAGGAATCAGCAAAGCAACAGCATCAATTTCCTTAGTGATTTCTTTCATTTTTAATGCATCAGACATATCGCCTAATACAGGGATTGCACCAGCGTCTTCTAGTTTTGAAAAGTTTTTTTCTGAACTTGTAGCAGCATAAACAATTGCGCCTTTATTTTTTGCTTCTCCAATTACATGAAATTGCTGTGAGCCTGTGGCTCCAAATACTAATACTTTCATTTTATTTTTTATTTAATTGTTTTAATTTTTTGGTAAAACTAATTAATAACTTACTTTTGTACAAGTACTTACGTTTTAGTTGGGTACTTACCAAATAGTTAGAAATATTGAAAATCAATGGAAAAAAATCTGAAAATAATTAATGCATGTGACGAAAATTGCCCGGTAAAAAAAGCTCTAGGCTTATTGGGAGGAAAATGGACAATGATGATTTTGTATCAGCTTAATAGCAGAACCATTAGATATGGAGAACTTAAAAGAGCTGTAGTAGGTATTAGTGAAAAAATGCTGATTCAGGAATTGAATTCTCTGGTAGAAAACAAACTGGTTAGTAAAAAGGCCTATCCTGAAATCCCTCCAAGAGTAGAATATACATTAACAGAACTTGGTTTGAAGACTTTACCAATTATAGATCAAATAGCTGCTTTTGGATTGGAAAATTTGGTTTAGTTTGCTTGCTCAAATCTAACATTTAGCATTTCTTTTTTAAGCATTGTTTTCGCCTTTATTGGTAAAATTTTCCTTTAAGTTCTTCATTGACGTTTTAAAAAACAAATTAGTAAAAACGAGTAAAACTTATATTTAGAGGATATATGAAAAAAAAAGGCGCCAATTGTCTTCAATTGGCGCCATTTGGCTTTGTGACCCCAACGGGATTCAAACCGTGAAAATTACTGAATATTTTAAAGCATTATTGCTTTTTTAAAATTATGATAAATTACCATTTTATTCTAATAACTATAAATTTGAATTAGTGTTTTCTTTTTTAATTTGCTCAATAAAATAAGCTGTTGAAATTCCAGTTTTAGCTTTAAAAGCTTTAACAAATCTTTCAGTGCTGCTAAAACCAGCTTCCTCAGACAAAGCCTTGTTGGTATAGTTTCGCACCAATTTATTTATATAAAGTATAGATATGATATAGTCTATTTTAAGATCATTTATATATCGGTTGAAACTTTTTTCTTTATAATGATGAATTATAGCAGAAAGATATGTTGGATTGTGATTAAAAAAAGCAGCCAGACTAGAGAGTTTCCAATCTTTTTCAATATATTTTTTTTCATTTTCAAATTTCTCTAAAAGTTTTAATATAATTTGAACTGTTTCAGTATTAATACCCGGCATTGCCGGTTTCTCATTTTTTTCTTTGGTTCTTATTTTATCTTTCGAATTATTAATCTCCAACATTAGTTCTTCAAATCGTTTCTTGTAAAATTTTTTATTTCTAAAGTTTCGATAGTTGACAAAAATAAAGCTGGAAAAAAGAAAGGTCGTGAAACCAATCAAAACAGAGTATTTATGATTTTTTATAAAAAGCTCCTTTTTTAAATTTTCTTTTTCGATGAGCAATTCCTGAGTATTGTATTCCTTGTTTATTTTTCCAACTAAATAATGAAAGGTTTCATTGAGCATTCTATCGGCTTTGAGCAATTGATCTACGTAATACAATTGAAGTTTAGGATTACCTTTAGTCTTATAATAATCGATTAGTAGCTCATAGACTTCTCTGAGATCGGGACGCAGATAACCTTTTGTGATAAAGAGCTGATCTACTTTCTCAAAATAGGGTAGCGCCTTTTCGTACTTTTCCATTTTCCAATAACTTTTGCCAATGTAGAAATAACCAACGGATTCATTTCCAAAGTCATTTTTTTCTTTTAGTCCTTCAATTGAGGATGAAATATTTTTAATAGATGAGGTGTAGTTTTGCTTAAAGTACTCGTTGATTCCTTTGGAATGAATAAAATATACTTCCACTTCAGGGCTTTTTAATTTTTTGCATTCTGCCAGCCCTAATGCATTAGTTTCACCGCAGAGTCCATATTCTCCTATTTTGTTATAACAAATTCCTAAGAAATGCAGTGAATTCAAATAGGGTTGGGAATTTTCATTCTTGAAATAAGAGATACACTGTTTTAGTAATGAAATGGCCTCATCATAATAGCCTAAGTAGTATTTGACAAGCGCAATATGATACTTTAATTTATGTATAAGGTATTTGTCAGTTGAATTAGCTAAATAACTGTTTGCTGTAATATAATTATCCAGAGCATAATTATGCTGTTTTAGGGCGTAGTAAGCGATGCCTTTGGATAGGAAAGCAGACCCTATTATAGTGTTATTGTTTGTTTTTTTTGCAGCATATATTGCGCTATCGGCGTATATAAGAGTGATTTTATCAGAAGTCTGGTTGGATAAATTGCGATAACCATTGGCTATTTCTTTCCAGTTCTGTTCTTTTTTTGCCTTAGATAAATAGGCGTTTAAATAAACAATAGCTCTGGAGGTGTCTTTTTTAAGTTGGTAGGCTTTATCGTCGAGATAATCATAACTCTTATTTTGTAGTGAGTCTGGTAATTGATGCTCTTTTTGCGCTGAGATTGCCTGACAAAGCAAAAGAAAGATTGCAAGTGTTTGATTTTGATTCATAATAGGATAATTGGGGGGAGCTATTTTGAAGTAGTACGCATCTGTATCACTTCAAAACAGCCGTTACACTAATTTTTATCTTAATCTGTTTCAAATTTAATGCAAACATTTGAATTGTAGTCTTTTATATGTTGAAAAAGTAGTGTGGATTTATTATAAATCCATACTGAAAATTCAATAAATCCGCCCTAGTTCTCTTGCGGGGAATTTTTCCAGAAGATAGCTTTGTCATGAATTCAATAGCGAAAAGATCTGGCATCGTGCCCGATGAAGTTCCGCTAATCCGGATGAAATGAACTGAGAAGCAATTCTCATTCACATCAAATAATCCTAATTATGAAAAGTTTATCATTATGCAGCATTTTATTATGTTTTTTAATTTCTTGTTCCACTGATTCAGATTTGAATGCATCTGATAAGAGGGAAAGTTCGATAATTAAATCAAAAAGGAATTTACCAAATCCAGAGAATCCCTCAAATCCTTTTGACTTCAAAGGAAAAAGCTACTATGATGAGTTAACACTCTACTGGTTGCAAAATCCGTATCCTAACTCTATGGAGGAGATTACCCAGCTAGTCAGTTTTTTGGAATTGCAATTTAAAGGGACAAGTACCAATAAAAATTTAATATACTTTACAGATGAAATTGTCGAGTCCATCATGGCCGATCCTGATCAGAGCATGATTTTGATGGTGCAAAATAGTGCACTTAGCAGCGCTGCAAAAATAAGCCTCATTAACTTTTTACAGTCTTTAATTGAGAAGCGTGAGTTAGAATTTTCCATTTCTTGCAGCTACATAATGAACTATGAGAATACAGTTATCGCTGAGAGCTCCTTTAGCGAGGATGACAAAGAAACGATATTAACGGTCACATCGATTTCGCGGTATTCACTTTATTCGGCAGATGAGCGCAAGGACCGTGACTGGGATAAATCAGGAGCAAACAAAAACACTAAACTTTTTTTAGAGACAAATCAACTTGCTGTTATCTCCATAATAGCAATGCTCGCTACGCTTAACTAAACTTTATTTGAAAGCAACACTAATACTCATATAATGAACTAAGAATCATCACAGATACTCTAAAATCATTTTATGGAAAAGTCCTTTAGTGATAAATTGTAGAACCATGCAATACATCTTTTATCTTTTTTATTCTTTTATGAAATTATCATAACATGATTAAGGATCTCATCAATACAGAATTAAAGGACTTTCCCAAAGAGGGTCTCAATATATACATCATCAAGAAATATGTATTTAAAACTAGTTCAAATGAATCCTTTTCAGTTCGCAATTATGCTGTTGTTTTAATAAAATCAGGAGAGTTTAAAATTAGGATAAAAGAGTTTACCACTGAACTTAGAGCACAGGATCTGATGGTCCTGTCTAAAGACTCTTATTGCAGCATATTTGAAGTAAAGGGGAAACTACAATTGTTTTTAATTTGCTTTACATCAGGTTTTGCATTTGAAAATTGCCTGAAAAAAGAACTCGTGGACTCTTTTGCTTTTTTACTTGGAGACTCTTCATCTAAAATCAGTCTTGAGGACAAAGATTTTCAGGTACTCTCACTGATTTATAAACTGATTTATTTTGTAAATAAAGACAGCCGGGTAAGTGTTGAGGATTCAGAGTTACAGCGTATTGGTTTTGACTTGTTTTTACATGAACTAAAATTTATTTTTAACAGGTATTCAACAGGAAATCCATTTAAGATTAACAGGCGCCAGAACCTTACGGTTCAATTTCTGACCATACTGACCATTCATTGCAAAAAACAGCACCGTGTAAAGTATTATGCAGGGGCTTTATTTGTAACACCGGACTACCTCAATAAAATAGTCAGAAAGGTAACAGGTAAAACTGCAAAAAGCCTCATTGATCAGGCGATCATTAACGAGATTAAAAATGTGCTGGAAAACTCACCATCATCAATCACACTCATTGCCCAGGATTTTGAGTTCAGCAGTCTTTCCAAATTAAGTATTTTTTTTAAAAGATATACCTCAATGTCGCCTTCCCAGTATCGTAACATTACACTGGGAAGATTTAAAAACCTTTAGACTTTATTGTATTATGTCCATTAAACCATACTATCATGATTACTGTATATCCCTTAGAATGGATAGACTCATTGATATTGGAAACCTTAGATCCAAAGAAAACAAGTATCGATGATCTCTCTGAGAAAGATTTAGCTTTTATTGCCGATAATCTTTCAAAAGAATCCCATAAGATTCAAATTCAACTCAAAAACGAAGTATTTGCTTTACACCAAAAAAGTCAAATCCGTCTACTGTTGCAAAAACACCACTCTTCTTTTGTTTATTTGCTCGATAAGGTAATGGAATACCAAAAAAGTGATGTTGCTCTTAGCGGAGTTCTGGCGGCTATTGTAGATGTAGTAATTAATACTTTGTATGAATTGTTATCTTTTATTCAAAGCCGTTACGCGCAATACTTAAGTCTTGACGAGCGGGTTCCTCTCCGTTACCTTATAGTTTGCAAAAAAGAAATCTTACTCAGAATCGAAGAGCTTAAAGCTAAAAAAATGCAAAGTACTACAGATGGCTCTCTAATTGAAATAGTGTTTACTGCTATTAATAATTCAATTTCAGATAAAGCGCAAAACAAGATTACTTACAGGGAAATATGCTATCAAAAAGAGCTTTTAAAATATTTAGAAGCCCTTGCAGATATATCTGATTCATCAAGCTTTTATTCAGCAATGGATCAGCTACTCATTGAGATGAATTTTAATTATCCTCCATATATTATAAACTTTACTCATCGAATTGAAAACCAACTTAATTTACAGGAGTCTTTAGAGGGGAAAATAAACGCCCTATTGCTTTGGCATAAAGAATTTAGCCAATTGTTATTCAATGAAAAAATAAGCTTTGATCCTACCAGAGAAAATATAAGATATGTTCTGGAGGACTGGTTCAGGTACGAAATTGCCTATTTGGAGCGAAAAATGCGATTGTCGACTGATATCCAGCGCAGCAGTGAGCCAGATCAAAATGTAAGGTCAGATAATAAGGTGGAGTGCGCGCTTTCCATAGATCAGATGGGACTCATATTAAGAGCAGGGGATGAGGCAAGAATATTAAAGGCCAGATCCCTGAACTGCGTTTTCAAAACCATTGTACCTTATCTTTCTTCTTCACACAAGAAAGATTTATCTTATAACTCTATGAGAAGCAAATCGTATACCCCTGAGGATAGGGATAAGGAAATTGCCATTACAACACTCAGGCGTATCATAAAGCATATAGAAGAATTTTAGCTTTAAAAATAAGATTTCTGTTGCTTTAGATGAAATAGGTTTTTTAAGTGATGTTTTATGATCCGAAAAGTAATAGCAGTTGGAGTTAAAAATAATTAATTAAAGCAAGAAAAATTTACCTTCACAATTATTTTGATTTGATAAGCTGATAAGGTATTTTAAGCAAAAACAAGAGAGTTACTGCTCTTTTTCAAAGATTGTAAAGCAGTAAATTTATGTGTTTGGGTGAACGCAATTTTTCCAGTACTCCAGGATATTATTGATAATTGATTTTGTTTTATGATAGTCATTTTCTTTTCTAAAAAAACCTTGGATACTAAGTGTGGTGTAGGCTTCTTCAATAGCATTTTCAGTTGCTGCGGTAGAATAAAAAATAAAAGGTATGCTTTTTTTTCTGAGAACAGGGTCAGCATCTATAAGGCGCTTTAATTCCAGTCCATTCATAATGGGCATGTTTACATCGCAAAAAATAATCAGCATTTTTTCATTACTCTCACATAGGTAGGAAAGTGCCTGCGCTCCATTAATTTTCCACACGATTTTGTTAGTGTTGCCAAGAGATACGATTACATCTTCTAAAATCTCCTTGTCATCTTCATCATCTTCTATTATTAGAATATTACCGTTCTTTATCATTTTATTAGTTTTAAGGGGATTTAAATGTATAACGTTTTTTTATATATTCATAATTAGAGCATAAAGTATATTTGAGTATACTGGTATATTTAGCAAAGTCTCTTTCATTTGCTTATTGATTTATTGCTTTGTGGTCAACTTTTTTTTTCAGACTTACATTTATCTGTTATTGTTTTTGTGTAAGTGCTTGTTATTTAGTTAGGTATGAAAGTCTGTAAATGTTAAAATGCTTATTTTGTTTAATCTTTTCGTGTTTTTGTTAAACAAAATTAATTAACTTAGCTAGGTTAATAAAAAAACAAATATCTTATGAAAACAATCAAATTTAAATTAATTGCTTTTTTAGCTTTAATTACTTTAGTCAGTATTTCATGTAATAATGATGATGATAACCCATCTGAGCAACCTCAAACAATCGCATCAATTGCCAAAGCAAATCCTAATCTTAGCTCTTTGGTTGCTGCTTTGGAAAAAGCAGGTCTCACTGCCACATTGAACTCTTCGGGTTCTTATACGGTTTTTGCACCTACTAATACGGCCTTTACTGCTTTTTTGTCTGCTAAAGGTTATGCTAATCTTGATGCAGTTCCTGTTGCTGCTTTAAAGGAAATATTACTCAATCATGTTTTAAGTGCAAAAGTAAAATCAAGTGAAATTACAACGGGTTATGTTAAAACGTTAGCTAAGGGCGGCGCATCAGCTTCAAATACTATCAGTATGTATATCGAAAAGGGGGCGAATGTCGATGTAAATGGAGGTAAAACAAATGGTGGCGCGACAGTAACAACTCCCGACATTGAAGCCTCCAATGGAGTTGTTCATGTAGTTGACGGGGTTATTGGACTTCCTACTATTGTGAATCATGCTATTGCCAATAAAAATTTTACAACTCTGGTAACAGCTTTGACCTATAATCCGGCCTCGGGTTTTGCAGCAATATTATCAGGAACAGCCAGTTCACCTTTTACTGTTTTTGCTCCTACAAATACAGCCTTTACAAGTTTTTTAACCGAAACTGGATTTTCAGGACTTCCTGCCATTCCATCGAATGTTCTTGAGACAACTTTAAAGTATCATGTAGTTGCCGGTGCAAATGTTCAGTCATCAGCTCTAACAAATGGTCAGCTTGTAAGTACTTTTGCAGGACAAAACTTTACCATTGGCCTGACTGGTGGTGCAAAAATCACCGATGCAAGTGGCAGAGTAAGTAACATTGTCGCTACAGATGTGCAATGCTCAAATGGAATAATTCATGTAATTGACAAAGTTTTATTGCCTAAATTTTAATTATAGTAAAACCGTATTAAAGCAGGCATTAAAAAATAAAATTTAAGCAGTTTTTAAAAGGGCGATTAAGTTAAAGTAATTTTTCTTAATCGCTTTTTAGCACCAATTGGTATGCAAGCAAATAGTATAAACTTCATTTGAAAAATATATTTCGTATAATTAAATTGCATGCAATTTAATTATTCTGTAGCTTTGCATTATTATTTTGATTCAAATAATTTTAAGATTCAAATATTTAATTTATAAAATAATAAAAAATGTCGTTAATAGAAGATTTAAACTGGAGACATGCCGTTAAGGCATATGACTCAACAAAAAAAGTTTCGGAAGAAGATTTAAATAAAATTTTAGAGGCTGCAAGATTAGCTCCAACTTCATCTGGTTTACAGCCTTTCCGCGTGATTGTTGTAGAGAATCAGGAATTGAAAGAGAAAATGGTAAAAGGGGCATTAAATCCAGAAGTTATGAGAGATTGTTCTCATGTATTGGTTTTTGCCGCATGGGAGAGTTATTCTAACGAGAAAATCGATAAAGTTTATGATCATCACACTGATGTAAGAGAATTACCAAGAGGTCGTTTCAGCAGTTATACTGATCAGATCAAGCAAATCTACGCAGCTCAAACTCCTGAAGAGCATTTTGCCCACACAGCAAGACAGACCTATATTGCATTAGGTTTAGCAATGGCTCAGGCAGCCGAACTGAGAATTGATTCCACTCCGGCTGAAGGTTTTAGCAATGAAGTGGTAAATGAGATTTTGGACCTTAAGGAGTTAGGTCTAAAAAGTGTTACCCTTTTATATCTGGGTTACAGAGACACCCAAAATGACTGGCTTTCCCAAATGAAGAAAGTTAGAATTCCTATGAAGGAATTTATTATCAGAAAATAATATTAACTCCACTTTTTGCTATTAAATTATGGAAAATTACCACCCTCTCAAGTTGGAAAACCAAGTTTGTTTTCCGCTTTATGTTATCGCAAAAGAAATTATTGGTTTGTACCGACCATTTCTCGATGAGCTTCAAATTACCTACTCGCAGTATCTTGTGATGATGGTACTTTGGGAGAAGGATGGCTTGACGGTGAATCAGGTAGGGGAAAAACTGTATCTGGACAGTGGAACCTTAACACCGCTTTTAAAAAAACTTGAAATTAAGGGTTTTGTCCTAAGAAAAAGAAAAAAAGAAGACGAAAGGGTTGTTGAAGTTTTTTTAGCTGATCAAGGAAGAGATTTGCAGCAAAAAGCATGTGAAATTCCTGCAAAAATGCAGGAGAAACTCAATCTAACAACAGAAGATCTATTGGAACTCAAAGAAACTGTTGGGAAAATTTTAAATAAAATTCAAAAATAAAATGAAAACATTATATACAACCAGCGTTACTGCAAAAGGCGGAAGAAACGGACAGGTAAAAAGTGAAAACGGAATTTTGAACCTTCAGGTTAGGATGCCCAAAGCTTTAGGCGGAGCCAATGATGACTTTACCAATCCCGAAATGCTCTTCGCAGCAGGATATTCAGCGTGTTTTGATAGTGCACTGAATCGTGTTATTAGTTTATCCAAAACTCAAACAGGTGAAACTTCGGTAGCTGCAAAAGTAAGTATCGGGCAAAACCAAGACGGTGGTTTTGGTCTGGCAGTAGAATTGGATGTGAATATTCCTGGAGTTTCTATTGAAGAAGCTCAGGAACTGACCCAAAAAGCGCATCAGATTTGTCCTTATTCAAATGCGACAAGATCTAATATTGAAGTTAAGCTCTTAGTGAGTAATAACTAAGAATAATTTCTTTAAATTATATAAATCTGCTTCCTTTTCGAGGCAGATTTTTTTTATTTTAATCAGGATTTGAGAACTAAAATAGTTGCAGTATACAGAGAATATAAATATAAAAATCATTTCCTAAGAGTACATAAAAACAAGCAGAAATCAAAGGCGTACTATTGAGGTTTTGATAAAGGCAATCTGGTCCTCCAATTGTTTTGTGAGATCATTTGAGATAGGTAGGATACCTTTTGTCTGTGATGAGTTCAAAAGGAGAAATTTCTATACATTTTATGGGGATTTGAAGAGATTGGCGTACCGTATTTAGTGTCTGTCTCCCATTAGTATTATGAATTTGGTTTAGATCTCCTGTTGGGGATTGGAGCAAAATGCAATAAAAAAAAACTTAACCTATTTACTGAGTAGATGTAATTTTCAAAAATAAAAGTATTGAAAGATCTCTTGTCGGTAAAATATTTCCTGCTAGTTAATTTCAAGTTTATAACCTTTGCTGCGTACAACAACAATGTTAATATTTGGATCAGATTCAAGTTTTTTCCTAAGCTTAGATATAAACATATCTAAACTACGGCCCACAATTATACCATCATCTTCCCATATTTCTTTTTGTAAGCGGTTCCTTTCTACTGTTTTGTTTGGAGAGGAAGCGAAAATAAGCAATATCCGTGTTTCTGTTGCGGTCAGCTCTATTGTATTTCCATTTATAATAAGCTTTCGACTATTTGTATCGAAGAGCACTGATCCTAAAGAATAAGTACCAGTGTTTTGATTATCAGATATTTCTTTTCGTTTCTTAACAGATTTTAGAAAAATAAAACCCACGAATGCTAAAATTGACAGACTTCCCAGAAGATATTTGTTGTCTGCGGTAATTATTTGTGCTGGTTTGAATTTAATGTTAATCATGTAACAGGCTTTGGGCTGTCTTCTTCCTATGCAGGCTACAATATCATCTTTTTCATTTTTGGATATAACATATGCATAAGCAACACTAGAGTTACCACAATTCAAAACCTTAACGATATAATGACTTGTTAACGGGTCTTTGACTAATAAACGACTTGTAATATTTACCAATGAATCTGGTTGAAAGCTAAAATCATTCTCAAACCTAATCTGATATTCATTTTCTGAAATTTTTTTCACAGGCAGTACTCTTGATGTACTATCGCCTGATTGTAAAAGCAATTCATGTCCGATTTTCCGAAGTAAAATTTCTCTTCTAGCAAAGTCAAAGCCGTCATTATCTTGCGCAGGAAAGGCTGAGTAGATTATAGCAGAAAACAATATAAAAGTCAATACAAATAGATATTTACTTTTTCCGGAGATCAGATTTTGACTAAGAAGCATATTGTCAATAATTTATTTACAAAGTTTACATTTTTATTTACAATTTTTATCTCTCAAGCCGAAATATATCAAAGTAATTTTGTTGCAGACTTTAAAAAGAAGGTAAACTATGTTATTAATTAAAGCTGTAAAAAGTATGAAAAAAATCATTTATGTGCTAGTCTTATTCTTGGTTGTAGTAAGTGGGTTGGTATTTGCTAATTGTGAAATTAAAAATGAAATTTCTAAAAAGTCAATAGTCAAAAACCTTTCTAATACTGAAAAGAAAGATGTACTGAAAAAATGGGAGGCTACCCCTGATGGCATAATGTTTAGAAAATGGGAAGCATCTCCCGCAGGTAAAAAAGTGTATGCTAGTGAAGCTAAAATAAGAAAACCTATTAAAGATTATGTCAATATGAAGGGAGTTGTAACCTCTGTTTCTCTTGCGTCAGGGGCAAGATTAGGTTTTGGAATTATGGTAAAGATTAATAGTGATCATTATATACTTAGTTTTGGATTGGAAAAGTCTGGCAGCAATGAATTTCAGAAGTTAAAAAGCTTGAAAGTTAACGACACAATAATTATAAAAAGCCATAGTGTATCCCACGCGCCCAAGTATTTATATCCAATTATATCTGGCGACTATGTAGAACGTGATAGTAAGATAATTTATAAACGTGCACCTCGCAAAGGGGGTTGCTGAGTAAATAATTGCAAACCTTTGTTAGGTTATATACATGAGCTGGCAGTAATTTTATAAACATTAACTAATATTTAAATGACTTTACGAACATTTATATTCTTAATTGGATTTTTATTTCTCAATTCTTGCAAGAAAAGTGATGAGAAAATTGAATGGATTTTTGTGGAAGGCGGAACTTTTGAACAAGGCAAAAACCAGATTGTTGTAAGTCCGAAGGGTGACTCTATAAAAGGATTTACTAGTCCTCATAGAGTAGTTGAACTTGATGATTTCTACATTGGTAAATATGAAGTAACGGTTAAACAATTTAAAGAATTTTGTGAAGAAACAGGCAGAAAAATGCCTAGTCCACCTATTGAAAATGCGCATGGTATTAAAGTTTATTACAAGTGGATCGACCAAAACCCGATGCTTGCAACTTGGGACGAAGCAAATGAATTTGCAAAATGGGCAGGAGGAAGACTTCCAACAGAAGCAGAATGGGAATACGCGGCTAAAGGTGGAATGAAAACAAAAAAATATAATTATAGCGGCAGTAATAATGCAATTGAAGTTGGTTGGGTTAAAGAAAACTCAAACAGCACATTTCATAAAGTAGGACTTCTTAAACCGAATGAGCTTGGTATATATGATATGACTGGGAATGTTGGCGAATGGGTTTTTGATTGGTATAATCCCCAAAAGGATAGCTTGGTTAATAAAAGAAACCCTCAAGGACCTATAGAAGGACAGTATAAAATTTCAAAAGGAGTCAGTTGGTTTTACGAAACACAAGACGAGAGAGAAAGACCATTAGAATATGGAATTCATATGCCAGAAGTAAGATATCAATCACCAAAAGGGACACGAAATGATGGGTTCGGATTTAGAATTGCCAAAAATAAATAGAAATCTGTTCATTATATGGGACTAACCAATTTTTAGACTCATCTGAACAGCAATTAATAATTGCAGATAGGAGCAGAAGATTTCATTATTGATGAGATTACAAAAACAGCTTTTAAAATATTTAAAAGCCCTTGCAGGTATATCGGACTCCTGTGGCTTTTATTTGGCAATGGATCAGCTATCCATAAAGCATATAGAAGAGTTTTAGTTTAAAAAAAAAAGATTGCTGTTGCTATAGATGAAATAGTTTTTTTTGAGTGGATAAATTATTTATAAATATTAAAAATTCAGAGTCTTAACTTTCTTTGGCAAAAAAGATATCGGCTGCATTGTGGTCATTTGCTAAAGTTTGCCACTAAAGGACAAGTTTTGGCGCCTTTTAATTGATGGACAGCTAATTGAAGAATATTTGATGTTGTCTTTTTTGAAAGAAAAGGCATCTATTCCAACAATAGATAAGAATCTATTTTTCAAATTTCTTACCAGGTATTTTGTAAAACAATTTCTCCAAGGGATTCGTTTTTATTTCCAACTGTTTTTATGATGCTGTACCTGGTATAACTTTCAACTGTAATTTCAATAAGATAAGTTTCAGGAGTAAGGTTTTTTATTAAAAATTCTCCATTATTGTCAGCGACTTTAAAATCCTGGATTATTTTTTTTTGATTTGTAAAAGTATTGAGTTGGAAAACCTTAATTGAAAATGATTCAATAGGGCTAAAACCATTATCTACAAGCCTTCCCCAGATGCTAAAAGTCTCCTTGGGTGATGGAGCAGCAAAAAGGGGTGTAGTAAGCAAGATCATTAAAAGTATTCTTTTCATAGTAATAGTATAGTTTGCTTATTTTTAATTCACATTTAATATTTCAGTTTTTTAATTTTTTTGATGTGCCGCTTTTATTTCCGAGTTTCTGCATATTTTCATTTTGTTACACCTGATGCATGTTTTACCGATTTATTAGACTAAAAATAGTATCTGATTTATTGCATTATGAGTTCTGCCACAAATTCTGCCAGTTGTTAAACTCCAAATCGTCCTGATGAAGATTCTTATTATCTTTAGTTTTGAACTCAATAATTGCGCTTTGCTCTAGTTCTTTAAAAATTCTATTTTATTAATTTCTAAATGCTGAGATTTTAAAATTAGAAACCAAAACCTTAGCGCTGTTTTTATATTCCCATGGAGCGGTTATAAAGAAGTTTTTGGCAGCGCCTGGGCTAAATAAAACAGTATCGGCCAACTTTGTATTGTTCAGATATACAGCCATGGTGTCCTTATCAATAAATAATGCAACATGCAAAGGCTCATTAAGGTCCTGAGCAAGATCATAGGAGCATGCAGAAAAACTCAAAACAATCAGCGCCGTCAATAGGATAGTATGAAAGATTTTTAAACTTTTTAGTGCAGTTGCTGACCCCAGCAATAAAACGTTTTTCATGATTGATTTTCTCATAACTGTAAATTTATTTATAGATTAGAACAAAGTTGGCAGACAGATCTGCCAGAAGAAATACCCTTTTTTACAAGAGTGGGAAACTCTGTGGTTAAGGATTTAGAAATAGGTTTATTTTTTATAATTTATCTTAATGACTTTAAAGTCTCCTCCGCTGCTATCTGCTGTAAATAGCCCTATTTTTCCTGATTTTCGATTGTTGAGTTTTTCCACTATCAGCGAAGGCAGCGTTGCATTGTTTATATACGCTTTAATATTTGTCTTGTCAATTACTAGTTTCATTGTAAACCAGTCATTGGGGTTTGGTGGATTGATGATTTCTTTTTCAAAAACCGCATTTTTTTCATTTCTTAATTTTTCCCAGGTAAAATCCGGATGAGAAATATATTGCACAGCATGAATTCTGCGAACAGAGTCCTTGGCAAAAAAATTGAAAGGGCGACAATAAAGAGCATCATAATGAATATCATCCACACCATGAAAGGCAATTCCAATAAAACTTCTTTGGAAAACGTCTTTTCCCCGCATTTCAATTTCAATTGTGCCATTTTTAAAGTCCCGAGCAGCCAGCCATAGAATACCTTCCTTTTTACTTTCCAATATTTTTAGATAAGCTCCACTATCACTCGAGACGATTTTGATCTCTCTATTTACAGATTTCAGTTTTTCTTTTTTATACAAAGTGGCCAGTTCAATGGTTTGTTGTCTCTGCCCCAATAGGGAGAAGGGTAGCAAGATCAAAATAAAGACATATCTAAATTTGGTTTGCTTTTTCATCGAACGGCTATTTTTAATTATCTAATACTTTAAATGACTCCTACTGAGAAAAGACCATACTGATTAGTGATTTGGATAAGCATGCCTTTCTATCTTTTGATAAAAATATTCTCAACTACAAATCTACCACATCTGTAAGGAGAATGAATTACCAGTTAGATAACAGAACTACCATTTTGATAAGCATTTCTGAATTCTTTTGGAGAGAGCCCTGTTTGCGCTTTGAAGAAACGCGTTAAATGATTTGCCTGGGAGAATTGCAAGAGGTATGAAATTTCATTTATATTGAGCTTGGTATAAGACAGCAGAGACTTTATCTCAAAGAGAATAAATTCATTTACCATTTCAGAAACCGTTACCCCGAACTGCTTTTTGATGCATTTATTTAGTGTTATTCTGCTAATACCTAACTGCTTTGCGTAATGGTCAATGCTTCTTGTTTTACGGACCTGATTTTGTAAAATCTCTTTGAACATAAATGCAATGCTATTATTTTCTGTTTCCGAGGACAGAAGATAATGCTCTGAATAGACTCGATTGAGTTTGATTAATATAAAGTAGAGCAGCGCCCGAATAATATGTTGGCTATCTGATCTAAATGTTTTGATCTCACGCAGAAGCTCCTGAATTATATTGGACAACTGTGAAAAGAAGTCATCATCAACCTTTAGATAGAGCGGTTTGGTTTTGTTGTAGAAAAACTGCAGCCTGAAAGAGAATAGTTTATCCGAGAAGAAATTAGAGAGAAAGCTATCCTGGAAAAACAAGAAATAACACTCCACCTTTGTCTTGTCTAAAAACCATCTTCTTTTTTGAAATGGAGAAATAAAAATCACGGTATGATCTGAAATTTCAATTCTTTGCTGATCGAGTTCTAAATAGCCATTTCCTTTAGAGAAAAATATAAGTTCATAAAAATCGGTGTGATGAAGCTCACTTTCAAAAAAATAATATGGAATGTCTTGATAAGTGCCTATATCAATTAGGAGCTCAACATTATATTTGTTTTTTAAGAATTTAAATGTCTTCATTGTTAAGGTATTTTTCGCATTATTCACATGCCGATATATATATAAACTCACAGAAGGTTGACCATCCCATTTTGATAACCAGAATCGATACAAATCCAATATAAGTTGGTAAAAATAGTTATTTAGACCCAAATTATGCCATAGGAATTAGCATTAAGAAATTAATCAATAGCTGTCATTAAAGCAAGAGCCTTAAAGCTTCTTTTTGAAGAGTTTAAACAATTATTATCCAAGGTAAGGACGAGTAATCTTGAAAACCTGGAAGTAGAGTTTGAGATAGACCGTGAATTGTTTTACATTGAAACGCCTTCAGTTCCAAATTATAAAATGGTATGGAGTTAATTGAGAATTATATTTTGATTGTTTTCATAGGCAATAAAATTAAGCAGGATTTTGTTTTAGCCTTTTTATTTATTTCTTTATATTTCGTCTACCTATAAATGCACATCAATGAAAAAGTTTTCAAACGAGATTAATCACATCACAGAATTATACAATACACTTGATTTTTCAAATGAAGATGATTTGTTGTTATCTATTGAAAATAAAAAAACCTGCGAAAATATTCTGATAATAGTTCAGACTATACTAAATAAAGAGCCACATCATTCCGAAGCATTATTATGGCGTATAAGAATAAATAATCTTCCCGTTTTTAACAATATATCTGATATACAGGATGATTGTAATCTTATACTAAATGCCAGTAGCGATATAAACGATAAGCTTCAGGCGCATGATTGGTTGATTTACATATACATGGAAAAACTATCGTTAAATGATCTTGCTATTGAAACCTTACAAGATAAATTAATTGATATTAGTGTAATAAAAGATAATTACCCTTTGCAAGACCAAGCCTTCGGCGATACTTATTATCGATTGGCTTATCTCTATCAGCAAGCAGGAGATGAAACCACAGCGATTGATTATTACCTGAAATCGTTTAAACATGCACCAAAAATAACGCCTAGAAATTATGAAGGCGGTTTGCTTTTGCTTGAATTAGAAAGATTTGATGAGGCAGAACAATTATTGTCAGAGCATTTTGAAGAAGCTGATCCTGTTGAGTGTAAAGACTATGCAGAAAAGATAGAGGTGCTATTTAACAGAGGGAAGTTAAATAAACATTGGAATTTGTTTAATTTATTTTATCCTACAGCGTTCGAAATACCCACAGAATTTGGATACAAGAACCGAGATGAATTTGTAGCAAAATATCTGCCCATTGTCATTATTGAGACTGAAAAGAATCCAGCAAATGCTATAGCCTGGAGGATGTTAAGTAATAACTATTACTTTAATGATAAAAATGCAAAAAAAGGTTTCGATAATTTGACCAAGTATTACCAAATAGTTCAGCAGGTAAAAGATTTAGCGATTGAAAGATATTATGATACTGCTGAGGACTTAGATATTGATTTACGAAGTATCGATTTTCCAATTTATCCTAATGGTGCAATTTGCTATCATGTACTAACGACCTATCTGGAAAAAGGCAATGAAGCACAAGATAAAAATGATCATTTTTCGGCACAAATGTATTATGAAACGGCCAAAAAATATGGTTTAGTGGGCTATCATGCATTTGATGATTACTTTAATGGAAATAAAGGATTATCAATTAACAATGAACCACATACTTTTGCAATGCTTTGTAATAATCTTGGTATTGTAATAAAACAAGTATCTTGGTATCAGCATAAAAGCTACCTGAATGACGAGTGTAAATTCGCTTCAGATATACATTGGCAGGGTTACCAAATATCTGCTTTTTGGGAAAACTTAGATAATGGAATGGAAATTTCCTGGAGAAATGAAAGTGCACTGAATCTGGAAAATTTCTGTATGGAAGTACTATCTAATTTTGATTATTACAAAAATATTCTAGAAGCTGAAAAATGGTATCAGGTGATGTTTTATCTTATATCTGCTTACCGACAATTAGAAAAATATGAAGAGGCAAAACAAGTCTATGAGCAAACGATCCAAAAATTTGAGGAAAAAGGAGATGAACATAAAACAATTGTAAGTATAGTTCTGGATACAGCTATTGTATACTTCAATTTTTTAATGGCTAAGGGGCTGCATAATCAAAGCATAAATGATGTACGGAATTTATTTAATAATCCGACTTATCAAAAAATGCAAAGTGAAAAAGCAGAAGTTTTTAATTATTATTTTATGGCTCATGCCTATTTGGGGTTAAATGATAAAGATGAGGCTCAAAAGTATTTCAAACTAATTACCGAGAAATTTACAAACACTCAGTTAAGTTATATACGCGATGTAGTTAACGATGCTAAAAGTAATTTGAATATTATAAATGCGGGACAAAACTTCGATGAAATAATTGTTTCACTTTATGAAACTGAGCCTGAAAGACTTTTTGATTATCTTTTAAAAGCAAAAGAAGAAAACGTTAAATATTTAAAGCAGATTTTAAATTTAGTAACCAACCATCAAATGCCTTCGTCCTCTGCATGGGTAGAGAAAGATATGTATATTGGTTTTGAGTTTAGAGAAAAACGAAGCGAGACAGAGGAAATTTACGATTCATTTTTTTACATTCATTTAAAATCTGAAGACTTGGGTATAAGGTATGAACTTGTGGAATGGAAAGATGTAGAAAGTGGATTTTTAGGTCTATCAAAAAAAATAGTGGAGCGCAGTACTTTTTATGTCAGTTTCTACACGGCGTACAATTCTAATACATCTGATACACGAACAGAATTTGAAATGGCATCAGAATACCTGCAGCAAAAAGCTCAATATTTATGGAAAGAGTGGATAAATAAATTACATTATTATCAATCCATGAAACTAAAATAAATAGGTTTCAATAATTTAGTGTAATTAAGTTGAATTGTTTATTACATTGATAATTATTTGTAAATATTAAAAATTAACAGCCTTAACTTTCTGTGGCAGAAAATGTATCCACTCAAGGATAAAAGTAGTTCTAATACTGGCGCAGTCAAAGTCTATAACAAGTGTGAGTTCTCAAAGATTAAAATTTGGCAATGTAAATATCTAGCAATATTGTGCAACGGGATTATCGTTTTATAAAGCGGGTATAGAAAACGAATTAAGCTTTAAAAGTTTTGAATTGGCCAAACATCCTTTAGTGGAATTGAAGTTGTGCATCGGCTGAGCAAGAGACAGATGGATAGACCAGGTAGGACTAGGTTTAAAACATTCGGTAAATGAACCGTTTGATTTTTAAATAACTTAATTGCTTATTTTTAATTCTGATTGATGGGATAATGTGTAATTGGTTGATATGTAGTGTTTTATGTTGTTTTGTGTTGTTTTGTGGAAGATTTAAGAAATAAACTTATAAACATTTGTGTTAAACCTATTAATTAAACGATACATTTGACTGATTAAAAGCATATTGTGTATTTTCTTATGAGATAAAGTATCTAAAAGATAAGACTTGCACCCGGCTTAAATTCCACTCTGATTATCATGAAAAACCTAATGCTGCTTTTAAGTAAAGGAAAAGCAATTAGCAGCTTTTTGAAAGATAAGCTACCTATTTCTAACTCTGCTTTTTTTAGTATTTTTCCTTTGAGTTTTTTTCTGCAAATGCAATGCGGAAAAGATCAGTAGGCTTGTTTTATCATCCATCACTGTTGTGATAGGAGCAAACTCTATTGTTAAGATTAATATAAGATCAAAAAAAATCCCTCTTATAGCCATTGCAAGAAAACTGTATTTGATCAAAATTCTCTATAGGGTTAATGAAGACAACTTTGCCCATTCATAAAATTGTTTTTTACTTTACAAAGATTATAGATGTGACATTTAGTTATCATTATAAGCCGCTATGTAGAACGATTTTCTTCTTTGCTTTCTGAGCTGTCATTCGATGTAACGATTCGAAACAAACTAAGTTTTACAAAAATAATTTTACTATGAACAAATGTGATCAGTGTATTGTAAGGGAGCTTACTTCCCTAAAGGCGCTCAGTAGAGCTGAAGTGGTTCAATTGGCTAATAGTAAAACAACCCGCTCTATTAAAAAAGGCGAAGCTATTTTTGAGGAAGGTGAAGTCACCAATGGTGTTTTCTGTGTAAAGGATGGTATAGGAAAACTTTCCAAATTAAGTGCCAACGGAAAAGATCAGATAGTAAAACTGGTAAAAGCAGGAGAACTATTAGGACAACGTTCGATAATCAGCAATGAACCGGCCAATTTAAGTGCTAAGGCTGTTGCCGATATGGAAGTTTGTTTTATCCCAAAAGGAGATATTATTCATTTCTTCAACAATAACAATCAGTTTTCCATGAATTTAATGCAGCTGGTTTTTGATGACTTGAAACGCGCTGACGATCATACGGTTGATATGAGCCAGAAAAGAGTTAAAGAAAGACTGGCTGAAACGTTATTATATCTTCAAGACACCTTTGGAGTAAATGAGGACCAATCATTAAAAGCCCAGCTGTCAAGAGAAGAATTGGCCGGAATGATAGGTACGGCTACCGAAAGCTGCATCAGACTGCTGTCTGATTTTAAAAAGGCGGGCCTCATTGAATTAAAAGGGAGGATGATTTTCTTAATAGATATTAAAAAATTAAAAAAAGCAGCCAACTGAGAAGCACAAATATTTTCTGTTTTTTACAGTTCTACCCAATTGTGTTTTTAATGGCTTTAAGATGAATGAATTTGATAGTTTTAGTTTGTTTTGAAATTTACTTTTGAGTCTAGTTTTTTTTTAAAACAGTAGGTCTATTTTACTTTTTAATTAAATTTTTACTTTACAGGCTGATTCTATTATTGTATAAATTTTTGCCAGAATCTGATCTTCATATTCTTTTTGTCTGTTCTCACTTTTTTTTCCAGAACCAAAGTTCTCACTTATTGTGTAACTTTTTATAAAATGACTTTTTTTAGCTCCTAATCTATAATGCCAGCTTCCCATTTCTGAATTCACAAAAATAACGGCCTCTTCTAATGTCATTATTTTTTTCTTTGAACCAATAGGGCTGTCTCTAAAAACAGCATTATTTTTCAAATCAAAAGTATAGCATATTTTGGCCCTGATTAGAATATCATACAAGCTATGAATGCAAGAGTATCCAAGCAGCACATAGATAGAGTAGTACAATACTTCTCCTATAACATCTTTAAAAAAAGGTAAAATAAGGGCAGCTATAAAAATGCCAATTAAAAAATACTGAGATAATTTTTGCAGTGACTTTGTAGGATGTAACGAAATTGAATCTGGTTTTTGCTGAAAATTATATTTATCGCTGAGCTTCATGATTGTGTAGTATTTCATCAATTTCATTGGCAAGATTTTGCATTTTTTGATTTGTAAAACCCTGTGATAAAGTCGCGTATTTTTCTTTTCCGTCTTTTAGATAACAAATATTTAATGATGTATTGGTTGTAATTAAGTACTGCTTGGTTCTAACGAGTTCAAAGTTTTGAAAATCTTGTAATCTCACGCGGATAGAAGGAACAATAAGACCGCTTTTTAAAATAAATTCTTTTTTATCCAGATCTATAGTTACATCTTTGATCCAAATCGAAATAAAACAAAGAACCGATAAAATGCCCAAAATCCAGGCTATTCCAGGTTCATTGATCCAGATGCCGGCAGCAGCAATGCCCGCAAGCCCAAAACTGACAATCAAACCAAAAGTATATTCCTTTTTCATGACATATCGGTTTGCATCTTTTTTAAAATATTTAAGTTTTGTCATAAAATTTTATTCTATTGTTATACCATCGATAATTACCAGACTGCAGTTAAGGGAAAAATAACTACTCGAATAATCTCCATTAAGCTGATCGCTCAAGGCATCTAGTGTTGCGCCTTTAAACTCAAATTTTCTGGCAGGTGCTTTTCCATAGATATCTACCATTGTTAATTGCCCATCAAGACCATTTTTGCTCTTTGCAAAAGCGCGCAGCAAATTGAGATCTAGTTTTTCAAAATCAATCGAGAGAAAATAATTTTTTTGTGAAGTATCGCTGGAAGCAGCAGCAGGCCTGGTAAAAGAAAAGGTAGCCGTACGAACCCCAGAGGTTATAGATTTATTGCCGTCTTTTACGGTGATTTCTATTTTTAAACGTTTTTCTTCTAGTTGCTGGGCAGATGAAAATCCGGTTACAAAACAAAAGATTATTATTAGTAATGAAAGACTTTTCTTATTCATAATAGTGTGTTTTTTAAATTTATTTATTAAAGACAAGATTACGCCATAGATAAGCTATTAACAATTGCCAATTGGTAAATGGTAGCTTTGGGTTTTTATTTGGTCCACTTTGAATTATATTATAAAATTCAGTTCTTTTTTTGTGTTTTAATAGGTTGTAATTAAGTGTTTTATATGGAGGTAATCCCTTGTGAAATATTTGGTCAGTCTGATCACAATTTGTATTTTGCCATTATTTAACCCCATTTATGAGCTCATTTTTTATATTCAATCAGAAAAAAATTAAGAAGGTATATTTGTTTTTTTTGATACTATTGACCACCAATATCCAGGCACAAAACATTTCTTTGATTGAAAAAATGGCCAGTCAGGGGTATTCAAAACGTTTTGATGATACTATTGCTTGTTTAAAAATTCAGAAACAAGCCCTTGCCTTGGCAATAAAAAATAAAAGCAAAGAAGACCAGGTGATCTGTTATGCTTATCTGGCTTTGACTCAAAGACGTTTGATTAATTTAAAAGCCTATATTCATTATGCCGATAGGGCATATTATCTTTCTAAAAAAGTGAATAAAACAAGGGTTAAGGCTCATGCTGCTCTTGCGATGGGATCTTTAAAATCTTATATAGAAGATCAGCCTGAGGCATTAAATTATTTATTAGAAGCTTACAGATTATTTACTAAAGTCAAGGCGCATGATCAATGCGCTAGAATAGCATCAGACATATCGTATCTTTTTTCACCTGAATCTCCTTCAAAAGTTGAAAAATATGCCAAAGAAGCGATCGAACATGCAAGAAAATCCGGGGATGCTGAAAGTGAGCTTTATGCAAGACTTGCCTTTGGAAGTTATCTTATAGATAAAATGGAAACCGGCACGCAAACAGATTGGAGTAATGCTGTTGCTTTTTTTGAACAAACCGTTTGGATCGCCCAGAGAAATGCAGATAAAATAGACAGTAAAAGCAATATGGGAATTGCCTATATCAATCTGGCAGATCTCTATACAAAAGGGCCCAAGCCACTTAATGAAAAGTCATTTCTGGAGAATCTTGAAAAAGCCACCCTTATCGCAAAAAAATATAACATAAAAATTATTTACCGAAGTGCTATAGGCCTTAAAGGATTTTATCTGACTCAAAAAGGGAATTATGCTCAGGCCCAAGTTGTATTTGCAGAGGGAATTAAATACCAAAAAAGTCTGCCTTACACCGATAATTATATTTTGGCCACTTTTTATAATAGTTTAAAAGATCTTTCTGTCAAGCGAAATGATTTTAAGGCCTACTATGCTTATGACACGCTTTTTACAAAATACAATCAGTTAAAATATAAAGCCTCAGCCGAGTCGATGCTGCAAAATTCCGAGGCCAGATACGAATCATCTAAAAAAGCAGAGCGCATTAAAGAGCTTGAACTGGAGAATGAATTGCAGCAGAAGAACAAATTATTGGGCTATATCATTGCCGCAGTACTGCTCATAGGACTTGTTTTTATGTTTCGTTCTTATTATTACCGACAGCGATATTATCAAAAGAGGGAAGATTTCTTAAAGCAAGAGCAAACTAACAGCGCCCTGAAAATGCAGCTTATGGAGAAAGATACAATGGAGAATTTATCGGCTCGATTATCCCTTGAGAGGCGCTTACTTCGCTCTCAGATGGATCCGCATTTTATTTTTAATGCTTTGGGGAATATTCAAAGTATGATCCTGCAGAAAGATACCGCTCCTGCCGTTTCGTATCTCAATAAATTTGCAAAGTTAACCCGGCAGGTATTAGAGCAGTCCAGAGAAGAAACCATCTGGCTCGAAGAGGAAATAAATACCTTAAAAAACTATATAGAACTCCAGCAGCTTCGTCTAAATAATGGTTTTGATTATACCATTCAATGCGATAATGCAATCCAAAAAGATATACTTATTCCGCCCTTGTTATTACAGCCTTTTATAGAAAATGCAATAGAACATGGTATAAAACCAATGCCAAGTACTACAAGGGGATTGATTGAAATTTACTTTAAATTGGATGAAAAACAGCAAATTTTAATTTGCACCATTAAAGATAATGGAATAGGATTGGCCGGGTCAAAAAAATTAAAAGCCGACAATTCCCACCAATCGCTTTCCACAACAATTACCGATGAGAGATTAAGTAAAATGCAAAAAGAAAATCCCGATGCTGGTTTTCAGATTATAGAACGTGATGCTCTAGCAGAGGGGCACGGCTGTATCGTAATTTTAAATATTCCCATACTCTAATGATATATAAAACAATAATCGTTGAAGATGAATACAGGCTCAGAGAAGCCTTATCTATTATGCTTGAAATGGTGGCTGGAGATACAGTTCAGATCATAGGATATGCAGAGAGTGTTCAAGAAGCCAAAAAAATTATCGAGAGATTACAACCTGATTTAGTTTTTATGGATATTATGCTCAAAGACGGAACTGGCTTTGATGTTTTACAGCAGATTTCCTTTGACTCATTTAATCTGATTTTCACAACTGCTTATCAAGAGCATGCCGTCGATGCGTTTAAGTACAGCGCTGTGGATTATCTGCTAAAACCAATCGATCCACAGGAACTTAAAATGGCTATAGATCGCATTGCCGTTTTAAAACAAAGAGTGTTGCAAAAAGAACAAATTAGTGAACTGAGAAACAATCTTTCTAAAACTCCTGACCGGATTGTACTGCCAACTCAGGAAGCAATGTATGTGGTCAAGTTAGATCAAATTATTAGATGCGAAACTTCAGGATCTTATACTACCTTTTTTTTAACTGATGCAAGAAAAATAATGGTATCAAAACCACTAAAAAATTATGAGGATATCCTATTGGCTCCTGAGTTTTTTCGTGTCCATCAATCACATCTAATCAATGTAAATGCGATTTTGAGTTATTCGCGTGAAGGAATGATATATATGAATGATAAATCAGTTGTGCCTATTTCTAGAGGGAAAAAAGAACATTTTTTTAAGTTAATGAAAGATCAATAGTTTCTTGAAGCCCAATTGCAATATATGTCCTTAAGGGTGACAAATACCAATTCAAAGCAGCTAATGGCAAAGTGTTTATTGTGATTTTGTTTGGGTGGGTCTACTTTTGACTTATATAAATAAAATAAAATAAAACGATGAACAATAAAACATTATCAATCCTGAGCTATATCACCATTATTGGCTGGATAATAGCTTATGTAAAAAGCAAAGATGTAACTCCAAAGAGCGATCTGGTTACCTATCATTTAAAACAAGGTTTCGGCATCTTTTTAATTTCATTGATCACCAATATTATTCTTTCTGTAGTTGTATCGATACTTCCGGCATTATTTTTTTTGTCTTATGTGGGTTATGCGATTCTAATTTTGTGGATTTTCGGAATAATAAATGCAGCAAATGAACAAAAGAAGCCAATTCCGGTCGTTGGAAAAATATTTGAGGATAAGTTTGATTTTGTAAACTAAAAATCCATTTTTTTGACTTTAGTTTAGGTTTTTTGTTTTTTTTGGAAAGTAAATTTATTTCTATACTGCTGCGGGCTATATTGATAAGTATTAAAGCTGTTTTTATTTTAACTTGTAGTTTTTAATAATCTTAACAGACCTTTTTTTTAAAGTAATATATGCTGAGAATAATATGGAATTTGATTACCTAATTTAAAAAAGGAGTTGTCTTCAGAACAAATAGAAGACAGCTCCTTTTTGGCTTTGGTGATAGAAACAGCACAAATTTCTATACATTTTATGAAAGATTTCAAGAGATTGGCTTACTGGATGTAGAGACTGTCTTTATATGTCTTCAGGATTTTGGTTTGGATGTCCTGTTGGGAATTCAAGGGCTGGAGATAGGATAAAACCTATATCAAAGTAAAAGGTATTAATACTTTTTTTACAAAGTAAAAGCAAACCGATTTTTCTATCACCAAGTATAGGCCATTACGCCGAGCTTATGCTGAAATTTTCTTCTAAAGATTGCGCCAGGGAGAATTTTGATATTTTTAGGCTATCTGTTTATTCTACAGCAGGAATTAGTGGATAGATGCACCTTGGTAGAAATGGAACTCAATTCGATATTTACTAGGGCCCAATGGTATTTGTAAAATATACTACAAAACCAAAGCAGCGAGAGACATTTGATCGTGTTGATGGTGGCGAAGATTAGGGCAAACTTAAAGAGTTATACCACGTTGACTTTATGTTGCAAAAGAGTACATTTTTATTTTAAATCCCTGACAGCTGTTGCAAAAGTATCAGGGATTTTAAGTTTCCACTCTAAATTATACCCTCGTCCTGTTTATCGGACTGATATCGGTAAGTTCTTTAGTTGGGTTGAAAGTTGAACCAACACTTTGCTGAAAATTAAAATAGTTGTTGGGATCAAATTTCTTTTTAAGAGCTAAGAGTCGTTTGTAATTAATACCGTAATACTTCTCTGTCCAGTTGTGCTGTAATGGATCTATATAGTTTACATAAGCACCAGTAGCATTTCCGGCATCAGAGAGTCTTTCGAAAAATTCGTAAGCCCACTCTACATTTTTGAGTGTATCGCCTGGTTTATTCAGATCCCATATAGCTTTAATTTCAGGAATAAAACGGCTATTTCTGTGTACATAAGCTGTCGCATCTGAAGCAACATTTTCGATAGCACCTCCGGCATGTGTCCACACAGCAAAGCTATCAGCAGACGGAGCTTTGTTCATTGACTCAATAATTACCTTGGCTACTTTGTTATTCATTCCGTGTTTTGGTAAAACAGTAGAACGTATATATGAACTTCTTCCGTCAACTCTTGTGGTATAACCATTGTAGAATTCCCAGTCTGGAAGTGTCATGTTAAAAAGGTCGGCATTAATAGGTTTTAATTTCAATAGTCCTTGCAAAAGATCAATGCCCTCAGCACCATCACCATTAAAAACAGGGGTTAGACCTAATACTTTTACATTTGTAGTTTTATCTATTAAGTCTTTTTGATTTCCCATAAAACCATATACAGCCATTGCATTTGGTAAGGTTTCGACCCATTCATTGTAATAGCCCAGTACATCTTCGGCCATTTCTAGTGGATAACGAATTTGTCCTACCAGCATTTTTTTGCTTAGTGGTTTTCTGACCTTCATTTCCATTTCGACAACAATTCCGAAATTTCCTCCACCGCCGCCACAGCATGCCCAGAAGAGATCCATATCATCCTGAGATTTGCTGTGTACACCAATGTGTCTTAATTCGCCATCGGGAGTAACAATTTTTAAACTTTCAAGGTTATCGATGCTCATTCCGTAAGAACGCGAAACAAAACTATATCCTCCGCCAAGCATGAAACCCGGAGGGGCAACAGTGGGACAGCCTCCGCCAACAGGAATAAGTCCTGTAGCTGTGGCTTGCATGAATTTATAAACATCATACCATATTACGCCCATCTCGGCAACGACTGTTTCCTTTTTAGGATTAAAGGTAATTTTGTTTAAATTTTTCATGGCAATTACAACACCTCCTTGGTTTAGACAATATCCTGCAGCACTGTGTCCGCCTCCTTTTATCGACAGAGGAAGATTGTGGTTAATGGCAAATTTGAGCCCAAACTTGACGTCTTCCACTACGGCAGGAAAAATAATAAGGCGAGGTCTGAACTGAATGCGTCCGTTATCTATATGTACGGTTTGTTCATATTCGGCATCACCGGGTTGAACTACATAACCGCTTAATTCACGGGCTAGTTCCTGTATTGCTGTACCTATCATAATTTTATTTTTTTAGGTTATGTTTTTGAAATAGTAGAGATTATCTGGCAAGGCAATACACTTTTGACTGGTATTTGATATAAGAGTCGAAAATGTAAGTATTGGCAATCATTCCGGCAGTTGCAGCAAAAAAATCGTCATGCTTTTTACTTTTCAGATAATGGTCGTATGCTTTTTTGCTTTCGTAAACAATAGAAACAGCGACTTGAAAATTTCGTACCGATACATCTCTTTTGATATCAGTAAGTCCGCCTGTTACAAATTGTTGGATGCCTGGATGTCCAGAAAGATATTTTTCGCAGATCGCTGTAAATTTTTTAATATTTTCTTCTGATTTATCCCTCAGGGAGAAATACAGATCGTGAAACAAACTTTGCGGATAATTACCATCGGCACCAATAGATTGTGGTTCAGATGAATTTCCTCCAATAATCAGATGGCTAACATTTGCGTCCATAACACGTCTTGTTGTGCCGGGAACCCATCTGTTTACATCTATGACAAATTGATTGTGTGCTTGATCATTGGCATTGTATAAATTAAAAGAGGCTTGATCTTTAAAGAGCTGGTGCATCGCAATATCATATTTAAGATCATTTTCAGGTCTGGTCATATCATCGGCTCTTGTGCCTATCCAAAAAGAAATCATTCCTTGTGATTCAGAAAGGTACTCTCTGGCTTCGGCCATGTAAGCCTCTACAATATCGGCAGTATTGCTTGTACCTAAATTAAAATAAGTACTGTGTAGCAACATGGGGGGGGTATTATTATTCATTTGATTTTTTATTTAGTGGTTATGCCTGAAGGCGAAGTGTTGCCACTGAAATATGTGGCCATTTAATTTCGACAATAGATCCGTCAGGAGCAAAAACAGGAAAATCCAGAATTACAGTTTGTGTGTATTGTAATTGAAGAAAAGTAGTTTTGTCCAGATTTTGAACTGTTTCGATCCAAAAAATAGCCGAAAGACTATTGGCATTGGCGTTCACATTTACAAAAGGAATATTGGTAATACCACCAAGAGGAGCTGTAACTCCGGTATTAGCCACTCCCTCTATTGGGTTAGCATCTAAGAGAATAACTACCGTTTCGATAATATTTTGTCCCTCGATAGCATTTTTAAGAAGAATGTTGGGATCCATGATTGCATCGGCAGGAATTCCCGCAGGGGGAACGGCATTTTTTAATTGTGACAAATACGTTTCACTTACGTCATTTACTCTTTTGCCGTCGATAATAAAAAAGGGTGTAGGATCGGCAAGCTCAAAGACAGGAGGTCCGGGAACGGTAAAAAAAGTTCCTTGTGCCAAAAGTGAATCACCATGGGGAATTGAACCCAATCGCGCAATACTAGGCTGTACCAAAGGATCAGAACCGCTTGGAAGATTTAAGAATAAACCCGTTTCTAGGTGAATTCCGTTTTGACCGCTTGGAAGATTAACATCATCTACTTGTTGTAAATAGTGCAATCCCTGAAATGCAATATCTGATTGTGCATTTCCGCGGTTAATGATATCACCTCCAATGTTAGAGAATGTAAAAGTTTCTGCTGTTGAATTTAATATAATTTTGAATTTGTCTGTGGGTGGCGGACCTGGTTTAGCCTGATTCATGTTGGGTACTTCGATCAGGTTGAAACCCGGACCAACCCAGGTTCCTATAAGAGATTCTAATACACCCAGATTAACAGGCGCAGCTTCTAAAGCCGAAGCTTTAAATTTTGATTGAGGTCCCTTGTTTTCTATTTTTGCTTCTAGCTTATTTAAACCCGACAGGTTTAGATTCGCTAACGGATTATTGTGCTCTAATGCCATTTGATTTGTTTTTAAATTGATTTGTTTTTGATGGGGTAAAAAATATTTGAAGGTTTTGCCTTAAAGTGCTTTTCGACTAAATCCTTGAATCTGAGTAAGTACCTCAGTGGTCATGAAAACTTGTGGCGGCGTGCTAAAATCACTCAGGAACAAGTCTCCGTAGGTTTTTACAAATGCTGTAAATATTGGACCATTAACATGTTTAAAAAATGCATTTTGGTCTTGATAAACTTCCCAGAAAAGAACTTCGCCCTGCGCAGGTGTAGGCAAACTTTTTTCTTTAAAGTTGGGAACATGTACCATATAGAGTAATGTTTCAGGCTCATTTTGCTGCACATCTTTTGCCAGTTGTATTAAAGCTGCTGTAGCTTTTTCTTCATTTCCGGGCAGGATAGTCCATTTTGCTTCTAGTGGATAATACATAATTTTGTTTTTTATTGGTTAAATAATTTAAAATTGAAGTGGGTTGTTATAAGTCTACATATTCAAAAGTTGGACCTGCACATTCTCCGTTTCCTAATGGAATATTTAGTAATTCAAGGGCTTTGTATTTAAGATCATACATCACTGTAATTCCTTTTATAAGCAGGTCAGGATCACCGCTTACTGCATCGTTTATGCCGTTAAGCAGTGCTACATATACTTTATTGAATTCGATGGCTTTTTGTAATAATTCCGGATTACCTTCATAATCTTTCATTTTAGGGTTTGCCTTCATATTATAAACAGATGACCAGCTTACGGTAAAAGGACGGCCTGTAGGAACGCTTCTTACCGGCATCTGGAAATTGGTATCGTTTGCACTATACATGCGTCCGTAGCATATTTCCTGAAATTTAAAGTAATGAGCATATTCGATATCTTCACCAAACATCACATGATCAGTAGCGATAGTTCCATCGATACCTTCACCTTGACCAACGATTTCTCCAATAGCAATTTCGGCTTGGTCATAATTGGTGACTTTATTGATTTTGCCACCGCTTCCGTAATAATGTTCAGGGCCTATCTGACGTTTTGGGTCTCCAATAAAAATTCCGCCCGGAGTTGCTTTATTCAAACGAAGTAAACCATAACGAATCGCTTCATAAAATTGACCTATACTGTCAAAATGCCCGGTAATTGGAGCTTTTGGATCAGAAGGTCTCTCGATAGTAGAAAACTCATCAAGGGCTTCTCTTGAAAATTTAAGGAGCTGAACTTTAAAAGCAGGAAATCCTTCTGGCACTTCGGGAACAATTCCACCTGGAAGAGCAGTTGGATAGTTTGGAATAATTTCTTTTACATTAAAAAGTTTTTTTCCTTCTATCTTTTTTGGATCTGTAATGGCGTTAAGAATGTTTGCAACCAAAACCATATGGAGCATTTCTTCAACTACAACACTCCTGATAAGTGCGCCTGCCTCTACATTACTGCCTTCCTTGATGGTATAAAGTCCGCACAAGTAAGGAGGAATTGTAGAGAGTTCTAATTGCAATGCAGTTCTAAGACATTCCTGAAGGTGATCAATGCTTTTGATGTAACTTTCTACTTTTTTTTGAGGCATTGCTTTTAAACTGAAAGCTTTAGAATCGCTTTTGAGCAATGCAGCATTTATGGTAGAAGTTGTCTCTAAATTTTCTGCAATAAATGAGGTAATGTCATCAGCACCAATACTTGTATCGGTAAGTGGCTTAATTAGCTTTTGACGGTTTGGATTGTTTTCCTGAAAGAATTTATTTTCCATGATGTTATTGTTCAAGTTGTTTAAGAATGGCTTCGGCTGCTTTAAAAGTTAATGCAGACATTGTTAGAGTAGGATTAGAAGTTCCCAGCGTTGGCATATTACCGCAGCCTACCAGAAACAGGTTTTCGTGGTCCCAGGTACGCATATTAGCATCTACTACAGAATCTTCTTTAGTAAATCCCATACGGTGAGTTCCTACGATATGTCCCGCACCGGCAAAAGTGTATCCCTTGCCTTTGTAGGTAACATAGTCAGGATCTGTTGGGTTATAGGATGTGAAATCCTCAATATCGCACTGGCTGAACATTTGCTCAGAAACAATTCCTGATGCTTCAAAAGCTTTTAGCATATATTCGGTTGCCCTGTAGTGTATTACAGGTCTGTAGTTGCCAATATTGTCTTTATAAGCCGGATCAATAGTAACACGGTTATTTGGGTCTGGCGCCTGCTCACACTCAAAATGTGTAAAGAACTGACGCGTCACAATATTTTCTATGTGACTACGTAATGCTTTACCAATAAGTCCTTCATTAACAGCGTTAATAACATTTGTTGCCGGAGCATTTGTAGGCCACGCCCAACCCCAGTTATCAAGAGGCAGAATCCATGCCGCATGATTTTTACGGAATTCCCCGTCACGGAAAGTTGGAATATTAGTAGTAGAACCCGGACCACGATACGGATAAATAGGATCTTTAGAAAGTCCCCATCTTAAAACCGTCATGTGATCCATTAAGTTACGGCCCACTTGATCGCTGCTGTTTGCAGCTCCTGAGGCAAGTAGTAACTTGGCATTTTCGATAGCGCTGGCGGCCATTACATATATGGTTCCTTTGGCTAGTTGGGTTTCATATTGGCTGGAACTGCCTTTTACATAAGTCTTATATTCAACTCCGTTAATCCAGTTTGAGGTTTCATTGATCAATAATTTCGAAGCTACGGCTTGTACTTTTATATCCAGATTTCCTATATCACATTTTCGAAGTGATTTTAGGGCGTTGTATTTGGCTTGTACCGGACAAATAGGCACACAGCTTGCATTTCCTTCGCAGCGTTGTCCTGTATAAGGATCCCAGTTTGATCCAACCGGATTGTAGTTTTTTAAATCATTTCTGGTAATGTCTAATGTTTTTGTAGCAAGGTTCCATTTGACACCCGTAATATCATACTCTGTATTAGGAATTGAATTTCGTCCTTGTGGCGTACTGATGCAATACAATTTATAAGGTTCGCCATTGAGTATAATTTTGCTGTTTGCATCGATCACTTTTTTCATTACCCCGTCCATGTAACTGGTCGGAATAGCTTTCATAGGAAATACATAATCTTTACCAAAGATGTTTTTCTCTTCGATAGGATAGTGCTGATCCTTAACATCGCCGGAAACACCAATTTCATTTTCGGCCATTTGGTAATAACGCGACATGTCTTCATACTTAATAGGCCAGTCTACACCAACGCCGTATTTTGATTTCATTTTAAAATCATTTGGCAGCATTCTTAGTGTTGTTCCAAGCCAGTGCAAAGTAGTACCTCCCGGAGCTCGTGTATTGTCACTTGCAAAAGGCACTGGCCCCATTTGTACCAGATATCCTTTAGTAGCAGGAACATTTTTTTGGATTACTTCTATATCCAGAACGTTTATAGATTGAGCATCTTTTATATTGGGATAAGGAGCGTTGGGTACTTTTGCCGAAGCATTATAAAAGGTGGTCAGGTAGTCCTGATAATTTTTATAATTAGCTTCCTGATCCATTGCTATACCAGCTGCAAGACCGGCTTCGAGCATTAAAACTTTTTTACCTGCATTGGTAAGAACCTTAGCTAGTATTGACCCCGCAATTCCCGAGCCAACAATTACTACATCATAATTGTTATTTTCCATTTGGTTTGCTTTTTAGGGGTGATTGTTTAACCGAAAGAGGAAGATCTGCCCATGAACCATAGCCGGGTTGTTTTGCTCCGGGCGGATGTGCATGTGCGGCATCCCACATCAGGCCTTGTATGTATGATGCTGATGATATAACATCACCGTTCCAGTTTCCTGTGTACCAAAGTATAATGATGTTTTTAGTAAGTCCGCCGTAAGCCGAATCGGGCAAATATTGTGTAGCTAAAGTGCTTTCGATACTTTGTGGCGTTTCTTTGGGATCTGAAAAAAGTTTTTGAAGATCAATAAAGAAGAATTCTATATCTACTTTATTTACATTCTGACGAATGGTGTTGTAATAACTTTCCAGCATTCCGGTTGCCTTGAGTTCGGTTTCAGTGAAACCAGTAAGAATTGCCGAAACTTTTAAAAAGAGCTTCGAATGTGAATTGGGTTCCATAATTTACATTGGTGTTAAGGGGTTAGAGATTTGTTTGTTTATTTTTTTTCAGAAAAAGGGTATTTTGAAAATTATTCTGCAGGGATTTGGTTAATAACACCTGCAATTTCTTTAAGAGATGAAATAGAAGGCAGGAGAAAATAAGCCGTTCCGCGGGTGACCACAAATTGAGGTAAAGGGCCGCGAACCACTATTTTTGTACCGTCTTGCATAGGAATGGTGAAGTTGGGATCAAAACTGTTATCTTTAATGCGGTTGGCGATTAAAGGATCTTGAGCTATTTTGGCCCTTGGATTAAATACAGGGCTAAAATTGTTTTTGTTAATCCATCCGTAAATGGTTTCAAACTGGCTGCTGATGTCGCCACACAAGAATAAACCAATCAAACCGCGGTCTGCTTTTGGATCAACAGACATTGGTGCTCCGTAGGGCATTCCTCGTCTTATAATGCGTGGTACAAGGGTTGAACCGGCAACTTTCACGCCTTCATCCCTTGGATTTGAGACTCTTGTATGTGCCGAAAAAGGACATTTAGCGCCTTTCATATCATCTGCCTTATATCCAAAATCAGTACTTTTTGAAGTGTCGTGGCTTGGATTATCCGCAGAAAGAACTAACGGAGAACCATTTCGCCAACGGCCGCACATTTTGGCAGCAAGCCATTCAACTGTATAATCTTTTGTTTGATTAATCTTTGGAGCGATCAGTTCTGCCTGTTGTTCTAAAAAATCATTAAATGTTTCAACATCCTGGTAGAGAATTCGAAACGCATTATAACAGCCGTTTTTAGCAAACTTACCTTCAGGACCAAAAAGAGGACCGGGCGTAGGATTTTCAAGCGTACTGTAACCAATTAGAAAGTTATTAAGATCTTGCTGGTCTTTACTAAGAGGATTATCATTAAGTTCAGGTTCATCAATAGAATCTCTATATCTGAAATGAACATAATCAGATGGTACTAACAAATATTGCTCTAATCGACCTGATGCTGAATTTATTGGTTTTAACTCGCTAACTGCTTTATTACTTCTTTGGGCTGCTGTAACTACAATGTCAACGATTCTTTCCTGTGCAGTAGGGTTCATTGCATAAGCGTGTACAACACAATGCACATCGGTGTTTGCGAATTTTTCATTCCACCATTTACCGGGAAGGCTTTTATCATCAACATCGAATAAGGACTGCTGTGCACCATTAGGATCCCAAGGGCCTTTTTTAAAGGTTGGTGGAAAACTTGAATTGTAGATATCGAGTTCGGGTTTCACAATTGCAATTCCTGCGGCTGTAAGACCAATATTGAGCATTATTTCAGGTTTTAAAGGTCCCCAGTCTTCTGCACTTTGCAGATGTGGAAGCAAATCCCTAACAAAGCCTCTTATGGAATCTAAATTATCCGGTTTATCGCTGAATTTAAAAAGCATATGTACAGAACAAGGATGCGTGTAGCCATTAATAATAAGCCCTTGTATATCCTGTAAATCCGGTTTAACAGCTTGGGGAGATTCTGTATAAATCATGAGATTAAGTTTTTAATTATAGAAAAACAGCCGGGTCATTTGACTCAGCTGTAGTGTTTTATGGGTTCTATTCTGCAGCTTCTTCTGCTTGTGAAAATGTTGCTACAATCTGCTCTACTGATTGTGAATAAGCGTAATAAAGATCACTAGACTGGCTTATATTACGGTCGTTAATGAAATTTGAAAAGAGACCAAAGTCAATTTTATTGGGGTCTGTTGGAAAGTCAGCAGGCTTGTTTGCCCATAAGTTGATAAGAACAAGAAAGGCAGCTTTAATTGTATCCGAATTATCAAAAAAGGCCTTCAGATACGTATTCATATCACCATCAAATTCGGTTATTACTAATATACCGGCGATACCCTTATTATCACTATTGGGTACAAGAGCAATTCTGGCATAATGAACAATTGCCATATTATCTAAAGAAGCCTTAGTCACTGGATTGTTAAAATTCGCTTGAGCATATTTAGCCGCAGCCTGTGCTTCGGGAGTCTGATAAATAGGAACATACATGGTTAATGGATTCACGGTTTGCATAGGAATTTGTTTTTAGGGATTGCTTACTCTTTGATCCCGTTTTCAGCGACGCGGGGTATTATAAATGCTAAGATTCAATACAATAGCCTTGACTTTTGTATTGAAATTCACTAATCTAAATTACTGGAGATGCAAAATCAATTATGAAAAAATGACACCAAACCGGAATTATTAGTCATGAGAGAACCTAAAGAGAGGATAGGATTTTTTCTAATAAAATGATTTGTCTCTTAAAGTGTAATAAGTGTTTTTTTTTTTAGAATAAAAGTAAATGACAGACTAAGTTTGAACAACTTAATGGGGCTTAAAGTAGATTTTTATTTGGTGAAATTTTTTCAGGAAAAAGACGATTACTTTTTAATTTTGAAGATCATGAAAAATGTCGGTTCTCTCGCATTTGGGAATAACTTTATCTTTAGAATTTCAAACTCATCAAAAAATGAATACTAAAGGTGATTGTTAGCAAAAATATATCATTCCTCAGGCAGTGTATTTTAAATTAAGATTTACACTTAGTTATGGGATGTTGAGCAAATAATGAGAATTAGAGAAGTCATTGTGGATCATGCCACAATTCAGCGCTGGGTTTATAAGTGCGCACCTCTCATTGAGGCAGAGATAAAGAAGAGAAAAGACAGAGTGGGGGCGAGTTGGAGATTAGATGAGACCTATATCAAAGTAAAAGGCATTTGGTGTTATTTATATAGAGCGGTAGATAAATTAGGCAATATGTTTGACTTTCTTTTCACCAGAGAAAGACACAGAATAAGCCCTTGCTCATTTCTAATTAAAGCAATTAGTAATAACTCCCAGCCAAGAGTAATAAACATCCTTAATGTTGGCAAAATAGCTGAATTAAAAGCATTGGTCATTGAGAAAAAGTCCTGACTTGAGTAAACCACATGATAAGATGGAGCTTATACTCTAGAAGAATTAAACTTTGTAATTTTATTTAAAAAAAATAGCGGTCTTTTATAACCGCTATTTTAAATATATTATGGCCTAATTATTTAGGAAGTTGGGCAAGAAATAACAAGATATCAGTACCGATTTCTGTGCAATGTGTTTCAAGGGCAAAATGACCCGTTTTATAAAACTTTACAGCAACATTTGGATTGTCATCTTTGTAGGCTTCTGCTCCTGCGGGAAGAAAATAAGGATCCTGACTGCCCCAAACAGCTAACATCATAGGCTTTTTATCTCTAAAATAAGCTTGAAATTTAGGATATAAAGCAACATTGGTTCTGTAATCTTTTAGCAGGTCAAGCTGTATTTCAATGTTTCCCGGACGATCCAGAAAATACTGGTCCAATGTGTATGTTTCAGGTGCGATAAGAGCAGCATCCGAAGCACCTTGGTGATACTGATACCAGGTTGATTCTTTTGAAACAAAATCCTTAAGTGCGTCTCTGTTAGCCTGAGAAGGATCTTTCCAGTATTTCTGAATAGGATTCCAGCCTGTACTTAATCCTTCTTCGTAAGCATTGCCATTTTGTGATATGATGCCGGTTATTTTTTCCGGATTAGCAAGAGCAAGCCTGTATCCGGTTGGCGCGCCATAATCGAATACATAAATGGCAAAACGTTTTAACCCAAGCTTATCGATAAATCCCTGCATAGTGTGGGCAAGATTATCAAAAGTATATTGAAAACTAAGATGGTCCGGTGCATCTGAATAGCCAAAACCAGGCAGGTCCGGCGCTATTACATGATATTTTTTGCTTAAAATAGGAATAAGATTTCTAAACATATGAGATGATGTAGGGTAACCATGCAATAATAATAGCGTTGGAGCATCTTTAGATCCTGCTTCACGATAGAATATCTTTAGTCCGTTGACTTGCGTGTTATTGTAATGAGTGGTCTGAATTTGGGTGTTCTCTTTTGTAGTTAAAGAGTTTTTAACTTGCGCATTTGCAGCTGTTTGTTGTAGCATAATTATAGTTAGAATTAGAGTTAAGGATTTAATTGTGTTTTTCATATTTTCAATTGTTTAAGACAAAAATACACTCTATATTTGATACGTGAAAACGATTTATAATGATCTAATCAATCACTAAAAGTGATACTATGAATAGTAATGACCTAAAAATATTTGAAGCTGCAGCAACACTGGGAAGTTTTACAAAAGCTGCAGAAGCAACCTTTACGGTACAATCAAACGTAACGGCTCGCATAAAAAATCTAGAAGATGAATTTGGAGCTGAACTCTTTAGAAGAGTATCCAGAAAAGTGGTTCTAACTGAAGCAGGAGAAACACTTTTGCAATATGCTAAAAAAATAGGACGATTATTGGATGATGCAAAAAGTGATATACAGAGTGCAGAGAAAATAGGAGGGGCAATACGCATAGGGTGTGTTGAGACCACTATGGCTTTTAAAGTACCAGAAATCATCAAAGGTTTTGCAGAACTTTATCCCAATGTAGAGCTTGAATTTTATTCTTCAATGTTATCAGCATTGATAAACGATGTAATGAGTTATAAACTGGATGCTGCTTTTGTTGCAGCACCCATAAATATTCCAAGTCTACAGCAGCTTATCGTTCGTGATGAACAACTTGTAATAATTGCAGGTGGTGATGTGGATAAGCTCTCGGTAGTATTGAAACAAGAACCTTTAAAAATAGTAGTTTTTGAGCAAGGTTGTTTTTTCAGGGCGCGACTTGAAACCTGGCTCGGTTCAAAAGGAATCCTCCGTTATAAAAGTACCGTAATTAATTCGATAGAGGGCATTATTAATTTTGTGGAGGCAGGTCTTGGCATTAGTATACTTCCTGCAGAAGTTGTAAATCAGTATTACAGCAAGAGAAATATAAAAACTTTTCCTATAAATAAAGAACTTGCCACGATGACCACAGTGCTAATTTATAGAAATGATGAAGCACCTTCAAAGGCTTTAAATGTGTTTTTAGATCAGTATCGGAATTAAAGTTTCTGAATCATCAGGTAATGACTTTTATTTTTACAATTTTAAAGCCCATGAAAAAATCAATACTAAAGGTCATACTAATCCAAAATCCATAGTTCTTCAGGCAGTGTATTTTAAATTTAAAATTTACACTAAGTAGCCTTAATATGGTTCTCTCGCATTTGGGAATAACTTTATAATTTTAAACCCATCGAAAAATGAATACCAAAGCTCATTGTTATCCAAGGTCTATTATTCTGCAGGCAGTATATTTTGAGCTTAGATTTACTTTACGTTATCGAGATGTTGAAGAAATAATGAAGATAAGGGGATTGATTGTGGATCATGCTACGATCCAACGCTTAGTTTCTAAGTTAAATATTTGCTTTAAGCTATTTTTAGCAGCTCTTCCCGCTATTGGTTCCAATCTTTTTTGCCCAACCACGACATAAAAGGATTTCACTGCACACGAGCGAAGCGAACTGGCAAAGCAATCGGGGCTAGGGCTGCTGAGGAGCCCGGCTCTTTAGACAAATAAAAATAAGCAAGGTTATAAAAAAATAGCGCCAATTGTCTTCAATTGGCGCCATTTGACTTGTTTGTGACTTCGAAGGGACAAATTTCTATAAATTTTATGGAAGATTTGAAGAGATTGGCGCACTACTGGTAATACCTGTCTTTGTATGGCATAAACAAATTGGTTTGGATGTCCTGTAGGGGATTGATAGAAAAAGTTATTAAATAATCTAGTTATCATCTAGGATATTATTTGTCAAGTATATTTTTATAAATGACACCATCTTTTATAATCAACAATAATGTTTTGTCATAATCTTCCATTATGCTCAAATTTACAATAGGATTTCCATCTATTAAGATAAGGTCGGCATAAGCCCCTTCTTCTATAACACCCAATTTGTTTGGATAGGGATTACGTGGTCCGCTCATGGCAAGTAATTCTGCATTTGTAGATGTAGCCATTTTTAATATTTCATAAGGCTTGTACCAGCGTAACAACTTTACAAGATCTCCTGCTCTTTTTGCCGAGTGCTCAGGCTCAAAAAGACAATCCGTTCCAAAGGCAGTTTTAATATTATATTTTTTTGCAAAATGGTAAGCTTTGTCAGTACCGCTCATCATAGTTTGTTGTTTTATACGGTTGGGTGAACCATCTGCATAAAGGCTTTTGCCTTCATCTATAAAAGGTTGCAGACTTAACCAAGCCTTTTTATCGGCTAACATTTTTGCTGTTGTATCATCAATAAGTTGAGCATGATCTATACAAAGCACTCCTGCACGTAAAGCAGTTTGTATGGCTCTTGGTGTATAGGCGTGAACGGTGACATACGTACCCCAGTTTTCTGCTGCATCAACAGCGGCTTTCATTTCTGCTTCTGTAAATTGAGATACATCTAAAGGATCGTAAGTTGAAGAAACACCACCACCTGCTGCTAGTTTTATTTGTGTGGCACCAAGGCGAAGTTGTTCCCGTACACGTTTTAGGACTTGGTCTGCACCGTCTGCTATGACTCCAAAATTATTACGTTCGGTAAAATCAAGGCTTGCTGCCAAATCTCTTGGAACAGCATTGGGAGTCAGAAAGTCGCCATGACCTCCGGTTTGGGAAATCATAGCACCTGAGGGATAAATACGCGGACCAATTACCAAGCCTCTGTCAATAGCCTTTTGTAATCCTGCGGCAGGACCAGCGAGGTCTCTGAAAGTTGTAAAGCCCTGCATTAGGTCTTTTTCTGCAGATTTAATAGCATTTGCAGTAATATATTCTATATCGCTATTCATCAATTCCATAATACCCATCGACTCCATCATAATGTGTGTGTGGGCATCAATAAGACCTGGCATTAAGAATTTTCCTTTGCCATCAATAATAGTAGTATTTGCGCTTCTATCAGTTGGTATTGGAGATGTAGAAATTTTACTAATCAGATTATTAACAATCAAAAGATTTCCCTTAGTTGTTTTTTCATCCTTACCATTAAAAATTTCAACATCGTTGATCAGAATTGTTTTTTGAGCCATTCCATAAAATGAACTCAGTAAAATTGCCATAACCAATAATTTTCGTTTTATAGGATACATATCTATAAGGGTTTTGAAGTTATATTACTAATGTAGTAAATGTTATGTTAATTTGTTGATTTTTAGTGAAATATTAATCAATGTATTAACTTCTTTAGAGCAGCCGTAAAAAGGTCAATTTTGAATATATTTTTTTCGTGTTAAAAAAATATTTGCAGTTTGTTGTTTAATTCCAAATATAAAAGTTATTGCTAAATGCTACAGAACCGCTTTTCACTATTTTAAGCTTTTGTTTTTAAAGGACTTCCCCTTTAATTCTTTAAGGCAACTAATGCCGTCAGGATAATTTACAGTGTTTCTTTCTCTAGTAATTGTTTTACGAAATCGTACCTGCAACCATATTCTTGTGTTTTATATTAATCTTCCCTTTTTTACCTGGCATAATTGCCGACCTGTATTTAGAACAATACATAAGCATTGTTATGAATCTAAATTACTTAGGTGCAAAATCAATTATAAAAAATGACACGAAACCAAGATTATAAGTCACCTGACCAACTGTATACTCAGTGAAATATGTTAAAACAAAAAATACACAAAGCCTCAAGATATTTATGCATTTTTTATAAAATAGTTACCTGTAATAATTAAAGCTTGATGAGCAAAGTAAGGTATGTAGATTTTAAAACTTATCTTTAAGGGAGAGAGAGACTTAAAATTATACTACGCTTTTTTTATTCAATTTTTACTTTTGCAACAAAAGAAGATACCGTTTTTGTATCATCACCATCTACAACTAGATAAATACCTAAGATATTATTTCTATATACTGTATTGGCACTTGTAACGCTTGAATCCGGAAAATCAATATCAATCCAATTGGCTTCTCCAAATGATCCGTCAGAATTTCTGTTTACAGTAACAAATGATGCTCCGTTTTTTTCTCCATTTACAGTGAGCCAGTCTGATGGCATATTATAGCCACCATTTTTAGCAACAGTAATACCTTCAAAGTGAGTAATTATGGATAAAATGGTTTCATTTTTGTAACTAAATGACTTTAAGTTGTTGGTTTGTTTTGTTTTAGCATTATAATCAACCAGAAAGGCCTGGCTTATTTTTCCAAATTCAGGGCTGGTATATCCTCCGGCCATTGTATAACTGTCTCCACCATTATGCCAAATACCATATAAAGTAGTTGTTAATGAATTGGGTAATTTAAATTCTGTACATTGTTTATTTTTAATATCATACAGAAATGCATATCCATTTTTATCGTTTCCAACATCATAATTTCCAACAGCAAGGCTGCCCATTACACTGTGAACAAATACGTTATTGGTATTTCCTGCGTTGGGTGATACCTGAATCCAGGTTCCTGAACCATCAACAGGCCCTTCGTAATAAAATCCGAGATTTCCACTTGGTGCTTTACCCGTAGAGGCTGATATTTTATAGGACCCCACAAATTGTATGGTGCCATGAGGTCCGTTATTAGGTCCATAGCAAGAAGTGTTGGTAACTGGGGTTTCTGTTGTACCGGGAAAATTAACAACATACCATTTTCCTTCGTTGCCGTTTCCTTTCAGTGATCCTTGATAAATTAATCCCTGGACAATATCGTTCTGCCCTAATAAGCTGCCTGCAATATATACATTGTCAGACTCTGAAACTCCTCTTATTCCCTGTATGGTTGTTTGTCCCGCAGGATTATTAAAATCTGCATAATTTACTGTATGCACTTCTGGTTTTATATTTTGTGACATGATGTGTGGGGCTTAGTATTATTTAGATTATTTTTTGATTATTCTTTTTTGATTTTGCAGCTGTCTTTAATTGAATGTTGTGGTACTATAAAGATCTTTTGGCATATTGACCCAGAGTTTTTCTATCTCAAGCTGATGCAATTGCTCTTCTAAATCTCTTCTGATTTCACTGTATGCCGGATCGTAAGCAAGATTTGTAATTTCAAGTGGATCATTGATTAGATCATAGAGTTCATATTGTTTGAAATAAGCTGTTGCTGCATCAAAGTAATAATCGAATTTCCATTTTTCTGTTCTGATACAACGGATACGATTAGCAGCTTTTACAACTGTCCAGCTACTATTAGAGCCTGCCTTAATATCATCATAAGTAAATAAAATACTATGTTGAACGGGAGTATTATTCTCCATTATAGGAAGTAAACTCGTACCGGCAAGTCCTGTAGGTGGATTTGATACATTTGCTATATCGATAAAAGTGGGCATAATATCTACCAATGTCGCTAATGCCATTGATTGCTTTATTTTGTGCTCTTTAAATAGGACTGGATTTGAAATAACAAGCGGCACCCTTAACGCCTCCTCATAAGCTACAAAAGTTTTCTGGCGCAATCCTCCGTGAGCCAAACCCATTTCTCCATGATCTGAGGTTAAAGTAACAATTGCAGAATCTGCCAATTTATTTCCATTCTCATCTTCTTTATAGAGTTCTTTAATTAGGTAGCCAATTTCCTGATCAACATGACTTAATAAATAACCATAAAAATTAATATAGTTTAGTTTGTCCTCCGTACTGGCTATCTCACCCAGACTTAATGCCATATTGAGTAAAATTTGTTCCTGAGCCATAGGCTTTTTATTTTCAAGCAAATTTTCATTTACAGTCTCAGGAAGTCCAATTTCCCTACCTGACCAGGTTGTCGAATGATATCCTGAAGTCCCTGCTGATTTTGGATATGCTAATACATCATGCGGATTAACAAGTGAGAGAACAAGACAGTAAGGTTTATGATTTCCTGCAGCTCTTTGTGCTTTTACTTCCTTGAGGTATTGTATGGCTTGGGCTGTATATTTTGCATCGTGATTTGCATATCCACCACCGAAGTTGAGCGGATTAACATCTTCGCCTGCATCCGGAGCAACCCAGCCCATTGCTCCAAATAGTGAAATATCTGCAGCAGTTAGATCTTCGTAGTTTGTACTGGTACCATTTGGTGCTACTCCCTTACTCATATGCCATTTACCTCTGTATTGCACATCATATCCATCTGCCCAAAGGACATTCATGATATTGGGCAAAGAGTTACTGAGTGTTGGTTCTTGCGGGGATAAAAGCCCTCCTTCGGTTAGCGTTTGGCTTACACCATGTTTGGCAGGATACGTTCCTGTAAATAAGGTTGCACGACTGGGAGAACACATACAGGTGTTACAAAATGCCCTTTCGAAACTAAAACCATTTTGTTTTAGAAATGTTAGAGTTGGGAGATTTTCCTGCTCCCATCCAGGCGGAAAATGTTGCGTGGCACGCTGCTCATCTGTGATAATAAGAATCATGTCTGGCTGTTGCCCAATTTGATTAAGTTTTTCTTTTAAGTCCATTACTTATTGATTAAATTATTAAATAAAAATGTAATTCATAGCTGTATCAATATTTTCCCTTGATATTGATTTGGGATAACCAGAAAAATGGTTGTTTAAAGAATAAAATACTGAAAATGATTAAGTTAAAAGTGACGTCAAAAAGATCTAAAACCCAGTAAAAATTACAACGCTTGATATGGTCCGAATATTTGCAGAATCGAGTGATTAAATTAACAGGAATAAAGTTATATTAATAAAAGAACTTTACACAACGTATAAATACCTGTTTTACATATACATTCAACTTGGGGTATAAGTTTGCACCTTTAATGGAGATTCAAATGAAGAAACATAAAGTACAAGTTGGTCGTAGTTGGGGAATGGACCAGACTTATATTCTTCTTATTTTGAATATAGAAGAAATAAATACCCGGATTTTAATATTGACCCAACAACGAACTTAAATGTTAAAAGTCCTGGTAGTATGCCAGTGAGATATTTATATCCTTCTTCAGAATTGAATTATAACAGTCAAAAGTTGATGGAGGCCTTAAAGCGTCAATTTGGAGGTTATGATGAAATTAATAAAACAATGTGGCTTTTAGCAAATTAGCAAAAAGACCATATTGATTAGTTTTGTTTTTTATTTTTTTTAACGCTGCTCTTTATAATTAGAGCAGCGTTTTTATTGGCAAATAATAGAAAATAATAAATCAATTCAATTCAAGACACAATAAAAATAAAGGTATGAGAAGAATAAAATTTTTGATAGTGATTCTTTTTTCCGTGCAAATCAATGGACAGAATTTAAAAATAATGAGCTACAACATCCGTGTAGACCTTACAGTTGATGGAGATAATGCCTGGAACCACCGTAAAGATTTTTTTGCGTCCCAAATTCAGTTTTACGGGCCTGATGTATTTGGAATTCAGGAAGCGGCACCTAATCAGGTAAGTGATATTGCAGAGAGGCTTTCTCAATATAGTTTTGTTGGTATAGCAAGAGAAGGTGTTGGAAAAGGGGAATCCTCTAATATTTTTCATAAGAAAGAGCGTTTAAAAATGCTTTTAAATAACACTTTTTGGCTTTCAGAAACACCCAGTGAAATTTCTTTGGGTTGGGATGCGGCATATAAAAGAGTCTGTACGTATGTTTTGTTTAAAGATGTAAAAACAAACCAGCTTTTCTGGGTTTTCAATACGCACTTAGATCATCTTGGTGCACAGGCAAAAATAAATGGCATAAAACTTATTCTTGCTAAAATTAAAGAGGTGAATAATAAAAATTATCCGGTCATTTGTACTGGAGATTTAAATTCAGAGCCACAGTCAGAGGGCATTTTTCTTCTAAAGAAAGAAATGAAAGATACCAGAGCAATTTCAAAAATACTACCTTTTGGTCCTTCTGGAACCTTTAATGGTTTTAAGCATAATGAACCCGTAACACGATTGCTGGATTATATTTTTATATCTAAAGATGCTGGTTTTAAAGTAGAAAAATTTGCTGTTTTAAGCGATTCAAAAGACTTAAGATATCCATCGGACCATTTTCCTGTTTATGTAGAATTGAGTTACTAAGGGAATATATACAATAGAAAAGCAATTTTTTACAGGAGATGCTTTTGTCATAATTTAAGTGGTACTTATATCTAAATTTGGTTACCTTAAAGTTTTTCAATTCAATTCGGTTTGTTCTATAACTTGATGACTATGTATATTAAAACAAAATAGTCGAGTTTTTGAAAATACCTTAACTTCAATCCACACATCAGAGAGAATGAATTTTAAAAGAATTCTAAATAATAAAAGGAAACAGAGTAAATTTCTGTTTCCTTTTATATTGGTTTTTATGCAAAATAATCGGGATCTATTTACCGCTTGAGGCAGTAATTTTTCCTAATTGAAGTCTGTAATCTGGTCTTTTTGCATTATATAGGTCAACAAAAGTTTCTTTGTTGTCCGTGTGGGAATAAACATTAAAAAAGATGCTGTTACCGTACCAGTTTTCTAAATCTGTATTGTCAGTCTTGTTTTCTGTAAAGATATTGCCGCTGCATTGGTTAAAGAACATCTCTTCGAATTTGATTTTTTTCAGGGTAACCTCATTGATTTCAGTTTTGCTGTCTATAAGTACCGCAGGATTAAAACCAGAAACTACACTTCTTTTTAATTCCAAAGATGCGTTTTCACCAACATAAACAGCTTCTTTAACTAAACCTGCCTGAATGTCTGCTGTAATATTTTCACTATCGTTTAGCATTGTCATGTTCGAAGCACTAACGAATGTAGATTTTTTGGTGAAGTCAGTTTCATTTTTCTTTTCATAGGTTCTTACCTCCAGACATCTGGATCCATCTTTGTTGCTCGATAAGTAAGAGGATCTCACGGCCAATGAATTAAATAATCGGCATTGGATCCCTTGTGTAAATTTAAAATCATCATTGATGGATTTGTAGGATACTAATTGAGCCGGGTTCACATCACCTCCATAAAAAGCAAATGAATCACCGCCTGAGTAACTTACCATGATATTCTCTAAAATGGTTTTATTGCCCACTCCTGCAATAGTCAATCCATTAAAACTATCCATTCCTTTAACTTTCTTACCGGCAAATTCAATTCGCACATATTTTAATACTCCTGAATTTGAAGCGGGGTTGTTCCCACCATATACAGTAAGTGCCGCATCAAGGTCCATATTATAAGAACCGGCATTGCCAAATTTATTTATTGGAGCATCACCAAGAATCACAACGCCTCCCCAATCTCCTGCTTTTTTCATGCTTTGGTTTGAGGTAAATACAATAGGGTCTGTTTCCAGTCCTGCGGCTATAATTTGTGCCCCTTTTGTGATTACAAGAGTACCTTTTGAAACAGCATCTCCAATAATTACTGTACCAGGCTCAATAGTGAGAACTGCATTATTAGTTACATATACATTTCCCTGAAGGATATATACATTTCTTTTCAACAGTTTTGTATTTTCAGTAATATTTCCTGCTAAAATTTGATTTGCATCTTTGGACTCGGCCTTTTGAGGCTTGAATTCTGTCCAGTTATCCAGCCAGTTGCTGTATCCTATAATTCCTTTTTCCTGTTGTGCACTTGCGCCGGCAGCTACGAGCAGCAGGCAAATCATTAGGGTAATTTTTTTCATAGTTTGGGGCTATTAGATATTATAAGGTCTTTAGACATCCGAAAAACAAAGTATATAAATTAACAACATTTTTTGCAATCTTCGCCAATGAATCTGAAAATTATATTCCTTTGAAAATGATAGCGCAAATCGCTGTGTTATCTATTACAAATATAGATAAACAAGTTGGAGTCTGCAGGGATTTACTCATATTTAACATCAGAATGATAAAATTTAACAGTGCGGCTAATATTACTTTTACTAGCAATTAAATACAAAACTTCGAAAGGCACGATAAACTACATGTACTGGCTGTTATATAACATCTAAAAGGTTCTGTCGCATCTAGAGCTAAGTTTTATCCTTAGCTTTTTTAAATTCTTCAACTCATGAACATGAATACGAAAGATCATTGCTATCCGAAGTCTATTATACTGCAGGCAGTATATTTTAAGCTTAGATTTACATTAAGCTATCGGGATGTTGAAGAGATCATGAAAATGGGAGTAGTTTCTGTCGATCATGCTACTATTCAGCGCCGAGTTTATGAGTTTACACCTCATTGAAGCTATTTTTAGCAACTCTTCCCGCTATTGGTTCCAATCTTTTGTGCCCAGCCTCGGCACAAAAGGATTTCACTGCACACGAGCAAAGCGAACTGGCGAAGCAATGGGGGCTAGGGCTGCTGAGGAGCCCGGCTCTTTAGACTAATAAAAATAAGTAAGGGTATAAAAAAACAGCGCCAATTGTCTTCAATTGACGCCATTTGGCTTGTTTGTGACAGCAACAGGACAAATTTCTATAAACTTTTTGGAAGACTTGAAGATTGGCTTACTGGAAGTAGAGGCTGTCTTTGTATGGCATTAACATTTTGGTTTGGATGTCCTGTTGGGGATTATGACTCCTATTTTAGTTTTTTAGTAATAATAAATGATTAGAGATTAGCGAGAAGATTTAATTGCATTAGAAGCTACTTCGATAATAATTTTTAAAAACTTAAAATTTCTTAATGTAAATATCTTTTAAAAAATGATTCTAACTTATCGAAAGGAATTAATTCAATTTTGTCGTACAAATCTACGTGTCCTGCATCTTTAACATAATATAATTCTTTAGGCTCTGCAGCATGTTTATAGGCATCTTCACTAAATTCTTTTGAATGAGCCTTGTCGCCAGTGATGAAAAGCAGCGGACGGGGTGAAATCGTTTCTATATCATTAAACGGATAGAAATTATTGAATTTTGTATTGCTGCTAAGTGTAGGATGGGTTGTGGTTTTTGGAGATCCACCTTTAGGTGTATATTGGCCACGTGGGGTTCGATAGAACTCATAAAATTCACGCTGGATAGGATCTGTTTTGTCATCTAATTGATGAACGGTTCCGCTGGTATATTTTGTGTCACCGCCTGCGAATTCGACATAACGCTGTTCTGCAGCTTTAAGTTGATTTTTCTTTCTTTGCTCAACTGTCTGAGAATGGTTTAGTCCATTGCGACTTGCTGAACCCATATCATACATGCTAAGCGTTGCAATAGCCTTTATTCTTGGGTCAATCTTTGCCGCACTAATAACAAAGCTTCCGCTTCCGCACACTCCAATCGCTCCAATATTATTTCTATCGACAAATGGTCGCGTTCCCAAAAAGTCAACAGCAGCACTAAAATCTTCAGCGTAAATTTCGGGAGCTACTACATTTCTAGGTTCACCTGCGCTTTCTCCCCAAAAAGATAAATCAATCGCTAAAGTTATAAATCCACGGTCTGCCATTTCTGAAGCATAAACATCAGCGCTTTGTTCCTTAACTGCTCCCATGGGATGCCCAACAACAATAGCAGGATGTTTTGCATTAGGATCAAAATTGTTCGGTGTAAATAAGTGCCCGACAACCTCCATATTATATTGGTTCTTAAAAGCAACTCGATGCATTGTAACATGATCACTGACTTTAAAAGTTGTATATTCTTTTGATTCTATTTGTTCCATTTTTTTTGTTTTTGCAGATTGGTTCTTTTGCTCTTTTTCTTTTTTTTGTGTGCAGGCCTGAACTAATATCATTAGGCTAACGATTGCTAAAATTCTAATTTTCATCATCTTTTTTATTAGTTGTCATTTATTGTCTTAATAAATTTTGCCGGAATACCGCCCACAATAGTATTGTCAGGAACATTTTTAGATACTACAGCCCCAGCGGCTACAATTGAATTTTCCCCAATAGTAACTCCTGGAAGAATAGTTGCATTTGCACCTATCCAGGCATTTTTTTTAATATGTATATGACCTGGAACAAGTGAATGTCTTTGATTAATAGCTACAGGATGTCCCTCAGATAGTAGACTGACTTTAGGCGCAATAAGTACATTATCTTCTATTGTAATACCTCCTAATGTCAAAAATGTACAATCAAAGTTGATAAACACATTTTTACCGATACTTAGGTGTTTTCCATAATTGATATACAATGGCGTAAATACAGTTGTGTTTTCATCAATTTGAGTTTTTGTAATTTGACTTAGTATCATTCTGATCTTCTCAGCATCAGAAGAATTATTCATTTGAAGCAGTAATTCTTTAGTAGCATAAGAAGCTTCCCTAAGCTCATGAATCTGAGGATCGTTTGGATTAATAGTCTCACCATTTCGTAATCTTTCAAATATATCTCTCGCTATTGCTTTCATTTTTACTGTTTTTTAATATCTTTTTACAATACAAAATTAAAAACAAAGCCCCGCAGTAACTTTACTGCGAGGCTCAAATGTCTTTTCTGAGAAGCTCAATTTTTGTAACAAATCTAAACTTCTGTTGGCGGTATTCCATATTGCTTTTTAAATGCTGTTGAGAAGTGCGAAGGATTTTTAAAGCCGACATCGATAGATACATCATGTACTTTTTGACCTTCTTCTTTAAGTTTAACATAGGCTACTTCAAGTCTTTTTTTAATCAGCCATTTTTGTGGTGTAAGATTACTTATTTTTTTAAAATCTCTTTTAAAAGTTGCCAGACTTCGGCCTGTAAAGGATGCTATTTCTTCCATAGACAATGCGTCCATATAATTTTCATTAAGAAACTCTAAAATATCGACTTTCCATGGTTCTGCGAAATCAAATAGTACTGGATAAAGAAGTTCGCTGCTATTTAGTAGAGCATAAATGCCTTCTTGTAGTTTTAAATGGGCTATTTCTTCTGTTGGTTTTATATTGCTGTCAAAATAGGGTGTAAGGGATTGAAACAAACTTCCTATGGCCGGTGTAGCTTTTAGCTTAAAAACATTATCATCTGAAACAGGTATGTATTTTGGTAATTCTGATTTATCTATTTTACTGTAAAACTCACGCAATACATTTCTTTTAAAGGTAAGGGAAATGCCTTTGTATAAATCTTTGTCTTTACTGTTCTTAAACATTTTCAAACGATGATCTCTTCTAATGAAAGCGCAATCTCCTTCTTGAAGTGTAATTTTTTGGTCACGGTCCTCAATTACCTGCTCTCCGGAATATATATAAACCAAAACATGCTCCGGTGTAGCATGGATGCACTTCTCGCTATAATCAGCAAAACAGGACAGGAAAATTCCTGAATAGCTGAGGGTTCTTAATTTTTCTTGCTGTTTTTGGTTCATGTTGTAGAATTATACGCAAATTTAAAGTTTTAGATGTTAGTTTACTTTACTCTAAGGCTCATTTATAATCTTTTCTAAAAACAAATACTTTTACCCTTATTTTATTTTACAAATCATGATAAATATCCAAAAATAAGATAACTGATAACCAAATAATAATTGCTAACCTTTTGTATAGCACTAATATAAAGTAATACTTTAGCAAATACCTTTGTAATTCAATTTAAAAACTAAAAAGATGAATTACAAACTTTTAGGAAAGAGAACAGGCTTACCGGTTAGTGAATTTGCATTAGGTGCCGGAAATTTTGGACAGGCATGGGGATACGGCACGGACCCAAAAGAAGCCGATAGAATAGTTTCTTTATATAGGGAGCTTGGAGGAAACCTTATAGATACATCGGATACCTATCAATGCGGCGAATCAGAAGAAATTCTGGGAAAAGCAATAGCTTCAAAACGAAATGATCTGGTAATTACTACCAAATATACCAGAGGAATAGTCCCGCAGCAAGCTTTAGGAACCCTTGGTAACCATCGTAAAAATATGGTTCAGTCTGTAGAGACCAGCCTTAAAAGACTTAACACTGACAGGATTGACATCTATTTTGTTCATCAGGATGATTTTTTTACTCCTATTGAATAAATTGTACGAGGACTTGATGATCTTGTAAGTGCAGGAAAGATTGTTTACGGTGGCATTTCTAATTTTCCGGCATGGCGGGTTTCGGCAGCCGCAACACTTGCTGATCTTAGAGGATGGTCGGCTCTGAGTGTTATAGAGGTAGAATACAGTCTTTTACAGCGCACTACAGAACGTGACATTTTACCAATGGCAGAGGCTTTTGGCCTTGGGGTAATGGCATGGTCACCTTTGGCAGGAGGGCTTCTAACTGGTAAGTACCGAAAAGGTGAAAGTGGCAGGGCTACTGCATTTAAAGGCAGTATTCCTTATAAAGGTGATCCTGCTGCAGAAACTGTGCTGGATGAATTGTTTTCAATTGCTGGTGAAATTCAGAGTGAGCCGGAATTGGTAGCTCTTGCCTGGCTGAAGTCAAAAGGCGTTATTCCGATTCTTGGGACCAGAACATTTGAACAGATTCAAAACAATCTAAAGGCAGCTGATCTGCATTTAAATACAATGCAGATTAAAAAACTCGATGATGCCAGCTCAGTATCTAAAGGTTATCCTCATGATTTTAATAACGCTCTGGAAAACAGAATGGCATTAACAGGAGGGAAAATAGATAAAATAGAAACACCTAAAATAGTGGTATTGTAATTAGTTCATTTCTATTTCTGCTTGTTCAGACCATTTACATAGTGATACAGTTAAAACCGTCCGGGAGAAAAAACAGGACGGTTTTAGCTATCTATACGGGGCTACTATCATTTTGATCCTAAGATCTGTCTTTTTTGATCTTCTCACGGTGCTGCATTCCCCACTTAGTCATGGCGCCTACAACTTCTTCGAGAGTATGGCTGTAGGGTAAAAGCTGATATTCGATTGTTACGGGATATCCCACGGCAACTTTTTTGATGATAAAACCGTTAAGTTCTAGTTCTTTCAATTCACTTGAGAGTACTCTGGCAGAAATTCCGGTAACCTGTCTTTGGATTTCTGTAAACCTGTTATTGCCTCTGGCCATAGCGATGATAATCATTAATTTCCATTTTCCACCGATGGCGTACAGAGCATCACTTACTGCTGCCATCACTCTGTGGCATTCGTCTGTAAATTCTTTATTTGCAACAACTTCTTCTGATTCTTTTTGCTCTTTCATATCGTGGTTTGTTTTGATTACCTACTAACCTTTAGGTAATAGGTAATAAATTGTAAGTAAATATAAATTAATTTTGTCCAGAATAAAAAATAAAACAGAATAAAAAAATAAATACGGATTGAAAGCTTTTCTAATTTGAGCGGCACGTCCTGAAAAATTGAAAGATCAATATGGAAATAGAACGAAAAATAGACTCTTCGATTCTGAATTTATATCAGTTAATGCCCTCAACCGGTGAATGGCCTTTTACAATAATGCGTATAGACCGCATACAGATTAGCGGGTTGCCTTTTGAAAACTCACCAGTATCAGAGTGCCTGGTGCTTGTTCTAAAAAGAACGGACTTTGACAAAGAAGATATATCCGATTATGCCAAAAACTCTAAAGAGTATGAGATTGTCCCCATTGCCAACAGACAGGCTTTTGTGGAGAGCTTTGTAAATAAATTTGATAATGTACAAGAAATTAATCAGTGGACTGACAATATTATCAGCATGGGCATTGGATTGATTTTTCAATTAGCCAAACAGCACGGACTTGAACTAAAGACTCTCACAAGGTTGTTTTCTGACCTGGATTTCCACATAGAGTTTGACGCAAAAATGCTGCAGCCGTACGAGCTATTTGAAGTTATTGACAACAATTAGACGCAACAATAAAATTAAAATTAAAATTAAAGTTAAAGGTTTGGTAGTAAGAAATGATAATAATATGGAATCAAAAGAGAACGCAAGAGGTTCTGCTGAAATTTCTCAACAAATCATCAAGTCAATGCTGATAGTTGTTTTCTTATTATAACATGGAAGTACGCGTTTCATGGATCTTCAAAGGGGTATATCTGGTATATCCCCTAAAATACTATCAAAGGCACTTCAAGAACTGCAGATCAATGACATAGTTTTCCGAAGTGAATCAAAACATAGCAGTATTGCAATAAAATATGATTTAACCCCTTACGGAAAGACACTTAGAAGCTTGCTAATTGACATAGCGGGCTGGGGGATAAAGCATTTTGATTATCTAAATCGAAAAAATTAAAAACAATTAGGAGAGCTATTTTTTAAAGCATGAATTATTTACACTATTAATTATAAAATTATGACACTAGAAATTTTAAACACGAAAGAACAATTAAGAAATTTAATTGATGACTATGCCTATTTAAGTGATGAAAAAAAGATCTCCGAGGTAGTTAATTTATTTACACCGGATGTTGTTTATAAAGCTTATATGGGGGATTTTTTAGCAGGAAATGTTTCAGGAAGAGAAAACATGGAAAAAGAGTTCAATGTACACGCCTCTCATGTTAAAACTTATTTTACATTAAATGGTCAGCATTCGGTAAAGATCAATGGCAATACAGCTACTGGTATTTCATTCACACAAATTAAAATGATCAGAGAAACCAAAGGAAAGGATGTTCTTTCAGATTACAGCGTTAAATATGATGATAAATATGTTTTCCAGCAGGGGAAATGGCTGATAAAAGAACGCATTGGGTATTTTGTAATTGTTGAGGCGAGAGAAGTAAAATATTAATTTAAAAAAAAATATGAAATTAAAAAAAATCACTGTGATTTCACTGACATCATTGACAACTGCAATAATATTTATAAGCGGTCTGATGAAATTTATTCATCTCCCATGGTCGGTAGCAGGTTTAGAAAAATACAATCCAAGTATTTTAGGATTAATGGAGATGATATTTGTTGTATTGTTTGCCATACCTAAAACAATGAAAATCGGATTTATTCTGCTTTGCTGCTATTTTGCAGGGGCAATGGCTACCGAGCTTGCCAAAGATGCCTCAATGCTGAATCCAGGAATCCCTATGGTCTTAATCTGGATTACGGCTTTTCTTCGCGATAGCGCAATATTTCTGGGCTCTGCAAAATCGTAAGTCAACTAATTAAACAGGCAAAGCAAATATGTATTTTAGATTGTTCATTCTTGGGGCTTGAATCTGTTAGCTTGTAACATGCTAAATTTTAAATTTGCTTATTTTTCATGTGAATATTTATGTAATTTATCTTATTTTTTTTGTGATTCTAAAATAGGAGATAAAAACAAAAAAGGAGTTAACTCTTTTGTTAATAGGATATATGAAAAAAGGCGTCAATTCTCTTGAGTTGGCGTCTTTTTGCTTTGGTGAGCTCAACGGGACAAATTTTTATGCATTTTATGAAGGATTGAGATTGATTGGCGTATCATCTCTAGTGTAAATCTTTCATTGGCTTTGTAAATTTGGTTTGGATGTCTTGTTGAGGATTTATGAAAATTTATTTGATTTATCTGTCTGGTGAGTTCTCAATTTCCTTTTTTAGGGACTGGCAAAGAATTCTCTATAGTTGTCTTGTTGGTAAAATGAAATTCTTTATAAAATTATAGTATTAAATAAAGTGAGTTTACTATTTCATTTAGCATATAAATATTTGTGCCGTTTTCCCCACTGCTCCATTTGCTGGATTATTGGCCTTAACTCATAGCCAATTTCTGTTAACTCATATTCTACTTTAGGAGGGACTTGAGCGTATACCTTTCTCTTTATAATATTATCTTGTTCCAATTTCCGCAGTTGCAGCGTTAGCATACGTTCGGTAATATTTGGTATAGATTTCCTTAATTCGCTAAAACGCATTTTGCCTTGTAATAGCCAGGAACAAATTACAAGTGACCATTGGCCGCCAATTATGTTTGCCGCGTATACCTCTGAACACTCCTCTGCTAAGATTTTTTTATTTTCAAAATTGGTGCTTGTAACCTTAACTTTCGACATAACTTACATTTTTGATAGTACCTTACAATTAGTTGTCAATAAAGCCAATATGACTTTTATGTTATAGCTTCGCAGAACTATTCTATTTCAATAATTTAAAGTTCAAAATTAAATCAAAAAAGGTAATGATGAAAAAAGGCTTCACAAATATTTTATTATTTATGGCGGTACTTAATATTTATTCTCAAGATGAAAATCTAAAATTAAAAAAGACAATGAACATGAAAAACACATCTATATTAGTTAATGCAAACGAACATGTGAAAAAAGGAGAATACGAAGCGTACTTATCCTATCTCACTGAAGATACCAAATGGGTATTTGTGGGTGAGAGAACTCTTTTAGGAAAACAAGCAGTAAGGCAATATATCAAAGAATTCTATCTGGCACCACCAGTATTTGATATGGAAAAAGCAATAGAGCAGGGCGAGTTTGTAACTGCAACAGGCAGCATTGCCTTAAAAAATGTGAATGGAGAATATGATCATTACATTTATTGTGACATTTGGCGATTTGATAATGGCAAAATAGCTGAATTAAAAGCATTCGTAATTGAGAAAAAGCCCTGACTTTAGAAAAGCACGGGATAAGACGGAGCTTATAGGGTAGAAGTGATTAAACTTTATAATTTTATTTACTTGACTATTAAATATTTCCTGAATTCAGTTAACTAAATTTGTATAGAAAAAACCGCATTTTCTACATTACAAAACTTCTAGCTGTAAAATGCTTAAATCATTAAAATTTGTAGATATGGAATGTTTAAGAAGTATAATAACAATTAAGCAGAGGAATTTAGTATTTGATTATAGTGGGGCTCTAATGTGCAGTAAATAAATATAAATAATCCCAAAAACCTATGGTGGCTTTTGGGATTATTTTATATAAAAACAGTTTGGGACATTTACATTCATTCAATATTCATTAGGCGTATTTCCAACAAGATAATTGAAAAAACAGATAAGTATCTTATCTAAGATAACTATTTTTCTTTTTGTAGTAAAATACAAGTTCCTCCTCCAGGAGCAAGTGTAAGATCAATAAAGTCGCTGCTGGTAACTTCTTTAGAAATGGTTTTGTGGCTTACTTTATTGGTTCTGAAATCGGCATCTTTTCCGTCTTGAATGATCATCGCTTTGTAAGTCCCTTTGGCTAATACCGTAAGGGGAATACGAAGTGAACGACCATTTTCATTTGTCGCTGCTGCTATCAGCCAATTTCCATCTGAATTCTGACGCGCCATGACAATATATTGACCAATTTCACCGCTGATTGTTTTGCTTTCTTGCCAAGGCTGTTTTTGTGCACTTATAAACTTTAATAATTCTGGATACTTATTGTAGTTCTCAGCAATATCCGGAATAATAGTTACCCCAGAAAATGTTATAAGCGTGCGAGCTGCTTCTGCCGTAATGGTAGAAGGTACCGGCATTGGATTGTCGACTCTTCCTTTTTGCTCCATATCAAATGTCCCATTGTTCATATCGAGAGGTCCGGCTACCATGTTCACAAAAACTGATGTAACAAAAGTTTTGGGTTGAAAAACTCTTCGAGCATCTGATTGCGCCTGACAAAACTCACGGGTAACGGCATTGGGCCAGGTTCTCATTTGTCCGTAGGGATGAACCGGACCATCATGAAAATCAACCATTAAATGGTTTTCTGCACAAAGTTTGGTTATATGTTGGGTATGTATGTTTTTTTGCTCCGCAGTGCCTTGCATAAAACCATATTTTACACCAGAAGCTCCCCAGTCTGCGTATTGTTTTAATGTTTTTTCTAAAGGGTAATTTTTGCCTCCAACATCATTTAAATACAACCAAATACCTATGTTTTTTTGCTTTCCATAAGCAATTATTTGGTGTACTTGTTCAACTTTTCCTCCTTTTATAGGATCCGATTCTTTGTTAAATTCTTCACCGTACCAGTTAGCGTCTAAGACCAAAGATTTCATTTCATTAGCAGACGCAAAATCAACCATGCGTTTCCAGGATTTTAATGACATTTCATATTTAAATCCATCGGCTAGGGCGCCATCAATACGCCAATCCCATACAGCCACACCGGGTTTTACCCATGAGAAATCTGCTCCCTTTATAGGTTCAGGATTAAGTAATTCAATGAGGTGAGAGTCAATTAATTCTCCCGGAGTTCTTCCATACATCACAACTCTCCATGCCTTTGCATTTTTCGAAGGAACCGAAAACAAAGCTGTTCCTTTGTGCGGCTGTAAAAGTAAAGGCTCTCCACTTTCAAGATTAGCTTCATGCACTGCCATATAACTATTTTCTGCTGCTTTAACAACCATGACCGGTTCTCGGATTTCATTTGCTTGATGTAGATTTTCAGGACCAATATTATCTTGTTCTCCGTTATAATACCAAGCTGAATAGTTCTCTGCAAAGTTAAATTCTGTGAGTTCTTTCTCTGCGCTTAATCCTTCATATTTGAAAGCCATTCCATCATTGTAGACTCTGACCTTTATTTGATAGGAAGTGAGATCTATTGTGGTTTGATTGTAATGATCAGTTACATTTTTCCTTTTACCCCAAAGAGGTTTCCAAAGAGCTTTTACAGATGAATTACTAACTTTATTCCAATGAATATTGTTGGGTGACTCTAACCCAAGCTTAGATTTTTGTATCAATAAATGACCATCAGCCCGAAAACTGTACTCAATAGTATTTTCAGAGGTTTGTTCAATTTGAACTACAAGTTTTTTATCTGGAGAAGTCAGGGTAACGGATTGTTTTTTTGATTGTGCAAATAGAATTGCCGGTAATCCAATGCAGATAAATTTAAATACAATTAATTTATTTTTAAAGTTCATTTTTTATTTTTTTGTACGTTTAAAAAACTCAATCTTATTTTTGCTACTGAAATAATTGCTCTATGAATAAAAAATAAATTCTATGCTTTTCCACCATATAACAAAACTAGTGAAACCCAGTTATAAAAAACAATTAATTTTAAGTAACCAATTAATTACTATAGGATGATTTTCAGGTTCTCTGCTTGTGCCTATTGCGTTGAGCCTTTTTGAGAAGGCGGTTGCGAACAGCAGTCCCAATGCTGATAATATTCCCTTTGCTTCTTTATTTTAGTACGATTCTAAAAAAGAAAATAAAAGCAGCAACGAGCCAAACTTACTCATTTAATAGGGCATATAAAAAGAGGCCTCTCTAGTATTTGGGAATAATTTTATCTTTAAAATTTTAAAGCCATTAAAAAATGAATACTAAAGGTGATTGTTATCCAAAATATATCATTCTTCAGGCAGTGTATTTTAAATTAAGATTTACACTTAGTTATGGGATATTGAGAAAATAATGAAAATTAGAGAAGTCATTGTGGATCATTCCACAATTCAGCGCTGAATTTATAAGTTTACAGCTTTGTTTGCCTTGGAGATAAAGAGGAGAAAAAGAAGAGTAGGGGCGAGCTGGAGATGAGAACTATATAAAAGTAAAAGGTATTTGGTTTTAGATCAAAGTAGTGCTGTTGAGATTTTGACCCAAACACTCTTGTCTTTCAATTCTTCTATGTTATCATTTAGAAAGGCAGGTAAAACATGACTTGAAAAAAAATAAATAGCAGACTCAGTAAGACATTGATTACATCTGGAAACGGGAAGTAAAAAATTAGGATCAAATGCAGAGAAAAGCTGTATCAAAAACCATTTGCAGTCTCAAAGTCTCCAATGGCAGTACGCAGGAGAGCTTCCTTTTGATATACCGTGGCATAAAGCATTTTTTTCTGTTTTGCCAGTGCTAGAATGTTGTTTTGGGCATTGTTTAATTGATTGTTCTTTAGTGTTCTTAGAAGTGCTTGCTGCTCTATTTCTTTTCTATCAAAAACATGAAGCTCTTTAAGGGACTCATAATATTCAAGTGCGGCAGTTTTAAGCGGCTTCCCTTCTGGGATACCCTCAGTTGAAAGCTTCTTAATGTGGGTAATAAGTCTGTTAAATTCTTTATTCTCTAGTTCCAAAGCTCTTAAAGCTCCCTTATAATCATCTTTTTGCAGGCATTTGAGTTTTTTTTCCCCTGGACCTTCTTTTCCAAGAATAATCTCAGAGGCTCTGCGCTGCGACTCTTCTAGCGACTCCTTAAAATCGATGGCCTTTGATGATTGGCAGGAGTTTATGGTTACAAATAGAAATGCTGTGAGCCAAATACCAAACTTCATATTATTATGGTTTATTGATGTTAATATTGCTAATAAAATTATTTTCTTAAAAAGAATCTTCAAAACTCCGACGGCAATATGCATCTTGCAATAGCACTAAACCCGGAATAATGTATTTTAATAACTCCGTTTACAGATTTAGCACTTATGGAAATAAAGTATTGCATCGGAGTGTTTTTTTAACACTAAGTTAGATAAAATCAAAAGAAAAAGAAAGATATTCTTTTTTTTTAGCTATTTAGTTTTTGGTTTTTTCTTGTAGATTGTCTTTAGTTTTTGCAGTTTTTTTGGAGGCCGGTAAGGGGGAGACTGGGGTGAAGGTGCTCTTTGTTGTTTACTTGCTTAATGCTTTTTTTTAAGAGCTCTTCGCGCTATAGGTTGCCAATAAGAAAGCAAAAGATCAGATAATTGTTTTTAGTATTATTTCTTTCATTATTCTATTTTATGATTCTTAGAATTCTTTTATTTTTTTTAAAAATTATTAATTACAACTAGACGTTATATTCTACAATTTAAAATAGAGCAAAAACTTAGATTTACAAAGTATTTTTGTTAAATCAATATGGTTTTCATATTTAAACAGCATTCGTTTTTTATGGCTTTTAGAGTTCTTCCTTGGTCAGTAAAGCTGTTGTCTTTCCTTTTAAAAAAAACGCTTCTTTGTGTAGTTTTCTACAAAGAATGCTTAGGGCTGGTTTGTAATAATGAGCTTAATGAGCCAGAAGTGGAAATTTTCACCTGTTTGTTCTCTTAAAGTGTAGATTTAGTAAAACAGAGGACACAACGGATATTACTTTGGGCAAATTAGGGAAAATTTCCTTTGTGCTCGTTTAAGGTAGAGACAGTAGTGGGAGTTGATTCTGATGAGTATTTCGATGGTTCTCATAATGTGAAGGCAGATTATAATGCAAGTATAAATATAAATAATAATACCCTAGTGAAAAAGCTCTATGAAGATAAAATCAAACTCTTGTAAAAACTTCCTCAGAGAACCGATTCAAAACCGGAGGGCTACAGGCAGAAATAGCGATAGATGTAAATCTGAGGGGATCATGTAAAGATCGTTTGTTTTTAAAAATTAATATAGTAATAAAAATGGCAGTTATTCTCGAGAGAACAAAAATTCTGGTTTATGATAAGAGCGGGGTTTTTCTCAGGTATTTTACAAAAGGAATTTCTGATTGTGACTTTGTGGCTTTTTCAGGAACTGAAGGTGCTGATTTTAGTTTGTATGATTATAATTTAATTCTTTTTGTGGCCGACAATGAAATTAATTTAAATGAGTTTTTTAAAATTTTAAATTCCAGAGTTCAGATACTATTTGCGTCATCATTAAAGAAGAATCCTAGGGATATTAAAGAATTAAAAAGCTGGTTTGATATTAAATTTATCAATATCAATGCTACAAAGAAAGAGGTAATAGACCAGCTTAGGTTCCATTTAAATCAGTACTCTAAAAACAGGCCTGATGCCCGAGTATATATTTAAGTTCAGTCAGACGGGTAAGTAGTTTTGGAAGATTATTACTTGTTTTGATACCCTGTAATTTCTATTGATTTTGCAGGGTACTTTTATTTTGACAATATCCTTTTAATCGATCTAAGTAGGGCTGTAACGTTTTGTATTTAATAAAACTTGAACTTTAGGCTAGCTGTTGTTTGAAAATGGATCGTTACTTTTGTGTTGAAATCAGGTGATAGCGCCGGAGATCTTTTGTGCAGAAACAGCCAGGGTACTTCTTTTCTAAGAATTTGACTCCCTCGTGCATCAGCATGGAAAATAAGGCATATCTTAAAGCGTTATAACAATAAGATATTGTTATGTAAATTGCAGATGAACAAAAAGAATAATGACTTTGGAGGTATAAAGGATCTGATACTCCATTATATTGAGATTGACGAGATGGAATGGCAGCAGTGTAAATCCATGTTTATTGTCAGGCGCATTAAAAAAAAGGAAATCATTCTTTGTAAAGGAGAGGTCTGCCGCGGGATTTATTTTGTGGTAAAGGGTTTACTTCGGATTTACTTTATTGATCAGAATGATGATGAAAAGACATTCCATTTTTCATTGGAAAATACCTTTGCTACAGATTACCAAAGTTTTTTAAAGGTTATTCCTGCCGATTTCTATATTCAGGCTCTTGAAAATACAACAGTGGTGCAGATTACTTATGAAATGCTACAGCTGCTTTACGGCAATCTTCGCAATGGAGAAAAGTTAGGCAGGCTTATTGCAGAGGATTATTTTTTTTTAATGAACGATAAACTCAAGGCGTTTTACACCCAAACTCCCCTGCAGCGCTACAACAGCATGAACGCTTCTTTTCCAAAGATACTCACCCGTGTGCCCCAGCATTATATTGCATCCTACCTTAATATTAGCCCGGTTCATTTAAGCCGTCTCAAGCGTGGCGTGGAGTAGGAATGATCCAAAACATAAACAAATGTTATTGCTGTTTTTTTCTCTGAAGCTTAATTTTACACCAAAATAATTAATGGAGATTCACAAGGGTGTCGGCAGTATCATAGATATGAATAATTTGAATTGGATTTTGCAGGCAGGGCTATGAGGATTAAAACAGCATCAAAATGTTAATAGGCGATAAGATTAAAAGTATAAGGGAATTAAAAAATTACACTCAGGAATATATTGCAGATCAGCTCGGTATAACCCAGGCCGGTTACAGTAAAATTGAAAAAGGGAAAACAAGTCTGAGCCTGGAGAAACTTCAGCAGCTGGCTCTTATTCTGGAAATGCCTCTGGAGAATATCATCCGTTTTGAGAGTCATCGGTATTTTAACCAAGAGAGTATTATTGTAAAAGGCCCTGGCTCATGCAGCGGTAAGAACTTTGAACTGGTGACAAGACTTTATGAGGAGAAAATTGCGCTTTTGGAAAGGCTTCTTTGTAAAACAGACCAAGAGCTTCAGTTTTACAAAGAAAAGCGATGCTGTAATTGATCGTAAAAGGCTGCGATTCAAATCAAAAAAAACAGCAAAGTGAACAAATAATGAAGATCAGAGGAGTGCTTGTGGATCCTGCCACGTTTCAGCACTGGGTGTAAAAATTTACACTTTGATTGTCTCAGAGATAAAGAAGAGAAAAGGCAGAGTGGATAGGATCTAGAGATTAGATGAGACCTATTATCAAAGTAAAAGGTAGTTGGTCTTATTTATATCTGCCGGTAGATAAATTAGGCGATAAGGCAGACTTTCTTTTGACCAGAAAAAGACAGAAAATGAGCGCTTAATGTTTTCTAATTAAAGCAATTAGTAATAAAATTAAAAACTACGAGTAATAAACATTGATAAAAGGGTTGTAATGCAGCAGCGATCAAAGTATATAACAAGGGTTCGCTGTCAAAGATTAAAATCTGGCAAGGTAAATATCTTAAGAATGATCTCGAACAGAACCATCGTTTTTATCAAAACACATTAGGGTATTAAAAGTTTTGAATCTGCAAAGAACACTCTTGGTGGAATTGAATTTGTTTTTATGTTTTTAAATATCAGGTAATTAGATAAGGGGGGGTGTGTTTAAATCATTCTGTAAATTGGCGGGCTAACTTTTAAATTACTTAAATTCCTATATTTGATTCTGGCAAATGCCAAAGAATCTTTATTACTTATTTTAAATTAAAACCAAGTATTATAGTATAATTTTAATTGCGCACAAAAAAACTTTCGCACTATAACTCGAACTCTTTTTTTGCCAGTACCACCCAGTGCCTAGTATCATTATTTTCTGAAAAATTCTCAATTGAATATTTAATTACAAAGCCTGATTTTTTCATTAATCTCAGAACGTCTTTTTTTGATAAACAGCTGTAATAGAATGATTCCCCAAACATCTGGTCTATATGTTCATCTTCTTGTTTTCCATGTGTGAAAAGAAAATATCCTCCAAGGGTCAGCAAACTTGAAACTTTAAGATAAATGTCTTTCTGTCTCTCTTTTGGAAAATGGAACAGGGAGTCCCATGCAATTACTGCATCAAATTTTTCTTCACTTGAAAAATCAAAAAAATCACAAACAAAAAAGCGTGAATTTCTTATTGCATTAGATTCTGCTTCGGCGATCATATTTTCAGAGAGATCTATTCCGGTAACCAATAAATTTTTATCAGCAAAATATTCTGCTACAGGCCTGCCTGTACCGCAGCCTATATCAAGAATTTTCCCTTTTGGCTTAATCTTTTGCGCCAAATCAATAATGGGACTGTTCACCTGGGTAGTATTTCTCACGGAGGTCCACAAAGGTATAATCTTATTATAAGACACTTTGTTTAAAGATGTTTTTTTCATATTTATAAACACTTAATAAATGCAGGGTTAAATTCTTCTGCTCTGAGCAGCTTGGAACTGCCTTAATTGTATGCTAAAATACTATTTTTAATAATTATTAAAAATCAAAAATTGGGACTGAATCAATTCTTATAGTTCATTGTCAGAGCTGCCAGAGAACTATTTAAGACAGTTAAGCAACCAGTTGTTTTGAATGTCTGCTTTTTTAATCTTTATTTTGAATGTTTGAAAGTAAATAATACTCATTATTTGGGATAATTGTAAAAACTAATTCTATATTTTTTTGTAAGATTCTAAGTCATCTTTTTTTGAAACTTGTAAGCTTTAGTTTGAAAAAGAAACTATTAGTGATTTTAATTATTTTTTGGCTATAAATATATGTATAATCTATTTTATTGGGATTATATTTTGTAATTAATAAAATAAATAAGACAATCGGTTGTTTTTTAATTATTTTTATTATTAAATTAGCAGTAAAAAACCTACTCAAAGGTGAGATAGGATATTTATTAATCAAACCATTTAAGTTATGAAAAGAGTTCAAAAATTACTTTTTCTATTTTTAGTTTTTATTCCCCTTGTACAATTATTTGCATGGCCAGGAATGCCGCTGCCTGCTCTGCATGTTGAAGGCAAGAATTTAAAGGATCCTTGCGGGAAAAACGTTTTACTACATGGTGTTGCCATTACTCCGAGTCCCTGGTTTAATGGTTGCTCTTATAATCAATGTCGTTGGGATAACTATAATGTCCAAGGTTGTTTAAATTATAATAATGCCCTTATGGATGCGCTCACCGATACCAATAACGGATGGAAATTAAATTATATAAGGCTTCATATTGACCCTTACTGGACCAATACACCTGGTTGCTCAGCAGCAGAAAATGATATCTCATGCTTTGATTACAATAGATTAGTAACTTATGTAAATCAAGTTATAGTTCCTTTAATTAATCATGCCAGAAGCAGAGGACTCTATGTTGTGCTTCGTCCTCCTGGTGTATGTCCTAAACGAATTGCTTATGGGGACAATTACCATAATTATTTAAGAAAGGTGTGGGGATATCTCTCGAACCATCCAAGTTTAAAGAATGTAGATAATGTTATGTTTGAAATAGCCAATGAACCTATAGAAATACTTGGGACAAATGGAAATTGGGGTGCAACGGGTGATGAGCATTTTGCCGCTTTGCATAATTACTTTCAGGATTTAGTAAATATAATTAAGGGCAATGGCGCAAATAATGTTTGCTGGATACCAGGAACGGGATATCAATCTCATTACCAAGGATATCCAAACCATTTGATAACAGGAGGAAATATAGGTTATGCTGTTCATGTTTATCCGGGATATTGGGGAGCTAATGCAGAGAATACCACTAGTTTTAACAATGCCTGGAATGCTAATGTGCAGCCCATTGCTAATGTAGCCCCTATTATGATAACAGAAACAGATTGGTCTCCTAGTGGCGCTGAAACATGGGGTACTGGTACAACAAGCGGTTTTGGTCTTAATATGAAAGGCAGAATTGATGCTACGGGAAATTGTAGTTGGAATTTGCTGGCACCAGAAGGGCTGATAACTAAAGCAGATCCCTATAATGTTACAACTGCTTTTAATAACGATTGGGAGTCTTGCGGGGCGCCAGTGAAGCAGTGGTTCTCTGTATATGCAAATAGTAATATACCATCACAAATCTGTAGTAATACCTCACCGTTAATAAACAATGGTGTTTATGAAATTGAATTTAAAACAAATTCAAATAAAGTATTAGATCTTAAGTATGGCACTAATGCAAATGGCACTGTAATGCGTCCTTGGGATAAATCAGGGGCAACGGCACAACAGTGGATTGCTATTGATGCTGGAAATGGCTATTGGCGTTTTAAATCAAATGCAAGTGCTACAGGACGTGTAATTGATCTTGATAGCGCAGATCCGACAAATGGAAAATCGATAAGACTTTGGGATAGTTATAGCAATGATGCTCAAAAATGGTTAGTAACCGATGTGGGGAATGGTTATTATAGCATAAAATCAGCCCTAAATACATCAAAAGGCTGGGACATTTCTAATTGTAATATGGATGGCACGGCAAATCTTCAACTTTGGGATTATTACGGGACTTCATGTCAATTATTTAAGTTCAATAAAATAGGAAATACTTCAAGAAGTGCAGAGCAGAATAATGTTTTAATAAATACTGATGTCCAAGTATATCCAAATCCATCAAAGGGTGGAGAGTTTAATATTTATTTCGCTTCACAGTCAGAGGAAAATTATTCTTTAGCTATATACTCAATAGAGGGAAGGCCATTATACGAAACAAAAAATCTAAAATCTAATACCAATCAAGTTATTAGAGCTAAACTTGCCAGAGGTATATATGTGGCGATGATTTCTCAAGATTCAACTAAAATAACCAAAAAAATAGTAATCGAATAGCCTATTGTAAAATAGTACATATAGTTTTTTGAGATTTACTTTATAATTGTATAGATCATTATTTATTGATTACAAAACCACTATTTGAAATAAAGTAGTGGTTTTATTTTTTACTACAAAGGTAAAGAGCATCCTTTAATCTTTGCAGGCAAATAAGTTAAGATACGCCGAGCCTTTCTGTGTAAATAATTAATTAATTCGGGTGGCTTGTTTATCAGGTATGTGTTTTTCGACCAAATACTAAAATTGGTTTGTACGTAAATGATTTTTATTACAAATTGCTGTTTTGCTGAATTGTTTATCTGAGAATTTGAATTACTTGATAAATGTAGTCCCTCGGGCAATGTCATTACGTTAAACATCATCCTTTTGCGATATCAAAGCAAGGTGCAATTCACAAAACTTTGAGAACTTTACCTAATCTTTTGCTTTTGATGGCTATAGGGATTGCGTTAAAATTTTCTTTGCCCAGTTACTTACAGGGCTTACACTTCCGCCTGATTGTGACCTCTACCAGACAAATTTCCATGCATTTTATGAAAGACTTGAAGAGATTAGATTGGCGTATTGGAAGTAGAGGCTGTCTTTATATGTCTTTAGTATTTTGGTTTAGGTCCCCTGCTGGGATCAGTAATAATGAGCTGCTAAAATTTGATCAAAATGATAAGATCATATCATTTTGATAAGGATATAAAATAAGTATTAAATGTTTTTTTTAAAACAAATTATTGATATACAGGCTTTAGGAGGTTATACGCCTAATAGTGGTATGTGATTTGGGTATAATGTTTTTGTATTTCTCATTCATTAGTACAAACAAAATCAAGGAATACTAAATCAAATATGAAAACTCAACAACGCAATATAGATTTTTCAGGCACAGATTTTCTTCGACCTGATTCTGTACGAAGTAAAGCCATGCTATTGCTAAATGATAAAGTTTCTGATCCAATAGATTTTAGGGTTCAGGTAGCCAACGCAGATCATGTTTTTTGGATAGAAGAAATTTGTGATGCTACATTAGCATCTGCCAAAGAGAGCGGAACAGGAATTTCAGGACGTACTCCAGAGTTTCTGGGAACAAAAATGATAAAAGGTGAAGCTGTTATCGCTTTTACCTCAGATGGGAGATGGGCAGGTTTTTGTTTTATATCTTCCTGGGATAATGATCGGTATGTTTCCAATTCAGGATTTATAGTAGCTCCTGAGTTCATTCATACAGATCTTTCAAAAAGAATTAAAAGAAAAATCTTTGAGTTGGGCCGCCAGAAATATCCCCAGGCGATAATATTTAGTCTGACCACTGGTTCGGCTTTGATGAAAATGAACCACGAACTTGGTTTTGAGCCAGTCACTTATTCAGATTTGACAGCAGACAGCAATTTCTGGGAAGATTGTAAGTCTTGTGTCAATTGCCCGATATTAATGTATAAAGAACGAAAAAACTGTTTATGTACAGCCATGTTGTATAACCCAAAAGAAAAGGAGTCTAATTAACGACTTTTCGACTCTTGTGTGATTTTTTTCTCAATGGTTCTCAACCATTGCAAAATCAGTTGCTTTATTAATTCAAATCAATATTATAAATTGATTTTGAAAAAATGTAGCAGTTTTCGTGACAGCGCAGATAAGTTCGCATAAACCCAAAACAATCTCAATTTAAATAACCATGAAAGTAGATAAAACAAGAAACAAGGAGCTTACAAAATTATATTTATCAAATAAATCAATAACCAATAAAGAAAGGGTTATAAACTTGTTGGTATTTACCATCGTATTTTTTATTACTATTATGATGATCTCTCAAATACTTTAACCTTATGAAGATTATAAACCCATTAATAGATCCAATAATAAACCTTAACAAGAGAGGTTTTTTCTATTCAAGTTCATCTCAAAGCTCTAAAAAATTGCCTCTCGAACCTAGTGAGCAACCAGTTGATTTTGATGTAGTACGAGCCAGGTCCTCTCATACTTTCTGGATCAGGCAGATATGCGAAGTTACCTTATCATCTGCTATAGCCCAGGGCACTTGTGTTTCAAGGCGTTCACCTGAACTGCTGGAAACAAAAATGAAAAAAGGTGAAGCTGTTATCGCTTTTGCATCAGATGGGAGATGGGCAGGCTTTTCTTTTATTTCTGCATGGGAGAATGGAAAATATGTTTCTAACTCAGGATTAATTGTAGCACCTGAATTCAGACATACCGGACTTGCAAAAAGAATTAAAAGAAAGATTTTTGAGCTGAGTCGAGAGAAGTATCCCGAGGCACTTATATTTAGCTTAACCTCTGTTCTTGCGGTAATGAAAATAAACCATGAACTGGGTTTTGAGCCCGCTACCTTCTCGGAGCTTACCAGTGATGATCTTTTTTGGGAAAATTGCAAGACCTGTGTTAATTGCACGATATTAAACAATAAAGAAAGAAAAAACTCTTTATGCACTGCAATGCTTTATGATCCGAAAAGTAATAGCAGTTGCATCAGAGATTAAGAAGAGAAAGGTCAAAGTGGGGGCAAGCTGGAGATTGGATGAGACCTATGTCAAAGTAAAAGGTATTTGGTCTTATTGAAGTAAAAATTTGTTTAGTTTTGATATAAAAAAGGCATTCACTCCATTTAAAAACAACTACAAAGGGCAGGCTTTATGGCTTACCCTTTGTAGATGCTTAAATTTATAAGAGCATACTCAAGGATGGCTTATTGCGTATTTTTTATCAATTAGAAACCTGTTCTAATTCTATTAATTCTATAGCTTCAAGCATCAACTCGTTTATTTGCGATGCAAAGTTTCGGAAGTGTGCTGTGGTACCGTGGACTTCAAAAGCTTTGTAATTTTTAAAGGCCTCGCGCATATAAAATGTACCTGCCTGATTTTTATCTTCAAAAAGAATATATTCCAAACAGCCTTCTTCTCTGCGAGTGGGAGTGATGAGTTTTAATAATTCTTCCTGTAGTTTTTCGCGTTTGCCGCTTTTGGCTTTTAGTACGGCCATAGTCACATAAATAGTTTTCATAGTTATTATTTTAATTTAAACCTGTAGATATAGTAAGGAGCTTTCCCTTGGTCGGTACTACCTGTAAATGCTGGTGTAGTGTTCAATTGGTTGGCAGAAATATACATCCAGTTATCCGGGCCCAGGTAAGCGTTATCTGGCCAAAGCAAAAGCGTATAGTCTATTGCTATATTGGTTAGAGTACCGTTGGTTGCCAGTTTTGTAATGGCATGCTCCTGGAGATTGGTAAAATAGTGGTTACCCATCGCATCTGTTGTTGCCCCATCGCTAAAGGGTTTTTTACCGGCAACTGTAATGGCCTGGCCAATGGTATTATCATCTTTGTTTTCCCTAAAAAGATTTGCTGGAACTTTGTACCAACTAGTGCCGTTCATAGCGCCAAAGAAAAGGGTTTCCCTGTCTGAGGAGAGCGTGATGGGATCTATAGCTACTCGAGCAGGCTTTCCTCCAAAGTTTATTACCTTGCCATCTATAACCATATCTTTGTCTTCTGCAAGCAATGCAGTATGGCCACCAAAGCGACGGGCATTTTTTGTTTTCAGGTTAATGGCAATAATACCCGGATTGGCAATATCGGCAAGGTACGCCCAATTATTTTTCTCGTCAATGACAACATCTTGTAAAAACGAACCTTTTGGTGCGATAGAACCTGGTAATTCTATTTTTTCAATGACTTTATTGGTTTTTATATCAAGACACCATAATCTGGTTTTGCCTAATTCAAGCCCCATATCAGTTACCCAGAGCCTGCCTTTCTTATCGAATATTAATCCCAGCATTGCATCAAACTTGGCATCGGTGGCGGGCTGGTTGTTTTTTTGAAAACTTTCATCAGGGTAGGCAACGGCTTTGCCATTGACAATTTCTACCAGTTGCATTTTTTGGCTGCCCAGAGGATGAATGGTGGCAAACACGCGGCCACTGGCAGATACGGCCACATCACCCGGGCGAATATCCATAGCCGCTATGGTTTCTAGTTGGGATTCTACAGTTGTGCTCTTAGCAAAATAATTAGCAGTACCATTAATCCAATCGGTACGTGGCGGCGCAAAAAAATCAATGTCCAGGGTACCGTCTTCCAGACACTCAAACTCGTGTGGTATATTTGCCGGAATGATTAGTACTTCGCCTGCTTTTACGGTATAATCTTTGCCTTGCATCGTTACTTTTACACTTCCTTTGGTAATGTAGGAAGTTTGCTCGTTTGAGTGATGATGTAAGGGAACTTTTGCCCCTTTGTCCATTTTAAATAATGCCAGCATCCCTTTTTCTCCATATACATATTTGCGTTGGAGTTTAGGGGCCATCTCTTCCCAGTTTTCATCTCCAAATTTTATGTGCTGTATTTCATTGGGCCGTTGCGCCCATACCGATTGTGCCAACATAGTGAAGGTAATGGCAAGTGTTGTCATTTTTGTTTTAAATTTCATCTTGTTTTACTTTAATAGTTAATGTTTTAATACGAAGATTTTTTGTCGTTGTTTTCAAGCTTAGCGCTTCGAAAGCGTTGATTGTTTTTAAGAAGTTCTACATTGTAACCGTTTTTCTCATCAAGGGATAGTGTCAGGCTTCCCTTTAGTAGGCCTGCTACCAAATGCCCGCCATATGTTTTATCATCGGCAATAAAATGAAAATGAAACGGAGAAAGATCTATAGTGCTAAAGTGGGGTGGGTTGTAAAAACCAACCAAAGTCCCTGTAATGTTTTTTGTTTTGTACAATGGCCTGTTTTTCATCAATATCGCGAGGCCTGTAGTATCAGCTGAGGCAATTTTTTCTGCACCGCCTGTGGTAATTTCAGTAAAACTACAAGTTATTTTAATGGCATAAGGCATATTTTGCGATGGCAATAAAGTAATGAGCTTTTGTTGCAGCTCTTGTGTAGTTCCATTAAAATGAAATGTTATTTCAGTATCCTTTTTGAACTTAACCAAAGAAATAAACGGTGATTTTCGTTTGGTTTCTTCAACTACTTTTCCATCAGAGCCAATGCGATAAAAAACGCCATCTAGGGCAATTAATTCACCATCTAAAAAATTATAAGTACCCAGTCCGAAATCCCCTTTGGCTGCAAGATATTCAATGTTGTGTTCCCCTTGATAGATGCCGTTGCGCATTGCATCCATGACCGAGTAATGGTAGATGGCATCATGTTGCTGTGCCTGGACCTTAAAGCATAAAAAAGCGAAAACGGTGATGATTTGTATTAATCTCATAATAAATTATTTTTTTAATAAAGATTACTTCCTAAATGTCCTTTGGAGTTGGCTACAAAGAGTCGATAACAGTTTGCATCTGAAGTCTCTCTTTTGGTTTAACAGTTGGCTGATTGCCATCTTCGGGGTTTCTATAACCGATTGCCACGGCAAATAATGGCTTGTAGTTTTCGAGTTTGAGTATGCTTTTGTATTCTTGGGTTTTAATTCCTTCCATAGGCGTGCTGTCAATTTCCATATGGGCACAGGCACTTAGAAAAAAACCAAGAGAAAGATAGACCTGATGCTGCAGCCAGGATTTAATGGCTGTTTCTGAACCGATTTTTATAAACTCATTGTAATAACCAACAGCACCTTGTGGCAGGTTTTGATGAATTTGCGTTTCAAATTTTCCAATGTCATCAATAGCGCTAAAAACCACCAAATGACTTGCCTGATTTATTTTCTGCTCATTGAAATAAGAAACAGCTGCCAGTTTACTTTTTATTTTTTGGTCTGAAACGAAAGTAAATTTCCAGGGTTGACTGTTGATGGAGGATGGGCTTAAGTGTAAAATCTCTTTTAACTGCTGGATTTTTTCATCCGTAATTTTTTCGTTTGAATTGTACTTCTTTGTGGTGTACCTGCTCTTTGCAAGATTTAAAAAACTCATATTTCTAAAATTTTATTTATACTATACTTTTTAGTGTTGCAAACATAAGTATAGTTGGTTATCTTTGCAATAACGGTCAAAATAGATAGTATAAAAAAATGTATTGTATAAACGATAAAGAATACCCGTGTAGCACCAGCCTTACCATGAAATATATAGGTGGAAAATGGAAATCAGTGATTCTTATTCATTTAATTGAAAAGAAACGCTATAATGAGTTGAGAAAAGAATTGCCAATGGTTACCGAGCGCACCATAAGCCTGCAATTGAAAGAATTAGAAGAGGATGGTTTGATTATACGCACCGTGCACACCACCAAACCGCCTTTGAAAGTAGATTACGAGCTGACAGAATTTGGTAAAACACTCATTCCCTTACTGAAAGCCATTGCTTCTTGGGGAAAAGAAACCGCTAAAAATAATAAAAGGATAGTTGTTATGCAATGAGCGGGCTGCTGCTAAAAATAACAGATTAGTTGCCAGAGTTAGAGCAATATGATTCAAAGATGTTTTTAATTGATTTGGATAGTGTGTCAGATTAGGCGCTTTAGCATTGTAAGATCAATCAAGTTATAGTTTTACCAAAGAGGGTTGATAGATAAGAAGTACTGCCGCACTATTACAAGGATTGTAATAATTGCTGAATTGATTTATCTTAAAACATTTTCTAGTTGACAAATAGCAATTTATGATGCAAATTAAAAGTTATCTATCCAATTAAGGTATGAGAAAGGTCAGGTAAAGGCTGTAAAAGATGGTGATCTAGTACATGCTCTTACTGAGAATAATAAAGATAAGTACTCATGTTGTTTAAATTTGATTTAAATCAACAATAAGTACAGAGGTGAAAAAATAGTGTAACTTTGAGATCATTAGGATGTTTATTTTTTTTGACTAATCTAATACTAATGCAGAAAAGATCTATGGTATAGTAAAAAAAAATATAATTTAAAAGGTATGAAATACTAAAATGCAATGTTCAAACATCAGGGAAACAAAAGAAATCTAAGACATAATCTTAAAATAGCCTCTTTATTATCGTTTGTGGCAGGATTGGTAAATGTAGCGGGTTTTTTGGCCGTCCAAAAATTAACAACCAATGTTACAGGACACTTTGCTTTTTTTGTAGATGAGATTTTTAAACTTAATTTCAAGCAGGGATTTATTTACTTTTTATATATCTTCTTTTTTTTTCTGGGATCTTTTTTTTCAAGTTTACTCGTTGAGTTTCTCTTGCGAAAAAATGAAAAATACAGTTATGTAATTCCAACAGCAATTGAAAGCATAATTTTGTTTGGGATTGCTGTCTTTGGAGAGCAGTTAATTGTAAAGAATCCTGACTTTATAGCCTATATATTATTATTTTCGATGGGTTTACAGAATTCATTGGTCACAAAAATATCAAATGCTACTGTAAGAACAACACACCTAACAGGGCTTTTTACAGATCTTGGAATCGAATTATCCCAACTGTTTTTTTATCATGAAGATTCTTTTAGAAAAAAGCTGTTTGTCTCGATAAAGTTACGAATGACCATTATCACCTTTTTTTTTATAGGTGGAATTACCGGTGGAATTTTTTATTCTAATATGGGATTACATGTTTTATTTATAGGAGTTATGGCTTTGCTTTTAGGACTCTTATATGACAGAATCAGGTTTAATGCTTTTTTATTGCAAAGGATGTACAGAAGACGTATAGTGCAGTTTAAAAGCAAATAACTTTAGCATAAAGCAGTAGGTTTAATGCTACTTGATTAAAAAATCAGTTTATTTTGACTTGCAATAATTGTTCTAGTTGCTTTTTGTCTTTGATATAAATATTCCTTTTATCTATTTCGATACAGCCTAGTTCCTTGAATTGTTTGAGACTTCGACCCAGGCTTTCCTGTGATGTTCCAATAAGGTTGGCCAGGTCATCACGCGTGAGGTCTATGCCTTTTAGGGTTGGAGAGTTTCGGTTGAACCTGTTTTCCAACAACAGTAAAAACAGTGCCAGGCGTGCATTTTGGTTCTTTTGTGCCAGTACAGCAATAATGTTGGCCAGAACACCAAATTCGTGAGCGATATTTTTAATGAGTTTTTGCTGCAAGGCTGGGATTTCCCTGAGCAGTCTGAGAAAATCCTCCCGGGCAATGAAATTTACTTTTAAATCTTCCAGGGCCTCGCACGAGTCCTGATAGCGTTCCTGTCCAAGCAGAGCATGGTATCCCAATACGTCATTGGTTGTATAGATATAAAATATTTGCTCCTCACCGCTAAAACCGCGTTTGAATTTTTTGGCTTTTCCCTGTTTTATCTCATAGATACCCGTTGGGATACCACCTTCATAAAAAAGCATGCTGCCTTTTTTTATCATAAGGGATTCCATAGCGTTTTCAACGGTTTGATTTTCTGACTCTGTTAGGTCTTCAAAGAGCAAGTTACTCTGGAAATCAAATTGGGAAAAGAAATCTTTCATAAAAACAAATATAACATTTATTAATTAAATACATAACATTTGTTATATATTTGTAAAAGTTAGCCATACTTCTTAGCATTAAATAAGGCAAGTCAGTAGCGAAGGTTAAATAACGAAAATAAAGTCGAACCAAGGAAAGCCTGCGTGGAACTTTTTTTCAAAAATTTACAATATGATGAACGAAAATAAAATAAGTATTCAAAACGGAAGGCTCATTGTGCCTTCTCATCCTATAATCCCTTTTATAGAAGGAGACGGAATAGGGGCGGATATTTGGAAAGCTTCCAGATTGGTTTTTGATGCTGCAGTTCAAAAAGCATACGGCACAAGTAGAAAGATCCAGTGGAAGGAAATATATGCAGGAGAAAAGGCTTTTGAAAAAACAGGAAACTGGCTTCCGGATCAGACAGTTAGGGATATTGAGGAATTTTTAGTTGCCATTAAAGGGCCGCTAACCACTCCTGTTGGTGGTGGGATGCGCTCACTGAATGTTGCCCTGAGACAAAAACTGGATTTATATGCCTGCGTCAGACCCGTAAAGTGGTTCAAAGGAGTTCCTTCTCCGGTGAAAGCACCCGAAAAAGTAGATATGATTATTTATAGGGAAAATACAGAAGATATATATGCCGGTATTGAATGGATGGCAGGAACACCCGAACTGAAAAAGGTGAAGGACTTTCTTATTGAGGAGATGGGGGTTAAAAACATTCGTTTTCCTAATTCGGTATCCATTGGAATAAAACCCGTATCTAAAGAAGGAAGCCAGCGCCTTATCAGAGCAGCTCTCAAGCATGCCATTGATTTCAGGAAGGATTCGGTGACTATTGTGCATAAGGGAAACATCATGAAGTTTACCGAAGGGCAGTTTAAAGAATGGGGCTATCAGCTGGCCAGAGATGAGTTTGGAGCCAAAGAATATGAGGGAGGTCCGTGGTTGGTGATGGAAAAATATGTACATAAGGTGATTATAAAAGATGTAATAGCCGACGCTTTTTTACAGCAGATCATATTAAGGCCTGAGCAGTATGATGTCATTGCTACGCTGAATCTTAACGGGGATTATATTTCAGATGCCCTGGCTGCCATAGTGGGAGGAATTGGGATAGCGCCCGGAGCCAACATAAATTACGCCACAGGGGTTTCTATTTTTGAAGCTACACACGGAACGGCGCCTAAGTATAAAGATCTTGACAAGGTAAATCCGTCTTCTGAAATCCTTTCAGGGGTCATGATGCTTGAGTATATGGGCTGGCAGGATGCGGCTGATCTTATAATAAAAGGACTAAAAGGAGCAATCGGTAATAAAATCGTTACGTATGATTTTGAGCGTTTGATGCAAGGAGCAACCTTGGTGAAATGTTCTGAATTCGGCCAGGCAGTTGTCGATAATATGTAGTATGTTTCATTAGCTGCTTAATCCAGGGGGTCCCTATGGGGCTGTCTGGATTATATTATAATAATTTACCTTACCCATGAGAGAAACAACAAAATTATACAACATTTTTGCCTTAAAATGCCCGCGATGTTATAAGGGGAATTTATTTACAAGGCCGGGACTTTTTGTTTTTAAATCCATTTTAAAAATGCCCGAGAAATGTGTGCACTGTAATCAGGATTTCCGCATTGAACCCGGATTTTATTCCGCTGCGCTATGGATTAGTTATCCTATAGTCTTAATCCTTTTTGTGCTAATGATTTTTGGCGGGTTTCTTTTGAAAGAGACTTACTGCCTTTCTTTGGAACTTATGGTGGGAATTTTTATTATTATTTGTTTTGGACTTCAGATCCCAATAATGCGTATTTCCAGAGCTCTTTTACTTCATTTTACCATCCATTATGTAGGCAGCGGAAATAAATAATATGGCAGGGTGAAGTGCAGTTTAAAAAAGGCTGTTATATGGGCTATATGTTAAAAAAAACTTGAACAATGATAAGTTAGTCTGATACTATTTGAAACTATTTTTTATTTTTTGACAGAGTAAAAAGAGTTTAAGGTATTGGTTTTAAGGTAAGTAATAATTGATCTGCATTTATTGGTAAAGAAAATTTAGAAGATACCATTACGTTTTGCAGATAACATCGTGCAAAAGGCTTCGAAAAGTTTGACTTTGTAAATAAAAAACTCAATTTCAGTAAGTTCTCGTTTTTTAATGCTACATTTGCGCCATTAAATATATTAAAATGCAAGAAGGTACAGTAAAATTTTTCAATGAAGAAAAAGGATTCGGATTCATAACTCCTAAAAATGGAGGAGCCGAGGTTTTTGTTCATGCTTCAGGTCTATCAGAAAACATTCGTGAAAACGATGAAGTACGTTATGACGTTGAAGAAGGCCGTAAAGGTCCAAATGCAGTAAACGTAGTCGTAGCATAATTAAACTATAACGGTTAACTTATAAAAGGCACTTCACATCGAGGTGCCTTTTTTGTTTTATATATTTGGTGTAATATTGTTTTTTATGGATATTATATTAATTATTTTTCAGGAGATCTTCGCGCTAAACGCTGCAATCTTTGAGCCTGATCCCGCCACAAAGCATTTCACTCCTATCAGGGCTGAGGGCTGATAAGGAGCCCTATTTTATTTTTGAGAACTGCACATTCAAATTCAATTGTTGAACTTTTAATCAATACTCAATTTTTGTTTTTTTAAATATCATATGCCGCAATTCTCTCAGAGCTATTATTACTTGCAGCCAAAAAAATAAATAGTTTTTGCGGCTGCAGAAGCAGAAATTAGATGAAGAACCTAAACACAGCGGCCTGCCTTTGAGTTTTACTAAACACTCAACTTTTATACTCACGCGATAAAAATATAATATACTGCGGCTCTTTAGACAAATAAAAATTAAAAAGTTTTATAATAATAAAAGGTGCCAATTGGAGTCTTTTGGCTATGGTGCCCCTAAAAAATACATTTCAAATTATTTTATGGAGGACTTGAAGAGATTGTCTTACTATTAAGTATGGTCTGTCTTTTAAAGGCACTAGAAATTTGGTTTGGATATCCTGAAGCGATCATTAAGGGCTAGTTTTTACTTCAAAGGAAATTCCATTTCATATTGTTTAATGAAAATATCAATTCCTATGGTTTTCGTGAAATTTAGTGTTTCTTTTGAAGTATTTTCAATATTTGTAACAGAAACATCCTTTGCATAATTTTTTGCAATGTGTTCTAAAAGTTGCCGACCAGCTCCTTTTCTTCTGTAATTTTTGTCAACTGAAAGTTGGTGAACTCTTTTTAGTTTTGGATTAAAAATCGTGTATCCTAACAATTTTTCATTATCATATATTCCCAGAGAAATATTGAAGTTTTTCAGTTTTTCAAGAGCTGTAATCGAATTTTGCCACGATGGTTTTAAGTCCCAAAAGGTTTGAAGTTTTTGCCAGTTATACTCTTCCAATTTGCGAATTTCAAAATCATTTTTTCTATTGGTTATATTGATTGCTCCTTTATAACAATTCAATTCTCGGATAATTTTGAACCCAATGTTCTTATAAGTTTTTATTGCAGGCTCATTTGTGGTTATTACTTCAAGCAACAACTTGTCAATATCATTTGCCTGCAAAATGGGTAAAACATATTCGTACATTTTTGTGGTTAATTTACTTCCCCTTTTTGTTGGAATTACACCTGTTCCTGCATTATAAGCAATTTTCAATTGGTCAACAAGGTCATAGCCGTGAAGTATGAAAGCAATTAATTGATTATCCTGGAAAGCGCCTACGGAGAATTCAAGGGTAATACTGTCGCTTTTTATTTTATCTTCGAGTTGTTCTTTTGTCAAGCAAAATGGCACTATGTAGTCTGAAAATGATAAATTGAAAACTTCTAAAAGTTTTTCGATAGGAATGTTCTCTAATGTTTGTATGGTAGTCATAAAATTACTGCTAACATGTGTTCGTGTAAAAATCAAAATTGGCTAATTTTTCGAACCTATTTTTGGTAAATATACTCGATTTAAGGGGATTGAAAAAGTGCTTGGATTAAAACTTAGTGTTATATGGATTGGTAGGGGTTCTGTCGCATTTGGGAGTAATTTTATCTTTATAATTTTAAACCCATCAAAAAATGAATACTAAAAGCTATTGTTATCCAAAGTCTATTATTCTGCAGGCAGTATATTTTAAGATTAGGTTTACTTTAAGTTATCGAGATGTTGAAGAAATAATGAAGATAAGGCAGAGTGCTTTTGGATCATGCTACGATCCAACGCTGGGTTTATAAGTTTTTACCTTTGCTTGAGTCGGAGATGAAAAAGAGAAAGGGTAGAGTGGGGAAGAGTTGGAGAATGGATGAGACGTATATTAAAGTAAAAGGAATTTGGTGTTATTTATATAGGGCAGTAGATAAATCAGGCAATACGGTTGACTTCCTTCTGACCATAAAAAGACACAGAATGAGCGCTCAGTCTTTTCTAATTAAAAATTAATTTGGACTAAATGTTCTGACTTAAACTTGTCTGCTTTAAGTTCAAAAGCAACAAGACACTGTAAAGCTCTGTGATAGAAAAGTAAATCAATATAAAAATCGCTGTTTCCTACCTGAACTTTGTATTCTTGACCAACAAATAGAAAATCTCTGCCCAGTTCAAGAATGAAATTTTTCATCTCTTTGATTAGCCCTTTCTGTAAATCACTTTCATTATGAGGTTCAGATAGATTTAGAAAATCAAATATGTAACTATCCTTAAATGTATTGATTATTTTTGGGTGAATTTCTCGCAACGTTGTTGAGAGTTTTGCATTTCCAAGCATAGTACGTTCAAAAAGGCCTGAAGAAATTTGTCGTTCGAGTTCTCTGAAACTATAGTTTTCCTATTTGGTGATTTTCAGATAAAATTCTTTCTCTTCAATGGTTTTGCATCTGGAAAAAATAGCCAAATTGTGGGACCAGCTAATTTCTCTCAACAGTGTTGAGAGATTTTGATGATCTTTATATTCTTGATAGAATTGTTTCATGCGCCAAAGATTTTTATTTGAAAACCCTTTTAATGATGGGCCATTTAGCTGTAGATAATTAGCCAATTCATCGACAACAGACTGACTCCATTGTTCAGATTCGACTCTGTGATTGATATATTTTCCTATCTTCCAATATACCTTATTGCTGGCTCAGGATTATTCAGCCCACTCGTTAATCCAATTCCCAACTGTATCACACCACTGGTCATCGTCATTCAAACATGGGATTGCTAAAAACTCTTTACCTCCATTGGCTTGAAAATCTTCTTTTGCGCGCATG